>JAALOD010000001.1:0-13296 GCA_013372845.1 Candidatus Udaeobacter sp.
GCAATATTACGTACCCGAGGGGTGCTCAATGAGCATTCTCTCAGTCGGCTCCACCTTGGAGACGCGCAGACTTTAGATTCCAACGAACGCGAGACTTTTGTCGGGGATCTTGTTTCAGGGTCGGCAGGTCGGGATCGAGAAAAGCAAGGGCGTGCGGCGGCTTGATTACTCGGACACCGGCAGCGCGTTGTTGCTCCACGATCTGGTCGCGGAGCGTCTGCATACGGGTCCAATGCACTTTAGGACGGAAATGATGCTCCGCGTGATAGCCGTTAAAAAACCAGGTCCAATTGTAAAGTTTCTCGTAACTGCTCACGCCCCAGGCAAGCGGTTCGTCCGGGTTGCCACCATAGTGGCGGTAGTAGCCGTTCAGGTAGGAAAGGCAATGGCCAAAGTACCAAAACGGAAGAAGGAAACAGATGTAACGCCAGTTAAGGACGCCGAGAATGACGAACGTGGAAACGAACAACGTTAACTCTGTAACTCCCCAGAAGGCGTCGCGCGGGTTTTTGCGTTTCAATTGCCGGTAAACCGTCTTTGGATCTTCACGGAAGAAACTCAGGAAAGTGTACTTAAGCGGGTGCTCTGCCTCACCGTCATGTCCATGCTTGTAGATTGAAATCCAATCGACCGTCTCACCACGCTCGTCAGGGAGGTCAGCATTTCCCTTGTGGTGTTGCATGTGAATGCACTCGTAAAAAATCTGGCTAAAACCAACGGTGATTGATTCAAGAATGCTGAACAGGCGGTTCAGCAACGGCGATCGGAAGTAAGGATTATGAATGAAGTTGTGCGAGATGCCGTTGATATTCCATGAAATGCTCACCGAATAGACGAACCCAAGAACGAGCATGATCCAGAGCGGGACCCGCGAGAAGAGATAGAACATCCCGAAGAAATAGACGCAGTGAAAAATCGCAGCCAACACAGGAATCGCGTCCCAACGTGTGTGCGCAAAAATCCTCGAATCCGTTTGAGGCGACTCGATGACGACTGCGCTTGATTTCATCCCGTTGAATTCTTGTGACGCAGGGTAACCCAGTCACCTGGGCGTGGCCAGCCAAAAAACTTGCTCCCTCTCAGTAGGAGAGACAAACGACTATTACATTGGCTGGAAAAAAGAAAGTTACGCCTGAGTATGGCGCACGTAATGCCTTTCGACGCCCTTTGGGAGCAAGCGTTTGCGACCGCGTTGGCGGCGCCGTGCCAGGGTCGCGCGCCCCCCTTTAGTCTTCATGCGGGCACGAAAACCATGCTGACGTTTGCGTGTTCGCTTGGATGGCTGGTAAGTGCGTTTCATAAAACCGAAAACAGACTCGGCGCGATTTAAGAGCGGCTAAAGTAAGGTCGAGCGCAACATTGTCAACGGCACCAAGCACATCAATAGTTAACGCCAGCAGCGTGTCAGGCTAATTTGATTGCCAGAATGGCGGATTTTTGGAATAAGCACTGCAAGCAATGGGCGAAAAAGAACATGTGGTGATTGAGCCGGCGACCGAGGCTGATCTAGACGAACTCTCGGAAATGCTCGGTGGATTATTCTCTCAGGAAGGCGATTTCCGTCCGGACAAGGAAAAACAACTTCGTGGTTTGCGCCTGATTTTCGAACAACCAAGCCGGGGGCGCGTGTTCGTATTGCGGCAGAACGGAGCGATCGTGGGAATGATCAATTTACTGTTTACCATCAGCACTGCTGAGGGCGGCTTCGTGATCCTACTCGAAGATCTGGTGATCCACCAGCAATACCAAGGCAAGGGTTACGGGTCGAGGCTTCTCCAACATGCGATCGATTTTGCCAAACAGAAAAATTTCCTCCGCATTACGTTGCTGACTGACCGACCGGAAAATCTGGCGCAGGAATTTTTCCGCCACCACGATTTTGTTGAGTCTTCAATGATTCCAATGCGTCTTTGGATCACGCCGCAGCAGAATACCGATCAGTGATGGGTGAGTGACTCCTGGCGCTCAGCAAGATTTTTGCCATTGATCCATGCACTGAGTTGGAGTGCGAGCCGTTTTTTGAATTCTGATCGGAACTGAATTTCATCCAGGGCCTTTGCTACTTGCGGAGCGCTCGCAGCCGGCAAATTGTCTTTTGCGTATGTCTTCAGCTCCTGGAGGCGCGCATCGTCCGAGAAAAAAGTGAACAGACTGGGCGCATACGTGTTAGCGCCCAGCGCGTCGCTCTTTGCGAGGAGCGCTTTCATGCTCGCCCTGGCAAAATCCCACGCGATATCTGGATGACCACTTCCGCGAGCGACTCTCGAGACAAGAAAGACCGCGCGGCTCGTTGGCAACTCGTCTGTAAGCGCGATAGGAAGGGCCTTTTTGACCAATTTGGGGTCGATCGCACCGGCTAGCGCATCGTAATAGTTTTGTTTTTCTTCAATGCTCGTTGTCTTGAGGCCAAGCTGGTGAAGTTCATTCCATGTCGATTCGTCAGCATACCGTCCGACAACTGAAAAGACCGCCGGCCGAAGATCAGGAGCGAGCGATTTTGGATTTGCGAGATAAGCTTTAAAATGTTCGCGACAATTCGCGACGATTTTCGGGTCGTTGAGGTTTCCGAGCGCCGTAATCAGGCTCGCCCGCAGATTTGCCGTGGCCGTTTGCTCGCCCGGTTTGGTTTCCCAGCCAACCGTATCAAAAGTAGGACGCAAGAGTGACCGCGCATAGCGCTGAAATTCCTCCTGTTCAGAACTGCCACTCAAAAGCCGGTTAATAAAATCAAGCACGTGAATGATCTGTTCGCGCTCGGCCAGCTCGGTCGAAGCCGGCAGCTTTTCCACCAACTCAAAGTAAACAGCGATCGGGGCCCGGTTCGCCTGCGTCAGAGCCCAGGTGTCGCACAGTAGATTGACACGATCCTCAACGCCCAAATACTTCAAAGCCCCGAGCAATAATTTCCAAGATACCTCGTCGTATTCGACGCGGTAATTTCCAGCACCGTTTACGTTCAGCTTGAGCGCTCGATCAGCAGGAATGTTGCGGATGCTGTCGAGCTTCCTGGTCATCAACAGTGTCGCAGGAGTTTCACCGACCACCGCATATGTGAGAGGAATTTTCCATTCGAGCGGCGGAGCGTTCGTGAAATTGACGGTAAACCGCTCCTGGGTGAGCGAGACGTTGCCGGCTTGCTCTCGTTTCACTTTAACGACAGGAAACCCCGGTTGCTCTGTCCAACCGGCTGCAATTTCCCCAACCGGTTTCCCGGAGGCCTCCGAAAGCGCATTCCACAGGTCTGCTGTCGTGGTGTTTGAGTACATATGCGCCGCCATGTAACGGCGAATTCCTTGCCGAAACACGTCTGCGCCGAGAAAACTCTCCAGCATCCTCAAGAATGACTGGCCTTTCTTGTACGTTATATCGTCGAATGCGCTGTTGGCTTCGGCCTCGGTCGCGATCGGCTGCTGAATCGGATGAGTGGTCGATCGCGCATCGCCTTCCATCGCTGCTTCCTTGGCGATTCCGACACGGCGGCTCGGATCCCGCGGGGATTCCCGGCGCAGCCAGACTTCCCATTGTGGATTAAAATGCGCGGTGCATTTAGAGCCCATCCACGAGGCAAATCCTTCATTAAGCCACAAGTTGTCCCACCAAGCCATCGTTACCAGGTCGCCGAACCATTGGTGCGCCATTTCGTGCGCGAGAACCTCGTAGATATCTTGCTTTGTTTCCGCAGAGGAACTTTTCGGATCAAACAGAAGTTTCGATTCGTAGTAGGTGATCCCGCCCCAGTTTTCCATTGCGCCTCCAAAACCGCCGGGCAGCGCGATCTGATCCAGTTTCGGCAATGGATAGGCCACGCCGAAATAATCGTTGTAGTATTGCAAGATTTGCGCCGTGGCCTCGAGCGCGTAGCGCCCCATCTCTGCCTTGCCTTTCGTCGCAATCACTCGCAGCTGTGTAGGGCCGCTTCGCGATTCAATGAAATCGAGTTCGCCCGCAACGAAAACGTTCAAGTAACTGGACATTGGCGGGGTCGCAGCGAAACGCACCTCCTTGCCGCCAGCGATTTTTTTCTCAGTCTCGACAGGCATATTCGAGACAGCGAGCCAGTTCTCCGGTACGACCGCGGTCAATTGGAAGCGCGCGCGAAAGACAGGCTCGTCCCAGCAAGGAAAAAATCGACGGGCATCGGTCGCTTCAAATTGGCTTCCGAGCATGATCTTCCGAGCACCGGTGCCTTGCTCCTGATACCGCATGTAGAAAAGGCCCTGCCCTTGCTCATTTATTTTACCCGTGAAACCAAGCGTCAGCGTATGCTCGCCGGTCGCAAGCCCTGACGGTAACGCAAGCGTGAGCAGTTCGTTTTTCGTGTCTGTCTTAATTACAGAGCCCGGCAATTGTTTGCCATCGATAGAGGCCGCTTCGATTTTCAGTTCGAGTGCATTTAACACCAATTGCCGAACGCGACGGCGAACGTTGAGCTTCACCGTCTCGGTCCCGGCAAATGTCAGTTTGTCGATATCAGGGACGATCCGAACGGAGTAGTCCGTCGGGACCACGTCTTTCGGGAGTTTTCCGGGCGTGTCTTTGAAACTGAATGGCTTTTCTGAAGCGAGCGCCGAGGACATGATTGAAAATTCAGCCACTAGAAAAAGAAGCAGGGTGCGCATCTCCAGCGTGAAACACTTCGCTTATTGTATGACTAACACGAGCAATAATTGCCCGCTGCCAACCTGGGGACCTTTGATAACCAGGGGACTGCGTTTGCTCAGCTTGGCATCCGTTTCGAGCAAGAGCTCCTTCTCCTTGTAGAGCTTCAAACTCAAAACATAGCCAGCCTTGCTTTCACCCTGTGCATCCACGTGCAGTCCGAAAAATTTGCTGGTCGCAAGCCAATCTTCCTGTCCGGTCTTGAGCGTCTTTTGCGATTGGCCGATCACTTGAAACTGGTTGTAGCCAAAGAATTTTTTCAGCGACCCCTCGATCCGCGTGAGTTCCGGCGGAACCGCTTGTGGCTGCGCAACGTTTTCCGCAATAACAAGTCCGCTCCACACCGTTTCCGCAGCCTGTCCCCCTGATACAACACCTGCGATCAGTGAGACAAAGGGGATTAAGAACGCCAGCGAGCGACCCATGAGCGATTACTTGGCGGCATAGTCGGCGGGCAAACTTTGCAATCCCTCCGTCCACAACACCGTTACCCGGTCTTGCTTCACCTCAAACATTGAGACAGTCGCATTCGGGCTCACGACCGGATCAACGCGCGCATTTAAAATCTGCGTGAGGTATTGCGATTCTTCCGCAGGATTCTTGTCGCGAATCACGAAAACTGTGAAAATCACAAAAACGGCGAGCGACGCAGTCCCCGTCCACAAGAGGCGGGGAATTGTCCACCACGTGGAGGCTTTCCCTTCGCGCTTCACAGAAGGCACGCTACTTTCACGCATGATTCTTTCGCGGAGCTGATGGCTAAAAAACTCTTCGTTTGTCAGCGCAGGCGCACCTAACTCGCTCTTCAAGAGAGCGCCAAGCTTCCTTGTGTCCGCCTTTTCGGCTTCAGCGGCAGCTTTGTCTGGCAACGATGCCTCGAATTCCGATAGTTCCCGTCCGCTAAGCTGTCCGTCCAGCCATGCTGTCCAGTTTTCTTCAAATGTTTTCATAAACGTCCCTCAGCAGATTCTGCAATTTCTTGCGCGCATAAAACAGACGCGACATCACTGTGCCTATTGAGCAGCCGAGTGCTTCTGCGATTTCATGATATTGCATCTCTTCGATCTCTTTCATCAAAATGACGGCTCGGTGCTCGGGTGAAAGCTGCGCAATCGCTTTGTCGATCCGGGCGCGAATTTCGCTCCGTTCCATCATCTCGTGAGGCAAAGCTTCCGACTTCGGCACGGTCTTGGATGCCGGCTCTACCTCCTTTAGCTGAATCGCATCGTCGAATTCGCCGCCTCCGCCTTTGACTTGTTTTTTGCGGAGCCAATCGATCGTTACGTTCATGACGATCCGATAAATCCAGGTATAAAACGACGAGCGTCCTCGAAAGCGCTTAATCGATTTCCATGCTTTGAGGAAGCTGTCCTGAGCAAGGTCCCACGCGTCCTGCTCGCTATGAACCATGTTGTAAATCATGCCAAATACTCGTGTTCGGTAGCGAGTTACCAGCTCGTCGAATGCTTCGGTGTCACCAGCCTGGCATCGTGTCACCAAGTCCAAGTCAGACACATCGGCCTGAGCCAGAGTCGCTTCCGTTTGCATGATTGGACGGGAGCCGGCCCTATTTCATTCAACCCCGAAAGCTTTCGGGGCCGAACCGGCGACGCCACTCGCGGCGATACTTGCCCATCAGAGTGACAATGCCGTCTCGCACTTGAAAAAGCCGCTGTCGAAGCACTGCATATTGCGAGCGGGTAACCAGCCCGGCGATCTTCCGGAGTTGCGCCGCTGCGTCCATCGAAATCGTGATAGCTTTCAAGGCCCGCTTCAAATAGGCGATTGTCATCCCGATTTCGCTGAGACTATCGCTGCTTAAGGCTGCGGCCAGCTTTGCGTTCGCCAACGCGGCTTGCGTGGCCAGTTTTACAGCTGCCGGCTCGTTTGGAAGCGAAGCGTTTCGGTCGAACAGATGATCAATCCAGATCGTCAACGCGAAGGCAGCACGATACAGATCATGCCCTTCGAAGGTTTCTGCTGATCTGGAAGCCTCGTCAATGCCAGGATCGTCCTCTTCTGTTACGGCTCCATCCGGCAGCGCATCGAGTTCCGCGCTCCAATCCCTGGCATCCAGCAATTGGGTCCAACCCATTTCGCGGGCGATGATCTCGTCGCGCTGGGGATCATCAAGATATTCTTCCAGTAATTGCATGTACTTTTCTGCCTTGCCTTCCTGTTGCTGTAGAAAGCGCTCCCACTGGTACTCGTCCCATGCGCGTTCGGGCTCGCCCTCGTAGCCGGCCATGACAGAGACTAAACGCGACCTTGACGCTGTGCGCAAAAAGTTTTGCTTTGTAGGGCGTTTTTGAGAAACGCCACTTGAGAAGGCGCCTGGCACAGACGCCCTACAATTTCGAAATCAGCTCTTTGTCAGTTCCGCCCGTTCCGTCTGCAACCGCAACTGTCCGCAAGCAGCATCGATGTCATGCCCTTTCTCGCGACGCAGCGTCGCCGGAATGCCTTCGGCTCGTAAGATCGACAGAAATTTTTCCTGACGCTTTTCTGAAGGTCGCGTCCAAGGCAGACCGGACACGCTATTGTAGGGAATCAAATTCACTTTTGCCGAGAGCCGGTGTGCGTGGCGAGAAAGGAGACGCGCCTGCTCGTCAGAATCGTTCACATCTGAGATCAAGATGTATTCGAACGTGAGACGCTGCTTCTTATGAGAATTGTAGTAGTCGCAAGCCGAAAGTAGTGTCTCAATGTTGTAACGGCGATTGATTGGCATGATCCGGTTGCGAACTTCGTCAGTCGCACCGTGCAGAGAAACGGCCAGCCGAATTTGCAAAGGTTCTTCAGCCAGTTTCCGAATTTGCGGCGCCAGCCCGCTGGTTGAAATGGTGATGTGACGTGCACCGATGCCGAGGCCCCACTCCGCATTAATTATCCGAATCGCACGGAGCACGTTCTCCAGGTTGGCGAGTGGCTCGCCCATCCCCATGAACACAATGTTGTCGATTTTTTCGCCAGTCGCGCGCTCAACTGCGATGAGCTGGTCGACAATTTCGTTTGCGCTCAGATTGCGAGAGAAACCTTCCAAGCCGCTGGCGCAAAATTTGCATCCGTAAGCGCAGCCCACCTGGGTCGAGACACAAATCGTCCGGCGATCCGCTCTCCCACCGTAAAGGGCCGGCGTCGCCGGAATCAAAACGGATTCAATCAAATTTCCGTCGGCCAGACGAAAAAGAAATTTTCGCGTCGTGTCACGCGCGCCGAGCACGCGCACGATATCGATTTTGCCGAGCGAAAATTTCTCCGAAAGCCGGCTGCGCAACGGGCGGGGCAAATTGGTCATTTTGTCGAGTGTGTCGACGCGCTTTTTGTAAAGCCAATCGACGATCTGTCCAGCGCGATAGGAGGGTTCTCCCAGGTTGCGAAGCTGCTCCTGAAGCTCGCTTAACAGGAGAGATTTGATATCGCCGAAGTCGCCGCTGCGACCAGCTTCGGCTGCCATCCGGGCGCTACGCCGGTCGGTTTTGCTGGCGCTATCCACTACCAAATCTATCGGACACCGCGGCTTGCATCAAACACCTGCCAAGGTACGTTCGTCGCGTGAAGAAACACTTTGCACTGAGCGTAGTTCTGTTTCTGGTCGTCGCATCGCTGCTCTCCGCATGTGCATCGTCCGAAGATTCGATGAGCGGTGACTCGGGTTCCCAGGCTGCCACGTCTGGTACGCCTGTTCCCGGGGAAAAAACGTCTGACGAGGGAAAGTTTACCCCGGGTGGGCCCGGAGCCAGCGGAAGCGTTCGCTGGTGATCAACACCGAGGAACGTCTTCCCGGACGTCGAACGAGCATAAAGCTGAAGGCTTTCGGCATCATTCTTTTGGCAGAGATTTCTGCTTGATGGCGCGGACGCGCCGAGAACACTGAGCAACGATGCACAGAACGCGCTCGCCACTCACTCTTGGTTGGGAGGCTGCGCGCGCGAACGCACTGCCAGCGTTCATTATTCAGGCGCTGATGCTGATGTTGCTCGTGGCTTTTTACACAAGTCACGCGGCGTCCACGCTTCTTTCGCAACTGGCCGAGCTAAAGCGTACACACGGAATTTTGTTTGTCGTCGTCGCATCCGTGGCGGCGGGGGCGCTTATTCCGGAGTTGTTCTTGATTCTTTTCTTCCAGCGAGGACGCCCCAGTCGTCGAAATCTTCGTAATCTGCTTTTTACCGTACCCGTTTGGGGACTCGACGGAACACTTGTCGACCTTTTGTACCGAAGCGAAGCAGCCTGGTTTGGAGACGTTGCAACACTGCCAGTCGTTGCTGCGAAAATCTGCGTCGATCAATTTGGTTACAATCCCCTTTTCGCGGCGCCGTTTGGTGTGCTGACCTATGAATGGAAAAACAGTGGCATCTCGCTGCAGCCCATTCGCGATCTTTTCACATGGAAACATTATCGCGACAAAATCATTCCGACCTTGCTCGCCACGTGGGCAGTCTGGATTCCGCTGATGGCAATTATCTATTCCCTCCCCCTTGCCCTCCAATTTCCACTATTCGGGCTGGCGCTTACCTTTTGGGTGTTGCTCCTCACCTACATGACGAACCGGTTTGCCGGAAAAATCGAAGCTGATGCGCCGCTCGCGCTGGCTACGGCGAAAGTTGAATAGTTAAAAAGGTTCCCGCCTCGCGCGGGTTAAAAAGGAAGCCCGCGAACAATTCGCGCACGGCTCGTTCACTATTTTAACGATTTAACCCTGTTAACCTTCCGCGAAATAACGCAATGCTTCGTAAACGCCCGCGCCGTGCTGTTGCTGGGCCACATAACCGCGTGCGCTGCGCACGGCCTTTTGCACATCAGGGATTGCGTTCGCCGGGCAGGATGGCATCGCAGCAACTTTTCCATCCAACATTGAGATATCGTTGTGATGATCGCCGGCCGCGAAGATGTTGTCGCGCGGGATTTCGATCAGGCGCGCTAACTCAGCCAGCGCCGCACCTTTGTGGTAATCGGCATGGCAAAAACGCAGGTAAATGCCGTTCCGCTGGTAATCAAACTTTGGATGCGCGGCCCGGGCTTGTTCGATAAATCTGGCAATGTGTTCCATCTCTTCTTCATTTTCGGCCGCGAGGCCTTCGAGACGATCGGAATCGTAAATAAGACGCGCCTTTGTTTCTCGAGTCACGTAGTCGACTACCTCGGCGAGAACCGGCTGAGCTGAAGAGAACAGGTCAGCATGATCGCGTGCGCAACGATCGTTCCAATCGCCAAACGGCTCCCATTTGTCGCCGTTTCCGCCGGGACGAAAGACATCGCGCTCGGTTGTCAGAATGAAATCCGGACGGATTGGGATTTCAAAATTGGCAAGGCCAGATTCGAGCAGATCAACCGAGCGTCCAGTGTTGATTGCCCAGGTTGCACCTGAAGCCTGCAACTCACGAATCAGTTCCATGCACTGCCGATCCAGAGCCGGTTCGCCAGCGTGTGAAACAAGCGTTCCGTCGAAATCGATGCTGAGCAATTGGATTCGTGAAGACATAAAAGCAATTTAAGAATTGATTCTGTAGACGCAATTCGGCACGGTTTTTTTGTGGGGCGCGACTGCCACGCGCGCGGTCTGAATTAGAAAAAAGGCACAAGTAAGAGTAAGAATAGGATCACCAATGAAATCGGCTTACGAACTGGCGATGGAACGACTGGAGAAAGCGTCACCATCCATCTCGCTTACCGAAGATCAGAAGAGAGAAATCGCCGAAGTCGATTCTGTTTATCGGGCGAAAATTGCAGAGAGAGAAGTCTTCTTGAAAGATCAAATTCGCAAGGCGCAAATCGCTGGAAATTCCGAGGAGGCACAATCACTCGAGAAACAGCTCGCCTCGGAAGTGCGTCGCTTGCAGGACGAGTGCGAAGCTAAGAAAGAAAAGCTGCGCAAGAGCTTTATAACGTCGTTGTAGGGGCGCTCGCCGCGGCGAGCGCTCAGTCTGGCTATTTGGATTCGGCGTTTGACACAAACGCCGCTGCGCTCGTGGGGTTGGATTCGCCGCGTTTCGGCAGATCAGGGTCCAGAAAACCGAGCATATGCGCGCGCCTGATTGTCCGGACGCCTTCCTGTTTTTGCAGGTCTTCGATGCTTTGATGGAATTTTTCCATCTTCGTCCAATGCACCTTGGGCCGGAAATGGTGCTCGGCATGGTAGCCGTTGTAGAAAAACAGCCAGTTGTAGATTTTTCCGTAGCTGCTTACACCCCAGGCGATCGGTTTGTCCGGATTCGCTCCATAATGCCGATAGTAACCATTCAGATAACTAAAGCAGTGGCCGAGGTACCAGAACGGCAGGAAGTAAAAAATCACAAAGCGCCAGTTGAACAGAAACATCACGAAGAGCGTAGTCGCGAATGCGGCCAGTTCGAGGTTGCCCCAGAAAAGATCGCCGTTGTTGCGTTTGCGCAGTTCTTTCCGGATCGCCCCCACGTCGTCGCGAAAGAAACCCAGGAACACGTAGCTCCAAGGATTTTCCGCCTCGCCGTCGTGCCCGTGACGATAAATTGATAACCAATCAATGGTATCGCCCTTTTCGTCCTGGCGATCGGAATTCCCCTTGTGATGCTGCATGTGCACGGCGTCGTACATCGTCTGTGAGAAGCAGCAGGCGATCGATTGTGTGACTCCAAAAATGCGATTCAGAGTCTTGGAGCGGAAGAAGGGATTGTGAATGAAGTTGTGCCCCACCCCGTTGATGTTCGCATTGACCATCAGCGAATAGATGAATCCCAGAATCAGCATCAACCACAGCGGTGCATGCGGATAGAGAAAAAACAGTCCAACGAAATAAGCCAGATGAAATAAGCCGGCCAACGCGGGGATGGTATCCCAGCGCGTATGCGCGAACAACCGGGAATCTGTTGTCGGCCGTTCTATTCGAATAACCTCGGCATTCATTTGGGGACTCGGTACTAAAACTTCGCTACAGAAAACTTGCTTGGCAAGTTTTGAAGATTGCCAAGGGCATTGCTACACGCCTAAGTTAGCCGCTCCATGTTCGCGCTCCAACCGGAATTGAAAATTTTCAGCGGCTCCGCGAACCGTGATCTGGCCGAACGCATTTGCAAATACGTGGGTGTGCCACTAGGCCGGGCGACAATCAGCTCGTTTCCCGACGGCGAGACTTACGTAAAAATTGAGGAAAACATTCGGGGGCACGACGTTTTCATCATTCAGCCAACCTGCCCACCCACTAACCAGCATCTGATGGAGTTGCTCATCATGGTGGACGCGGCACGGCGCGCCAGCGCAGACCGGATCACTGCGGTGATTCCGTTTTTTGGATATGCTCGTCAGGACCGAAAGGACCAACCGCGGGTCCCGATTACAGCCAAACTGGTGGCGAATTTGCTGTATGCCTCAGGCGTGAACCGCGTCCTTACCATGGACCTGCACGCGCAACAGGTGCAGGGGTTCTTCGACATCCCGGTGGATCACCTCTATTCGCTCCCGGTTTTGATCAAGTATTTGCGAAAAGAGCTTAAGGGGAAAACAACAGTTGTTTCTCCAGATTTGGGCGGGCTCAAAATGGCTTCAGCTTACGCCGAAGCACTGCATGCGAATCTCGCAATCGTGGCAAAGGAACGCCGAAGCGCCACGGAGACCGAAGCCTTATATCTCATCGGTGAAGTGGAAGGGCGCGATGTGCTGTTGGTCGATGACCTTACCGAGACGGCTGGGACGCTCACTTCCGCCGCCGAGCTTTTGAAAAAACGTGGCGCGCAGAAAATTTACGCTGGCGTCTCACATGCGGTTCTGGTCGATATCGCAATCGAGCGTTTGCAAAAGTCTCAAATTGCGGAATTAGTAACGACCAACAGTACGCCTGTGCGCGCCGTGAAAGGTTTTAAAACCACGGTGCTATGCGTTTCCGAGCTTCTCGGCGAAGGCATCAAGCGGATCCATAATGACGAGTCGGTCTCGTCGCTGTTTAACATAGAGAACGGAACAAATGGCAAAACAGGTTAAATTAAAGGCAGAGCCGCGGACCAACGTGGGCCGCTCGGGCGTACGCAAGCTACGAGCCCGCGGAATTATTCCGGCCGTCATTTACGGGGGAAAAGTTAAACCGCAGGCCTTGCAGGTCGCCGCAAGGGACATCAATGCAATGATGAGTCACGCCTCAGGCGAAAACGTCCTGGTCGACCTCGAGATCACGGGCGAAAAAGCGAATCGGGCCGCGCTGGTACAGGAAGTGCAACATTCGCCAGTGGGAGGTGAGATTGTCCACGTCGATTTTCATGCCATTTCCATGGATGAGACCATCCAGGCGGAAGTCCCTCTCGAGCCGACTGGTACGCCTGTCGGCGTTAAGACTTTCGGCGGACTGCTTGAGCAGAGCCTGCGGGCGCTAGCCATTGAGTGCTTGCCTCGTGATTTGCCAGATCGGATTACCGTAGATGTGTCGCAATTGAATATCGGCGATTCCATCCATGTGCGCGACATTCAACTGCCTTCCGGAGTGACTGCAAAGGTGCCAGCGGATTTGACGGCATTTTCCGTCCTGGCTCCAGTTGTCGAAGAAGAACCGGTTGCCGTTGAAGCTGAAGCTGCCGCGGCCGCAGGCCCAGAAGTTATCACCGAGAAGAAGGAAGAGGGTGAAGCTGCTGGCGCCGCTCCGGCTGCAAAGGAAAAGGCTCCAAAGGAAAA
>JAALOD010000001.1:13683-20386 GCA_013372845.1 Candidatus Udaeobacter sp.
AGATTGCGGGTCAGCGGTGGATCGGGCGGCCATAAAGGCCTCGAATCGGTCATTATGCAATTTGGTACCGAAGAAATCCCCCGTCTCCGAATCGGAATCGGAGAGGCTCCACCTGCAGGATCAGTCGATTACGTATTGAGCCGGTTCTTTGAAGAGGAAAAGCCGATTGTTAGATCCACAATCGATCGCGCAGTCGAAGCGGTGAAATGCGCGATTGACAATGATCTCATTTCCGCGATGAACATTTTCAACAAAACTGAAGAACCATGAAACACCGTTACGAAGCTCTGCTTGTGCTGAACACACAAGGCCGGGAAGATACACTCAAGGAAGTCATCGATCGATTGGAATCCGACTTCAAACAAGAAGGCGCCCAGATCGAACAAGTGCAGAAAATGGACAAGCGCCCGTTTTCCTACGTGGCCGGCCCGCTCAACGCCGGATATTACGTTAACTTTGTCTTCAATGCTGAGCCGCAGTCGATTACAAAACTGCGCTCAAAATTCAAGCTCGACCCGGAGGTTTATCGCCAAAGTTACCAGCGAGTCGAGCAAAAGAAGGAAAAGCCTGCGAAAAAGATGGCGAAAGCGAAGTGACTTGGTTATAAGCCGGGAATGGCCAGCTTTAATAAAGTCATTCTGCTTGGAAATCTCACGCGCGATCCAGAAGTGCGCTATACCCCCAAAGGCAGTGCGGTGTGCGATCTCGGCATCGCGGTCAACCGCGTTTACACAACTGAGGGCGGCGAAAGACGCGAAGAAGTTACTTTCGTCGATGTTGTGCTGTGGGCGCGCCTAGCCGAGATCGCCGGCGAATATTTGAGGAAGGGCAGGCCCGTTTTCATCGAAGGCCGTCTCCAAATGGATAGCTGGGATGACAAGCAGACCGGGCAAAAGCGGACCAAACTTCGGGTCGTCGGCGAAAGCATGCAGTTGCTGGGTGGACGTCCCGGGGGCGCCACAGGCGAAACCGCCGACGAAGATCGAGTAGCCCCAAGCGCTGGCAGCAAAACCGCCGCACCGCCGAAGTCGGCAAAGCCGACGGAGCCGGACGACGACGAAATTCCCTTCTAGAAATAGCGCGAGCTTGCAGCTTGCGGCTTACAAATGAACGCGACGGAAGCCTGTATCGCGCTCAATATGCTGCCAACAGTCGGGCCTGTACGGTTGCGAAAATTGCTGGAGGTATTCAAGCAGCCGCAACAAATTCTCGCAGCGAAACGCAACGAACTCCGAAAAGTTGAAGGAATCGGGAGTGAAGTGGCCGATCAAATTAGCAACTGGGAGTCGATCGTCGATCTTGGCGCGGAGCTTGACCGAATTCGCGAATTTGGCGCCACAGTCATCACTCAGGAATCGCCGTCATACCCCAGATCGCTCCGAGAGATTCATGGGCCGCCGATTGTGCTTTACGTTTGGGGTGAACTGCAAGAGCGCGACCATCATGCAATCGGCATCATCGGCGCGCGGCGCACTACGCACTACGGAATGGAATCCGCAAAAAAGCTCGCGTATCAACTCGCCTATGCAGGATTGACTATAGTCAGCGGACTAGCGCGCGGAATCGATACCGCCGCACATCAAGGGGCGCTCGCGGCAAAAGGCCGCACGATCGCGGTGATCGGCTCCGGACTGGCGAAGCTTTATCCGCCGGAGAACGCTGCGCTTGCTGAAAAAGTTCGAGCAGGAAATGGTGCGATCGTGTCGGAATTTTCGATGGAAATTGAACCGGACCGGCAAACCTTCCCGATGCGCAACCGGATCATTTCCGGCTGGAGTCACGGTATTCTTGTTGTGGAGGCAGGCTTGAATAGCGGGGCGCTCATCACTGCATCGCAGGCAATCGAACAAGGAAGATCCGTTTACGCTGTGCCTGGCCATATCAACGCGCCGAGCGCGATGGGATCCAATCGTCTTATCCAGCAAGGCGCCAAGCTGGTCATGGACGCCAGCGACATCCTGGATGATCTGCAGATTCTTCTGCCTGAGACGAAACCGTCCGCCGAAGCGGCCGCGCGCCCCTTGCCGCCTCTTTCCGAGGACGAGCGCCGTATCTACGACGCCATCGAAGCGACGGAGACATCAATTGATGAAATCACAGAGAAAACAAAGCTGCCGAGCGCGGCAGTTTCATCGACGCTACTGCAGTTGGAACTGAAACGTTTGGTCAAACAATTGCCCGGAAAATATTTTGTAAAGCTGGGATAGGTATTGTGTTATGCGGGCTTCCTCGGGCACGCGTGCCTAAAAAACGTCTCCCACTTGCAAAAGTCCTGTAAGTGGGTTCGATTGCCAGCCCCCATGTCCAAGTCTCTCATAATTACAGAGAAGCCGTCGGTTGCCGGCGACATCGCCAAGGCGCTAGGCGGCTTTAAAAAAGGCAAGGATTACTACGAGAACGAGAAATATCTCATCTCGTGGGCGGTCGGCCACCTGTTTGAGCTCGCAGTACCTGCTTCGATGAAGGAGCAGGACAAGTGGGACATGAAAAAACTGCCCATCATGCCGCCGGAATTTGAACTCGCGCCTGCGAAAAAAATGGGCAGCCGCGTCAATGTTCTTCGCAAGCTCATCAAAGATAAAAATGTCTCGAACATCATCAACGCATGCGACGCTGGGCGCGAAGGCGAATTGATCTTTCGCTATATCATCCAATACGCGGGTACGAAAAAACCGATCAAGCGCCTCTGGCTGCAATCGATGACGCCCGAGGCGATTCGGGAAGGGTTTGCCCGATTGCGCAGCGACACTGAGATGCAGCCACTGGCCAGCGCAGCGCGGAGCCGGAACGAAGCGGACTGGCTGGTCGGCATCAATGCAACGCGCGCGTTTACGTTGCGGCTCAGCGGGGGCCGTGGAAGCACAGTGACTTCGCTTGGCCGCGTGCAGACACCGACGCTCACGATCATTGTTGACCGCGAGAGAAAGATTCAGGAGTTCAAGGCGCGCGAGGTACACGAGATCACCGGTAAATTTGGCGCTGCCGCCGGCGAATATGCGGGGCGGTGGTTCGATGAAGCGTTCAAGAAAGAAGAGGCTGAAATTGAGCGAACACAGAGACTGCTAGGCCGGCTCCAGTTGAACCGGCCGGATGCTGAGCAGCAACTTGACTCTGCAAACGGCTCTCTCTGGGACGAGCACCGCTCCGCGCCGCGATTGTGGCATCGCGAAATTGCGGACGCTATTCAGCGCAAGTGCAGTGGAAAGGATGGAATCGTCGAGCTCGAAGAGAAGAAGCCGACGACACAAATTGCGCCGCAACTGTATGATCTCACGACCTTGCAGCGCGAAGCGAACAATCGCTTCGGTTTCTCGGCGAAACGCACATTGCAAATCGCGCAGGCCCTTTACGAGAAACACAAAGCGATCACTTATCCGCGCACGGACTCCCGGGCGTTGCCGGAAGATTATCTCCCCACAGTAAGATCGACGTTAGGCAAGATCGATAATCCATTCGCTCGAAAGGTGCTCGATAACAATTGGGTTAAGCCCAACAAACGTATCTTCAACGACGCAAAAGTGGCCGATCATTTTGCGATTATTCCAACCGGCGCGGTTTCACGCTCACTCGATGAGCACGAACGCAAGATTTTCGACCTCGTAGCGAGGCGATTTGTGGCCGTATTCTTTCCACCTGCGCAATACGAGAACACGACTCGGATCACGCGTGTCGAAGGCGAGCCGTTCAAGACGGAAGGAAAAATTCTGGTCGCGCCAGGATGGTTGGAAGTTTATGGGCGCGAAGTCGCCAGTGAAAAGCCGGAGGAAAATTTGCCGCCAGTGACACAAGGCGAACGCGTCGCGACAATCGGCATCGAAATTAAGACCGACCAGACCAAGCCGCCGGCTCGCTACAGCGAAGCGACCATCCTCAGCGCGATGGAAGCTGCCGGGAAACTTGTCGAAGACGAAGAGCTTCGTGATGCGATGAAGGAGAAAGGCCTCGGAACACCGGCCACTCGCGCGTCCATCATCGAAACGTTGATTTCAGCGCATTACTTGACGCGACAAGGAAGGGAACTGCAGCCAACAGCAAAGGCGATTCAAACGATCACCCTTTTAAAAAATGCGGTGCCCGAGCTCACCAGTCCGGAGCTCACCGGCGAATGGGAATTTCGTTTGCGCGAAATTGAGCATCGCAAGCTCACGCGCGACGCGTTCATGCGCGACATTCGCCATTTAACCGAGGAAATTGTCGGCAAGGCGAAGCATTTTCATCCCGATGAACATATGCCCGACAGCGAACCGTTTGGCACGTGTCCAAAGTGCGGTTCGCCCGTCATCGAGCGATTCAAGAGTTTCACCTGCACGAACGAGGAATGCGACTTCACGATTTGGAAGACGATCGCCGGCCGGTTGCTTAGCCGCGAGGAATTTGAGACTCTCGTTCGCGATAAGCACGTCGGGCCCCTGAGCGGCTTTCGCAGTAGGAAAGGCAGGCGTTTCCCGGCGGTGCTCAAGCTAAGCGACGATTTCAAGGCTGAATTTGATTTCGGGCCCAATGGTCAGGAGAACGGCGCTGCGCAACCGGTGGATTTTTCAGGAAAGGAGCCGCTTGGCAAATGTCCAAAGTGCGGCGGGCGCGTGTTCGAGGTGGGAATGAGCTACATCTGCGAAAATTCAGTTGGCCCGAACAAGACATGCGACTTTCGAGCAGGCAAAGTCATCCTCCAACAACCGGTGGAGCACGAGCAGATGAAAAAACTGCTCAGTACCAGCAAGACCGACTTGCTCCCGCGCTTCATTTCCCGCAAAGGCAGACCGTTCAAAGCATTCCTTGTGATCACCGACAAGAAAGACGTGGGCTTCGAATTCGAAAAGCGCGAGCCAAAGACAAAAAAAGAACGAAAGCCCAGGGAACCGGCCGCCAAAATCGATTTCTCAGGACAAGAGCCGCTTGGGAAATGTCCAAAGTGCGGCGGAAAGATTTTCGAAACCGAGAATAGCTACATCTGCGAGCGCTCTCAGGCTGACCGAAAGCCATGCAAATTTAAGCTAAGCAAAACGATTCTCGGCAAAGACATTCCAAAGGAGCAGGCGCAAAAGCTACTGGCAACGGGGAAAACCGATCTCCTCGAGGGTTTCATCTCGAAACGAGGACGCCCGTTTTCCGCCTACTTGAAATTGGAAGACGGGAAAGTCGGTTTCGAGTTCCCGGAGAAACCCGCTCGCGAGACAGAATCAAAGGAAGCAAACATCATCTAGCCTGGTAGGTCACCACCGGCGAAGTTGTCAAGCGGATCGAAGTCCACGATGACTCGTGCTTCACACAAGCACGGCTCAAAATAAAATTAAGCTTGTGCGGAAAAAAGACCGCTCTCGTCGTTCTGCTCGCGGCGCTCTGTTACATACTGGGATTAGTTACACTTTCTTACTTCCCGATTCCTGCGCACCTCGGTGCAGCTCTGACAATGCTTCTGCAAGGGAGAGTTCCGGCCATTCATGGTTAGCCGAAATTTCAACGAGACAATCGCCTATGTCACCGATAGGAAAGCAGGGCCTCTCGCGGGTGGGAACGTCACCTACCTTGGCGAATACGCGGGACACGCTTCGTACGGCCTGATAAACGTCGAAGTGCCGCAGCATCATCCATCCAGCTCGCCCATCGACGGCAGTGCGATCAGGAAGGTGGACTCGATTCCCTATCCGGCGTTTCTCAAGTTCCTTCAGGATTTAGTCCGGAAAACCTTTGGTCATTTGGATCCACGGCTACCGGGCTTCATTTCCCGTGAGCACGGTACATTGCGCGCAGGTCGCGCGCGCCCTGAACATCGACGCAAACGTTCTTACGTTCGATTGGGCGAGCAGCGAATCGGTCCTCGGCTACACGCGCGACGTGCTTCAGATCCCTCGCTCCACAAAGCATCTGGTGGATCTGCTGGAGGCAATAAACAGCGAAGTTAAGCCGCCAAAAATCATCATCATCGCGCACAGTCTTGGCTGTAGACTAGTGTGTTTGGCTTTGGAAAAGTTATACAACGATCCAAATCTCAAGAGCCTGAAACTGGATCACGTAATATTTATCGCTCCCAATGCGGATAGAGAAGATTTTGATCAAAACTTTAAGCCTGCACTGCAAGCGTTGGTCAACCGGTTGACGATCTACGTTGCTTCCGACGATAATGTCCTGTTGCTAGGTAAACTCCTATACAACGTCGATTCGATTGGTCTGCCGGAGCAATTCTCGCCAGACACAAATCTGGACGAGATTCAGACTTTTCTGTATTATGAGAAACAGCTTCCCGGGAAGATTGACCTGGTCGATGTTTCCTTCTCCTCGAAAGAGGACTTTCTCAAAAAGCATCGTCTCTTTCTTGAGAGAACCTGTCCTGGAAGATCTGTATTGGCTAATCCGCGATGATTATCCGGCAGCAAAACGACATCTCCTAAAATACAACAGAAGTAAGACCTCAACTGATTATTGGGTAATCCCGCCGTAACTAGTAATTTTTCGCAGCCTGCTGACCTGTAGGTTCAACCCGTTGTTGCACGTGATGCACCATTGCCACCGCGGCAATCAGAACCAACGCTGCGACTACTTGGTGCGCGTGAAGCGTCGCGTGAAAGATTCCCCATGTGATGCACACCGCCGCGAGCGTTTGCATCATCTCAAAATAACCAGCGGTTGATGCGCGCGTAAGGTGAAGCCCTTGAAAATAAATCAAGAGCGGAATTCCGCCCGAGACCGACGCCAGGAATAACAG
>JAALOD010000001.1:20693-23801 GCA_013372845.1 Candidatus Udaeobacter sp.
GCGTAAAGGAAGAAGCGATGGGCAAGCCGGTCGCCAAAAAGCAGAAACGCTCCAACCGTTGATATAACAGGCTGGATGTTCAGAACCACATTCACCACGGTCGGATTCCCGTACTTTAGGGCTAGGGTGAAGAAGATTGTGCCGACTGCCGAGCCCGCGAAGCCTGAGAACAGAAGATAACCCCAAGTCGTTGGTTGGACTTTTGGAATCTCGCGTAGGCGCGGAATTAGAATCGGCAGGAACATGATCAGGATGAGCACGTGTTCCCAAAACACGATTACCTTGGCATCGAACAGCTCGTTAAGTGGAATGCGCCAGGCGCTCTCCGTCCCCCACAGCGCAGCTCCCAGACCAACGAGCCACGGACCATAGTGAGCGCTGTGCGTTGCGCGTTCTTGCATTTCGAATGCGTGTATCGCCAGTCGTGCGTTGCGTCAATGCAGGGCGTCGTTGCGCCGGTTCAAAGAAACCAATGCGAGGACGCATCGCACTCCAAAAGCACTTCGTGCGAAATTCATCGTAGATGGCTCCGCGTTTCGCGAAAGCTCGCCACGGTACGAGTCCGTCCGACAGGCGGACTTTTGGAGTGTGCGCGCGTCCTCGCGTCGCTTTTTCCGCCTGGCCCGCTAGCTTGCACAAACAATCAAAGAAGCGTTGACACCACAACGAATGGTATGGTAATTGGGATTCTCATACTATGCGTTGCCCCAAGTGCGGGTCTCGTGATGACAAGGTCATCGATTCCCGTCAGTCGCGGGATAGCTCCAGTATCCGTCGTCGTCGTGAATGTCTGAAGTGTAAGTATCGCTTCACTACCTACGAAGAGATCGAGCGCTCCGACCTGCGCGTGGTGAAACGTGACAGAACCCATGAACCATTTGATCGGCGCAAACTGGCTGCCAGCATCGCGAAAGCTTTCGAAAAACGTTCCACCAGTCTTCTTACCTTGGAAGACACAGTGGATGAAATTGTGCACGAGCTTGAAACGAGCGGCCGTGAGGTTCCCTCGTCGCTAATTGGCGCCAAGGTGCTCGAAAAACTGCGTGGGATTGATGAAGTGGCCTATCTGCGTTACGCCTCAGTCTATCAGCAGTTTCAGGACGTCGATCAGTTTGTGGATGCCATTCATACCCTTGGACGTGGCATAAAACCTAATACGCTCCAGCGGGAATTATTTCCGACTGAGACCGCCCAGAATCCCGCGCCGGTTTCACCCAATATTCCAACCAGTAAGAAACATGGTCGCGTTTAAAGAAGAATTTCCATATCTCCGCACAGATTCGGGACAACTGTTCGAGTTCAATCGCGATTGGCTGCAGGCGGCGATCGGGCGTGCGGCCGACGAAGCTGGCTACCCCAGGTGGTGGTTGACCGATCACGTGACCGAAAGCATCGCCTTTTACCTGCACTTGCGAAACGACGAAAGCGTGGTCGCATTTAGTCAGTTGTCGCAGACCGTGCGGTATGTTCTGAAGGCAATCGGTTACAAGGAGATTGTGCCCTTTTTCGCTCCGGCGCCGCCGCCTATTTCCATCTCCTTACTCGATATCGCTTACCATGCTGGAGCAGGTTACGAGCTCGCGTTCTTTGATCTTTTGGAAAAGCGAATTAACAGCCTGATTGAAATCGGCGCTGATAACCTCCAGCTTTGCTCCCTTCAGCCTTGTGTGAAGCATCTGCGCGGAGTGAAGACCTGGACACGCGCTTGCGACGCGTTGCGCGAGGAAATTGTCTGCTTTGTGCGTGAAAGACTAACCTCTGCAATGGATCCCACGGTGGCGAGGCTCGATTGTTCGCTGCGTTAATGGAGAGTTTACGGAGCTTGCCGAAAAGCTTCGAATCTGACGCGTTTCGCATTTGAATTACGGCCAGAATGCGCAGATTTACCCGAACTCTCTAGGTGACTAACCACTTCACGCCATGACCATTTTCGAAAAAATTATCGCTCGACAAATTCCAGCGAAAATTATCTGGGAAGATGATGACGCAGTCGCTTTTCACGACGTTCATCCGCAAGCGCCCGTGCACGTGCTGATCGTACCCAAGAAAGTAGTTCCCCGCCTTGCAGATGCGAAGGATGCAGATCGCGCACTGCTCGGCAAATTGCTTCTGGTTGCGCGCGATCTGGCGAAGAAACTGGAGTTATCGAACGGCTATCGTGTCGTCATCAATTGCGGGCCAGATGCGGGCGAAAGTGTTCCGCACTTGCATGTGCATCTTCTTGGCAAGCGCGCGCTGGCCTGGCCACCTGGATAAAATAGCGCCTATTCGCGAACAAGCGTCCAATCGATTCCGACCACACGTTTGTCCACAAACTGTTTCAACGACTTGGGAAAAACGAGATAAGTGGCGCCTTTGCTCTCTTTGAAGCCAGCAATTCCAAAATCCGTCCCGCTTTCGGTCTTCACGATCGTCATGACTCGATTCTTCTTTAGCTCCGCCTGGAGGTGGCGATCAGTAGATGGTTTTTGCCAAAGAGTGTAAACCTGCGGCTTGCCACATTCTTCAACGACCTGCGCAAAGCGTGCCGTTTTAGTCTTTAGCAGCTTCATGACTCAGCCGTCTATGGCGCGCCCCAGCGGTCGCGCCGCATCGCAAAAAGTCCGCCAGAGAACTACGGCAAGGAGGATCAGACTACCGTTGCTGCATTCCTGCCCTGGCGGGATTCGTAAGTCCTCAATCCATAGCCCCTGACGGAAGTCAAATTTTCCTCCAACATTGGCATTGCGCAACCCCGGCTGCCTCCTTAGAGAAGGCGGAGACATTGACAAGATGCAACGCTTCTGTTTGCATCGGCGCCGTGAAATGGTTGGCGCCGCTCTTGCTCGTTTTTCTTTTGGCCACTGTGGACTCCTGTACAACACTCGTTAACCGGCGCGATCTTTACAGTCCTGAACCGGGACCAGATTCGCTGGAAGCGGCGCGTCAGTGGTACGGCGTCACAACAACACGCACGACGGCAACGACGACTCGGAGCGAAGAAATCGTTCAGCCAGTGAGCACACGACGATATTAGTTAGACTCTGGTTCTTGCGTCTGAACGTTGAAGCAAAGCGCGGCGCTCTTAACCGAATGGCAGGTTCGCCTTGATGCGGGCGACATCCGTTT
>JAALOD010000001.1:24108-58583 GCA_013372845.1 Candidatus Udaeobacter sp.
ATGAAGGAATCACAGAACCGAAAACCGCGCGTCATAATCGTCGGCGCTGGATTTGGCGGGCTTCAGGCCGCGAAGAAGCTCGCTCGCAAGAATGTGCTGATCACAGTGATTGACCGCACAAATTATCATCTTTTTCAGCCTTTACTTTACCAGGTCGCGACTGCTGCGCTCTCACCGGCAGACATTGCGGCACCGGTGCGCTCCGTGCTGAGCAAATCCAAGAACGTAGAGGTAATTCTCGCCGAAGTGCAGTCCGTGGACGTAGAGGCCAAAAAAGTGAGAACGGCCGACCTGGAATTCGACTACGATTATTTGATTCTCGCGACTGGTGCCCGGCATTCCTACTTCGGACATAATGACTGGGAAAGACTGGCGCCAGGATTGAAGAGTCTTGAAGACGCGATTGAGCTCCGGCGTCGGATTCTGATGGCATTCGAATATGCGGAAAAAACCAACGATGAAGCGGCGCGCAAGGCTGCGATGACGTTTGTGATCATCGGTGGCGGCCCCACTGGTGTGGAAATGGCCGGAGCAATCGCAGAAATCTCCCGTCACACGTTAGCAAAAGATTTTCGCCATATCGATCCGTCTCGGGCACGAGTCATTCTCATCGAAGGCGAGTCGCGCTTGCTATCTGCCTTTCCCGAGGACTTATCGCAAAGCGCTCAAAAACAGCTCACACATCTCGGCGTGGACGTGCGCACCGGCGTGCAGGCAACGAATCTTAATGAGGACGGAGTGCAACTCGGCGACGAATTCATTCCCTGCCGTGTGAAAATCTGGGCAGCCGGCAACAATGCGTCGTTCATCGGCAAAACACTCGGCGCGTCAATTGACAGGGTCGGCCGCATCGTTGTGAACGATGACCTTAGCATTCCCGGCCACCCTGAAGTTCAGGTCATCGGTGACCTGGCGAACTTTTCATATCAGACCGGAGAACCGTTGCCGGGCGTATCGCCTGTAGCGATCCAACAAGGGCGCCACGCTGCGCGCAACATTCTTGCTATGATTAAAGGGCGGAAACCTCAGCGCTTCCATTATTGGGACAAGGGAAGCCTGGCAACAATTGGGCGGAACAAAGCGGTCGCCGATCTAAAATTCATGCATTTGAGCGGTCTTCCCGCGTGGCTGGCGTGGTTGTTTGTGCATATCATTTTTCTGGTCGGTTTTCGAAACCGCTTGCTCGTCCTTTTTCAATGGGCTTGGGCGTATTTTACGTTCGATAAAGGCGCGCGGTTGATCACCCGCAATTTTCAATCGGAGCAAAGACCGCCGGCGTGACTCATGTCATATTGAGCGAAGCGAAACACTTCTGATTATTGTTTGGGATTGCCCAGCAGAAACAATCTGAGATTCTTCGCTTCGCTCAGAATGACAGCTCCGGACATTTCCGTGCGCAATCGTCAGCGAAAAATCCCGGTCAATGTGGCTGATCTCGAGATATTCGCAGGGAAAGCGTTGCGCCGCTGTCTGCAATTGCAGAAGCGGAAACCGACGGACTTGGATAAATTGCATGAGGTTTTCGTGTGGCTCATTTCGGATCGACGAATGGCTTCGTTACATCGGAAATTTATGCATCAAACGGGTCCGACCGACGTGCTGACGTTTCAACACGGCGAAATCTTTATCAGCGTCGAGACCGCGAAAAAGCATGCCCGCGCATTTGGGAACTCGCTCGCCAGCGAGATTTGCCTCTACATCGCCCATGGGCTTTTACATTTGCACGGGTTTGACGATCGAACGCAGGCTGCCACGCGCAAAATGAAAGCGATGCAGAAAAAAATTCTTCGTGATTGCAGCCGGGATCGATGACCCCGGCAGAACTAATAATTCCAGAATCGGCACGACCGATCCCGACTACAACCCTACAGCTTGTTTGAACTGAGAGCGCCGTATGTTAGCGTTTCTGCCATGAGTCGCGAGCGACGGCGGGGCGTCGGATGCCGGGCGCAGAGCAAAGATACAGAAGGAACGACTCATGTTTTGGACGAGACTGGCTCTGTAACGACTGCGGAGCCCACCAAGGAAACGCGCTCGGAAGAAGATCTCGATCTTCCCTGGCAGATCGTGGTCCACAATGATCCCGTGAATTTAATGAGCTACGTGACGATGGTTTTTCAACGGGTGTTCGGCTATCCGCGCGAGAGAGCCGAAAGACACATGCTGGAAGTGCATCAAAAGGGACGTTCGATCTTGTGGGCCGGCATGCGGGAGCCTGCCGAGCTTTATGTGCAGCAGTTACACGGCTATCTTCTGCTCGCCACTTTGGAAAAACTCAGTTGATATGGAGATTTGCCGGCACAACGACCAGATCGAGATCTCCGAGCTGGACCCGTTTCTTGCCGAGCTGCTTCGGCAGATTCCCGCAAGCGCCAGCCCAGACGGAGTACCAACTGCCGAGCAACGTCTCTTCAGTTCCCCAACAAATGGAGAAGAACCGGAGCTTTGCGCAGAATGGAAGCAGTACGTCGAACCTGAACTGCGGCGCCTGTTTCAGAGCGCAACCGAAACCGTGGCTGCCGATTTGGAACAACTAAATGGCAATGAAAAAAGCCTGGCGAATCGTACCCTGCATATTCCCGCCAAACACACCGACGCCTGGCTGAACGCACTCAATCAGGCGAGGCTGGTCATCGCCGCAAAAAATAACTTTACCGAACTCGAATTAAGCGACCATTTTCGCTCACCCATCGGATCGCGCCGGGACCTGAGCCTGTTCCAGATAAACTTCTACGGTTTTCTTCAGGAAGTTATCCTGCGCGAGCTGGATGGTTGAGCCACCAGGGCTCACAACTACGCTTCCTTCCGCACGCGCACCATCGCCATGAGCCGGTCTTTGATTGCGCCGGAGGCTTTTGCCGGACGCAGACTCAGCGCAAATGCTTCGTGTAAACCGTAACATTCGCCGATGTAGTCTTCGGCCTTTTTCCCAAATTTCTTGCGTGCTTTTTCGAATTCCTCCACCTCTTCCGGCTCCAAGGCGCCAATGACGTAGAGCCGTGACTGGTTCTGGAATTCCTTAAAGTTCACCTCTCAGCTCCTTGAGGCCGTCATAGATTTTTTTAAGTCCAAGTTCAAGCCTAGTCTTCACGGTTCCCAAGGGTGTATTCGTTTTTGCGGCGATTTCGCGCTGGCTCATACCTCGAAAAAATGCGAGGTCGATAGCCTCTTGTTGGGCTGGCGGAAGGCCGGCGATCACCTTCCGAATGAGGTCACGCGTGTCACTGAGCACGATCTCCTCTTGGGTGGCATTATGTGCCCAGGCATCAGGCTGTTGTTCAGTTTCATTTTGCAGACGCTCTTCTGCCCGCGCATAGGCCTGCTTTTTCCGCAACCCGTCAATCGCCCGTCGACGGGCCAATGTCACCATCCAGCCGAGCGGTTTGCCCTTTTGGGAAGAGAAGTTTTTCGCCTGGTTCCAAATCTCCATGAAGATCTCTTGCAAGAGATCGTCGGCCTCGGCTTCGTTGTGAATCACTCGCAAAATGAGCGCCTTCAAAATGCCGTTGTACCGATCGTAGAGCTGAGAGAGCGCATCGGGGTCCTCCGCTTGGATCGCCTTCATTAGCTCCAAGTCACTCGGAGCTCCGGGCTCGACTTGCGGGACGACGGAGACGGCCGGCGCGCGCGATTTTGCAAGGCGGGCGCGTTTCCTTGGCTCGCGACGCGCAGGAGAAATGAGTTTGGATCGTCCCATCAGAGTTTAAGAACTTGCAATAAATCAATCAGCGGAGCCCGCGTGGACTCGCCATTGAGTCTCTTAAACTGCACAGACAACTTCGTCCACCGGTTTCGAACCGTGATAAAAGACGCATGATCCGCGCCGAACAATTGTTCAACCGGGGATTGCGCACTGCGTCTTGTGCGTCAAAAATTAAACGCATGGCGCAAGGGGAGACTCAAACGAGCGTGGATCCGTTGTGGTACAAAGACGCAATCATCTACGAGATGCACGTCAAGACGTTTTGCGACAGCGACGGCGACGGGATGGGCGACTTCCGCGGACTGATCGAGAAACTGGATTATCTTCAGGAACTGGGGATCACTGCCATCTGGCTCCTGCCGTTTTATCCGTCACCGCTGCGGGATGACGGATACGACATCGCCGATTACTTCGACGTCAATCCGAATTTCGGCACCCTCGATGATTTCCGCGCATTCCTTGATGCGGCGCATGCGCGAAATCTGCGCGTCATCACGGAGCTGGTCATCAATCACACTTCCGACCAAAACCCGTGGTTTCAAAAGTCCCGGCGCGCGGTAGCCGCAGCCGGGGTCGGTGACCCCGGCAGCGATCAATCAACATCACGAGCGACAGGCGCCCGCATCTCCAGCAACGATCTCGCCTACAAAGACTTCTATGTGTGGAGTGACACCCCGGAAAAATACAAGGATTCCCGAATCATTTTTAAGGATTTCGAAACGTCGAACTGGGCATGGGACCCTGTGGCAAAAGCTTATTACTGGCATCGTTTTTATTCGCACCAGCCTGACCTGAATTTTGATAACCCGGCGGTGCACGATGCCGTGGAAAAAGTCTGCGATTTCTGGCTCGGTCTAGGCGTAGACGGACTTCGTCTTGATGCGGTCCCGTACCTTTACGAACGAGAAAACACCAGCTGCGAGAATCTGCCCGAAACGCATCAGTACCTCCGCAAGCTCCGCGCCCACATCGACGCGAAATTTCCAAATCGCATGCTGCTTTCGGAGGCGAACCAATGGCCGGAAGATGCAGCCGCTTACTTCGGCAACGGCGACGAATCGCATATGAATTTTCACTTTCCGCTGATGCCCCGCATGTTCATGGCGCTGCAGATGGAGGACCGCTTTCCCATCATCGATATCCTGGATCAGACTCCGTCGATTCCCGAGCAGTGTCAGTGGGCGATGTTTCTGCGCAACCACGACGAGTTAACCCTGGAAATGGTCACGGACGAGGAGCGCGACTACATGTACCGAGTTTACGCTACCGATCCGCACGCTCGCATTAATCTTGGGATTCGCCGGCGCCTTGCGCCATTGCTCGTAAACAGCCGACGCAAAATCGAGTTGCTCAACATACTCCTGTTCTCAATGCCTGGCACTCCGATCATTTATTACGGAGACGAGATCGGCATGGGTGACAATTTTTATCTCGGCGATCGCAACGGTTGCCGAACCCCAATGCAGTGGAGCCCCGACCGCAACGCCGGATTTTCCAGAGCAAATCCGCAGCAGCTTTATCTGCCGATTACGATCGACCCGGAGTATCACTACGAAGCCATCAACGTGGAAAATCAGCAGAAAAATCTCTCCTCCCTACTCTGGTGGACACGCCGAGTCATCGCCATGCGGAAAAATTTCAAGGCGTTTTCGCGGGGCTCGCTTGAATTTCTTTATCCAGACAATCCCAAGGTTCTCGCCTTTCTTCGCCGTTACGAGGACGAAATCATTCTGGTGGTAGTGAATCTCTCGCGCTTTGCCCAATCGGTGGAACTGGACCTTTCACGCTTCTCTGGCTACGTGCCGATGGAAGTGTTTAGCCGCAATCTGTTTCGGCCAGTTAGAAAATCCCGTTACGTCATTACGCTCGGTCCACACGCGCATTATTGGTTCGCCCTGCACGCGCCGACCGACGGACGCCGTGCGCCAAGAAAGAGAGCTGTGCCAGTAATCAATGCGCCGATGGAGCTAGAGACGCTGCTGGCCAATAGCCAACGCGCTGCCATCGAAGGCGAAATTTTGCCCAGGTACCTTCAGACCTGTCGCTGGTTCGGTTCAAAGGCGCGGACTTTTCGCAATCTGAGAGTCGTTGAGCGGGCTTCGATCTCGGAGGATGCCGATGGCGCCCAACTTTGGTTTGTCGAAGTCAGTTATTTGGATGGACCAACGGAAACTTATGCGCTCCCGGTCAAGATCGCTTCTGGAGACTCTGCGCGCTCAATTTCTCAAGCCGCACCACACGCGATTATTGCCCGTTTTGAAGGCACTGAAGAAAATATTCTGTTTGATGCCATCTGGGATCCGAAGTGTCGCTCACAATTCCTTACAGCGATCGTTCGTGGCGAGAAAATGAAAGCGCGAGCCGGCGAACTTGTCGGCACAGTTGCCAAAACGATCGAACCAGATCAGCCGGTCAGCTTCGAGAATTCAGAGGTATTGGGTGCAGAGCAGAGCAACTCTTCGATGCTCTTTGATAACAAATTTTTCCTTAAGCTTTATCGCAAGCTCGAGGACGGCATCAATCCAGATGTTGAAATAACTCGATTTCTCACAGAGCACACCAAGTTTCCAAATGTGCCGGCGTTCGTCGGCGCGATCGAATACCGCCAGCCAAAAGCGGAACCGACTGTTGTTTGTCTGCTGCAGCGCGCCGTTGCCAGCGAAGGCGATGTCTGGATGCTCGCTTTAGACGCAGTCGGCCGCTATTACGAGCGTGTACTGGGCCGCAAAGCGGATCTTCAGAATGAAACGGCGGCACCCGGCGCGTTGCTCGATGAGCTGATCGGCGGCGTTCATCCTGAGAAAACAAATTTGCTAGGACAACGCACCGGTGAGTTACATCTCGCGCTCGCCTCGAATTCCGATGATCCGGCGTTCCGACCGGAGCCATTCAATGCGATGGCCCAACGCTCCGTTTACCAAAACATGCGGGCGTCGCTGCGGCGTACGTTTACTCTTTTGGAAAAGAAAATATGCGACCTTTCGGCAGCTTTCCGCGACGAAGCCAAGGAAGTGCTCGACGCCGAACAAGAGATACTGGCGCGCGAAAAACGGCTGCTCGATCGTCGCACCAATGCCGCCAAAATCCGGATTCATGGCGACTATCATCTTGGTCAGTTGCTTTACACCGGAAAAGACGTCGTCATTTTGGATTTCGAAGGCGAACCTGCGCGACCGCTGAGCGAACGCAAACTGAAACGCTCCGCGCTACGCGATGTCGCAGGCATGATGCGATCGTTCCAATACGCCGCCTACAGCGCGCTGTGGCAACCGGCCATGCGCAAAGAAGATGTGCCATTTTTGGAGCGCTGGGCCGATCTCTGGTATCGTCACATGGGCAGTGTCTTTCTGCAGAGCTATTTGAAGACAATCGGCACTGCCATCTTCATTCCGCAAAACAGCGAAGACCTCCAAATCATGCTCGAAGCCTATTTGCTGGACAAAGCAGTTTACGAAATCGGCTACGAGTTGAACAATCGGCCTGGCTGGGTCGTGATTCCCGTCCGCGGCATCAAGCACATTTTGAAGTCCGCGTGAGCCCATCTCTCAGCGGCGATAAACGCGAAAGAAAATAGCTCAGCCTTTTTAAGGCTGGGCAGGTCTGTTAACGAGGTCGAGTCCTTCATCGGTGTCCCAGCGTTCAGACGCTGGACTATTACCAGGAAATCATACTAAACACTTGCAGCAATTGAGTCTGCGTTTATAAGCACATTGAGGTGCAGAAACGAATTTTATGAAACAATATCTCGAAGAAATCGACAATGACATTGCGGAGAAACATCTGTTGAAACATCCGTTTTATCTCGCGTGGACGCGTGGCGAATTGAGCAAAGAAGCGCTCACGGATTACGCGCAACAGTACTATCATCATGTCGCAGCGTTTCCGACGTATCTATCGGCGGTGCATGCGCACTGCGATCATCAGGCCACGCGGAAACAATTGCTCAACAACTTGATCGATGAAGAAGCTGGCTCGCCGAATCATCCCGAGCTTTGGAAGAAATTTGCGGATAGTCTGGGCGTCGAAGACGCCGACCTGGCGCAAACCGACAAGCAACCGGAGACGAAAAACTTGATCAACACATTCCGTTCGGTTTGTGGGCAGCGATCGACTGCGGAAGGTCTCGCGGCACTTTACGCGCATGAGAGTCAAATTCCGTCGATCTGTGAATCTAAAATCGATGGACTGAAGAAGCATTATGGATTCACCAAGCCCGAGCATTATGAATATTTTACTGTCCATATCGAAGCGGACCGCGAGCATTCCGCCGCCGAGCGTCAAATGCTGAGCCGTCACCTGGATGCCCAGAATTTCGAATCAGTGAAAGTCTCTGTGAACCGCGTTCTCGACGCGCTTTGGGATATGCTCTCAGGCGTTTGCCGCCGTCACGCCATCGCGTATTGATTGATGCGGCCTGCGGTGCTTGACACAAGCCGCTACAACTTTACCGCGGACGCAGGACGAGGAACGAGCGCATCCGACCGCGACACACTGACAAGACCTGCGGCTTGCTGGGATCAACCGAGCCAACGATCTTGTTGTAATCCGCAACCGACGTGACCGGTTGTTGATTGATTTCCTCGATCACATCGCCTTTTCGCAATTCCGCGACGCCACTGTCAGGATCGACGCCGTTGACCACAACCCCTTGCACATTGCCAGGCAGATCGAGTTGCTGCGCTGTTTCTGGAGTCAGCTCTTCCACGTGAATTGACGCGAGAGATCCGCCGGCGGTTTCTTGATCGCTCGGCTTCCCGGGGCGTTGCGGCTGTGGATCTGGCTGGTTTCGTCGAGGCGTGACGCCCGAACTTTGATAATCAATCGGTTGCTCTTTAATCTGCGTTTTCACCTTAAGCGGTTTTCCATTACGCAGAACTTCCAAGTCCACTTGTTTATTCAATGGAGTCTGGGCCACGAAGGTCCGCAGCGCCTCGAAATTCTTTACGTCACGCCCGTCGAATTTGTGGATGACATCACCGGGCTGAACGCCTGCTAGAGCTGCGGGCGATCCAGGCGTCACGCCCGCGACCGTCACGCCGTCCGTATCAGAGTTGGTTTCATCGGGTTGTAATGCCTGAGTCTGGATCCCGAGATAACCGCGAATGATTCGCCCCTGCTTTAACAGGCTTTCCAAGGCGGTGCGGACTGTGTTTGATGGAATGGCAAAACCAATTCCCTGCGAACCGCCCGTAGTCGAGGCGATCGCCGTGTTGATCCCAATCACTTCGCCGCGGAGGTTGATCAGCGGCCCGCCACTATTTCCCGGATTGATCGCAGCATTGGTCTGAATCAAATCTCCAAAGAAATCCGTCCGGTTCGGTCGTCCTTTCGAGCTGATGATGCCGTCTGTCACCGTTTCTTCGAATCCAAATGGGTTGCCGATGGCCAGAACAAAATCCCCCGGCTGCACCGTGTCCGAATCAGCAAGCTTGAGCGGTTTGACGTTCGGATCCTCAATCTTGAGCACAGCGAGATCAACTTCTGAATCCGCGCCGACTAACCGCGCCTTCTTGGTCTGCCCATCGCTCAATTGCACCTCAATCTGATCGACCTGGTTCCCTTCTCTATCGGTGACCACGTGACTGTTTGTGATGATATGCCCTTCGTTTGTTACGATCACGCCGGAGCCGAGCGAGTTTTGCACGAGGGTCTCGTCCCGCGGACTACGAAATTGCCGCCGGTTACGGAAGAAAAACTCGAATGGATCAAGCTCGTATTGACGCTGGACAGCAACCTTCGTTGATGTTTTCACGGCCACAACCGACGGGATCACGCTTTTGACGAGTGCGCGCCGCTCCCGGTTCAACGCCTCCAGCGACGGGACTTGTTTTGGGTCCACGCTCGGATTCGACGCCAGCGTGTACTTTTCCGGCTTTCGGCCAGAAGCTAGATTCAGTCCGCCATGCTTCAGGCGGTAGTCGTAAAGCAGAGAAATTCCCGCGCTCACCAGCAGGACAAAGAGCAAAAATTTCGCAAAGTTTTTCATTAACTAACGTTGGAAAAGGTTCGTCCCTGTTGTTCGACAATTAAACGCCGGAAACGTTGATTCTCAGGCAATTCCAAACGCGCATCCCTTTCCAAAATCGACACCGCGGCTGCGCGCGCGCGCAGCATCAAGTGCGCATCGGTCCTTAAGTTACCGACTTTAAGCGCAGGCAGCCCGCTCTGGGCCGTGCCAAGCAGATCGCCCGGCCCGCGCAATTCCCAGTCTGCTTCTGCCACTTTGAAGCCGTCACTTGTCCTTTCTAAAACGGCAAGTTTTTCCGAAGCCTCTTTCGCCTGGGCCGAGGTAAGCAAAATGCAATACGACTTGTGCTCTCCGCGGCCGATTCGTCCCCGAAGCTGATGCAGCTGCGCGAGGCCAAAACGCTCTGCGTTTTCAATGAGCATCACCGTCGCGTTGGGAACATCTACACCGACCTCAAGCACGGTGGTGCTGATCAACGCGTTCGTGTCGCCGCGGCGAAAACGTTCCATGATCTCTTGTTTCTCCGGCGCCGGAATTCGACCGTGAAGCAGATCGCAGCGGAACGGACGCAAACGTTCCCGCCACAAATCGTACTCGGCCGCGGCGGCTTTGGCATCGAGCTTTTCACTTTCATCGATCAACGGATAAATCACATAAACCTGGCGACCGGCCTCCAACTGTGTTCGCAAAAAGGCAAGTACCTCGCCGAGCTTCGACCCATCGCGCACAGCCGTAACGATTTTCCCACGGTTCCGAGGCATCTCATCAATCGTCGAGACATTCAGGTCGCCATAAATAGTCATCGTTAACGTCCGCGGGATCGGGGTAGCCGTCATCACCAGTACATCGGGCGCCGGTTCGCGCGCGCTCAATTGGGCGCGTTGCGTAACTCCGAATTTATGCTGCTCATCAATCACAACGAGTCCGAGGTTTGAAAATGAAACTTTGTCATACAGCAACGCATGAGTGCCGATAACAATTTGTGGTTGGTTCGTTGTCGTGAGCCTTTCGTCTGGGGATTTCTGCACGCGCTCAAACAATGGCAATGGCCCACTTTCCTCTTGCCGAGCGGCGGTTCGCAGCGCCATGCGTACGCCGAGCGGCTCCAGCCAGCGACGCAAGACATCATAATGTTGCTCCGCCAGAATTTGCGTAGGCGCCATGAACGCGGCCTGATAGCCGCTCTCGACGGCAAGTAGCATTGCTGCGATGGCGACAACGGTTTTTCCCGAGCCCACATCGCCCTGCAACAAACGATTCATTGGATGATTCGCTGCCAGGTCGTGGCGGATTTCACCGATCACTTTGGATTGCGCAGCAGTTAGCTCAAAGGGTAACGACCTGAGAAACCTATCGAGCAGCGCGCCGGCCCCGCAGTGCTTCTCACCTCGCCGGGTTGAGGCATCAGCGCGTCGCGATGCAATGAGCATTTGCATCACGAAGAACTCAGTGAGCACTAGATGTTCCCGCGCGGCGTCACGCGCTTCCCAGCTGTCCGGGAAATGGATCGCGCGAATCGCTTCGGGTCTCTCCCCACGAACAAGATTGCTTGGTGCCAATGTTTCCAATCCGGCAGAGGACCATGGAAGTTCGTTCAACAGTCTGTAAATCATGCTGCGCAAGACGCGCTGTGAAAGGCCTTCTGTTGCGGGGTAGATCGGCGTGATTCTGCGAAAATGGATCGAGATTTCTTCGTCATTCTCAATCACCTCGAACTCCGGATGGTCCATGCAAATTCGCGTTCCGCGCAGCCGCGGCTTCCCAAAGACTACCATGCGTTGACCGGTGGCGATCATCTTCTGCACGTAATGCAGATTGAACCATCGGCACACAAGCGGCTCGCTCAGAGCGTTTGGGTCCGATTCTTGCAACGTGGCTTCGAAAATTTTCTTCCAACCGCCGAAGCGCCGCAGCGACGTCTTGACCACCTCCCCGCAAAGACAAATCGGAACATCACTCTCTTCGCGCGGAAACTTCGGAAATTCCGTCCGGTCTTCATGGCGCCGCGGAAAATGCGTAAGTAAATCTTCGACCGTTTCCACGCCGAGACGTCGCAACGCGAGAAGTTTTGGGCGTGCGATCCAATTCAATCCCTCAAGTTTTTCTGAAACGTCGATCATGTCACGCGTTCACGGCCCGTCATTCCGAGCGAAGTCGAGGAATCCCGTGGCATTACCATATGGTCGCACAACGGGATCCTTCGACTCCGCTTCACTCCGCTCAGGATAACAACGCGGCGTAACATAACTTGATCTCCAATTTACCGCTTCAAGATTGCTCCGCATTTCGCACCGCCTCGATCTGCATGGCGACCAGGGTCTCGCCTTCATATTCGTCCGCGCGAATCCGAAATGCGATGTCCCACGGTGTTGGCGGCAATTGGTTTGGCACGCCGTCAAAATATACCGCGCGGCGATGGCAATTGCCCTGACGCAGACGAAAGATGAGATGCTTATCGTTCACTACCCGAGGCGGGGCCACGGGCGCGACCTCCCGCGCGAGGAAACGCGGCTGGGGATTTCCATTTCCAAATGGCTGCAACATTTCGTGCCACCGCAGAAAACCTAGATCGATCTCCGTGAACGCCAGCTCATGGTCCAGTCGCACGCAAGGTTGAAGAGCGTCTTCGGCAAGAAGTTCACGCGCAGCTTTGCGAAATCCTTCAGCAAAAACATCGAAATTTTCTTCGTGCAGCGCAAGACCCGCCGCCATTTCGTGCCCGCCGAATTTGTCGAGCCTCTCTGCGCAGCAGCTCAAAGCTTCCACCAGATTCAAGCCTTCAATGCTTCGTCCGCTTCCTTTACCGATTCCGTTCTCGTCGAAGCCGATCACGATGGTTGGTCGATGATACCGTCGAGCGATCCGCGATGCTACAATGCCAAGTACCCCCGGATGCCAGCCGGGCGCTCCAACGACGATGGCCGCGTCGCGCGCCACGTCGAGCCGATCCTCTATCTTTTTTATCGCCGCATCGAAAATTTGCTTTTCCACTTCCTGGCGCTCGCGATTCTGCTGGTCGAGCTCGGCTGCGAGCATTGTTGCCTCGCCGTCATCGTGAGTAAGCAACAGGCGCAAAGATTTTTCAGCCGTGCTCAAACGCCCTGCAGCGTTCAATCGCGGGCCAAGCCGGTAACCTATGTCCTCAGGCAAAATTGGCGGCCGCACCCCGGCAACCTGCATTAATTTTCTCAGCCCGATACGTGAGGCCTGAGCGATCTCGATCCCGCCGCGCTGCACCAGAATGCGATTTTCGCCACAAAGCGGTACGATGTCCGCCACTGTGCCGAGCGCCACAAGGTCGAGCTTTGATTTCAAATTGAACTCAGGCAGTGGCCGTGTTTTCAGCAATGCGTGGCAAAGCTTGAAGACAATGCCCACACTGCAGAGATATTCGAAGACGGAGTCGCTTGTTTTCGGATTTACGATCGCAACGCAGTCAGGCAATGCAGACTTCGGCTCATGATGATCGAGCACGATCACGTCCACTCCGCGCTTGCGCAGGTCAGCGATCTCTTTTAGCGATGAGGTCCCGCAATCGATAGCAATCAGCAGTTGGGGTTGATGTTGTCCGAGACAACGTTCGACGCTTTCGGGACTCAAGCCGTAGCCCTCCTCCATGCGGAGCGGTAAAAACAATTCCGGAGCACCACCGTATGCGCGCAACGTTTCCGCAAGCAATGCCAGCGATGTCACACCATCCACATCGTAATCGCCAAAGAGCACGATGCGTTCCCGTCGATCTAAGGCCGCGAGAAGCCGAGAAACAGCCGCATGCATTTGGGGCAGTAAAAATGGATCGCTCAGCGAGCTTAGGCGTGGCTGCAGAAACGCGTTCACCTCTTCGGCGTCACGAAACCCCTTTCGTAAAAGTAACCGCGCGATGCACTCCGAACCGCAAATTTCGCTCCACGAAATTCCCGACGCGTCGGCATTCAGCTCTTCAGGCTGCGCAATGATCCATCGGCTTTGCGGCCGGGTAAATTTTCCAAGTGCCTGCTCACCGGCGAAATTGCCCTCAACGCGGCTTTGCCGCGTAAAGCCCCCCTGCACCTTCGGATCCGTTGAGTCACCTTCTACGCGGCTTTGCACCGATCAGTTTATTTGCGGAAAATTTTCTGACAAGATGGGATGAATTACCCGCAACTACGTCGCGATCAGACTCGACAAAGAGCGATTTTCACTGCAAAGAGCCCCATGATTAGAACGATACCGCTTTTCGTAGTGGGTGTCGCATTACTCACCGCCGCGGGTTGGTCAAACCGGCGGACCAAGCGGTTCGACCACGCAGTCTGCAGCTGTTCAGAGAGATTACGAAACATTGTCGGGCACGTGGCAACCAACCCGCGGTGTCGTAAACGGGAAACCTGTGCCTGCGAGTGTGGCGCGAAGTACAATCCTGATCACCGATCACAACACATTCCGATTTCCAAAGGCGAGCGGCGTTGGTACGCATCCAGCCGGAACTTTTACGGTGAATCCCACTACGAACCCCAAACAAGTTGATTCAATCGCAGAAGGCGGTCCACATGCGGGTCAACTAACGCGCGGCATCTACGAGATTCTCGATACAACCCATAAGAGCGCGTGTTGGGGTCCGCCCGGTGGCCCGCGCCCGACGGGGTTCACGTCTCCTCCAGGAAGTGGACGGATTCTTCAGTATTGGAAGAAAATTGGGCCAGTGCCCTCAGGTTAAAGATACATCGAGAATCGGGCCGATGATCCGCCCGTGTCACAGCCAATTACATTAAATGAAATTCCGCTGGTTAGTGCTCATCGTCGTTTTTCTTCTGTTAGTCTACGGAGCGTCGCCGTACTTTTCATTCTGGCGATTCACCGCAGCGCTGCGGTCTGGTGATAGCGTGGCACTGAGTTCACGCATCGATTTTCCAGCTATTCGAGCTTCGCTAAAGAAACAGCTTGTTGCGCGATTCGCCCAGGGGACGGCAACTCACAAGTGGTGGAATAACCTCGGACCAACACTGATCGACACGATCATTGATGCTTACGTAACTCCGGAGGGCATCGCCGCGCTGATATCTAATCCGGAAGTCCTGAAGAACCTCCGGCATCCGCAAGAGTTTCGGTTCCCTACCGGTAGAACTGAAGACTGGTCAAAAGTAAAACACGCATTCTTCACCGGTCCGCGCACTTTTGTGGTCGATCGAGAGGGAATCAAACTTCGGTTCCGTTTCACAGGTTTGGGCTGGAAGCTCTACGACCTCGACCTTGGTCTGGATGAGGCGAAGCAATAGTTCTTTAACGAACGAAATCGCTCGCTAAACAACACGCAACGCGAGGTCGCGCTCTGGGAGCAGACTGTGTTTTATGCACAAATTTGCGAAAACTCGCAGACCTTCTTTTTCTTTTTTGCCAAAGCTGAATCGAAGATGTTCACGGTAATAGCGCGAAAGGAATTCCCAATTGACTTCCTTCCGTCGGCCGGGGTCATCGGCCCCGGCTAAAGCGTCTGCGATTAGATCATCGAGAGTGGCAAGGTTTCCATCTCGGAGATTGCGGAGACGGTTTGCGATTTGTTTTGGATCGCCGACTTCGGGGCGAATAAGCCAGAGAGCGTAAACAAACGGAAGTCCGACGGGTTTCTGCCACTGTTCCCCGAGGTCCCAGAAAGAAAATTCGTTCGCGTACTGTTGTCGGAAACGGATGGCTTGATCGCCGATGAGCAGTCGCGCGCGACGGCCTGTTTTTATTTCCACCGCGCCAGGCCATGCGCCCGTGCTGCGCCGAATTAGGCGCGAAGGCAATCCGAACTCCGCGATTAAACAATACAAAAGATTAGCAGAAGTTTCTGATGCAGGATCGAGTTCGATCTCTTCGATCTGGCCAATTTCGCCGCGGTGCGCGACAACGACACTGTAAACCGGTCCGTCCGAGGAAATGGAAACGTCATCAACGATCTGGTAAATAGGGTTACGCAGAAATTCGAAGCTGGAGACGAGCGCAACATCGAGTTCGCCGGCCGCAAGTTTATTGCAGAGCGCCGATGGATGATCGAAGTCCACGTTGCCTTCCCAGCCGTGGATGAGCGGGCAGGCGTTGAGATACTTTACGCAACCGATGCGGAGGGAGTTCAATGTGAGATGCGATTAGTGAGGGGTGGGAAGTAAATGCTCGTGATTTCCGTCTGTCACTTCTCTCCTCTCACATCTCACCTCTCACTTTTCACCTAGCGCTCACACGCGGGCTAATTCCGACTCGTTAGGCCCAGCGGTTTGCACCACGCCATTCAAATGCCGATAATGGCTGTCACGCTGCACCGGTTCGCGACCCGCTTCGCGGATTGCATGTTCGAGAGCAGCCACAGTCTGATGCTGCGGAGTGGTTGCTCCGGCCATGTGGAAGATTTTTTCTTCCAAAATCGTGCCATGCAGATCGTCCACGCCATAGCTGAGCGACACCTGTGCGAGAGGCAACCCGAGGCTGACCCAATACGCGGTGAGATGATCGATGTTATCCAGATAAATGCGGCTCACCGCGAGATTGCGAAGCTGTTCGAATGCGGAGGCGCGCTTGATCTGGGCGAGGATCCCGTGGGATTGGGACGGTTCGAAAGCGAACGGAACGAAACCGGTGAATCCGCCTGTCTCATCCTGTAATCCCCGGAGCTGGCGCAAATGATCCACCCGCTGCGGAAGCGTTTCGATGTGTCCGTATAACATGGTGCAAGTGCTGCGGCCACCCATTGAGTGCCACGTCCGATGAACGTCGAGCCACTCGGCGGCGGTTTCTTTGCCGCGGCAGATCTTATCGCGGACAGCAGGATCGAAAATCTCCGCGCCGCCGCCCGTGATCGAGCCGAGCCCAACCGCGCGCAAAGTTTCCAGTGTGTCACGGATCGGCATCCGGAAAATTCGCTGCGCCAAATGGCGGACTTCGATCGCGGTGAAAGCCTTGATGTGAAGTTTAGGATCAAGTGCGCGCAGTCTTCGCAAAAGTTCCATATACCATTCTTTCTTCAGCGTGGGGTGCAGTCCGCCTACCATGTGCACCTCGGTAACGCCGAGGGGGAGCGCATCCCTCACGACCTGAATAATTTCGTCGATCGCATATTCGAAGGCGTGCGCATCGCGCTTTTTGGCAGCAAAAGCGCAGAACTGACACGATAAGATACAGATGTTGGAGTAATTAATGTAACGGTTGTGGATGTAAGTGGCGTAGTTACCGTTTTTTTGCTCACGCACAACGCTGGCAATCATTCCAAGGGCGTTAAGATCATTGGCACGATACAACGCGAGAGCGTCTGCCTCTGAAATCCGCTGCTGCGCCTCAACTTTTTCTGCGATCGGCCTGAGTTCTTTCGGAATAAGCTCGTAATTCATGCGGACGCGAGGCCAAACCCTCGACAACCAAGCATTGCACAGGCCGCTTCAGCCTTGCAACAAAAACCATGGCTACCAACTTGGCGAAGGGCGAATTTTGGCTAGTTGGCGTTTTTCTGGCAAGCTTTGCCTCAGACAACCGTCTAAATGAACCGATGTCTGCCAACGATCGTGGTAACAAAGGGAGATCGGAAGACGACGCCGATGACGTGCGCCTCATGCGGCTTATCGGCCGAGGCGAGACCATTGCGCTCGAGGAGCTGATCGAGAAACACCAAGCTTTGGTGGCGGGCACGGTGGCACGAATGCTGGGCAGCAATTCCGACGTGGAAGACATCGCACAGCAGGTCTTCATTCGAGTGTGGAAAAGCGCGCGTCGCTACGTCCCACGGGCAAAATTCACGACCTGGCTGTTAAAAATTACGCGCAATCTGGTTTTTAACGAACTGCGCCGCGCAAAGCGTCACGCGCATGTTCCCCTTCAACCGGAAACAGGCACAGAAGATCCACCGCTGAAGGATGAGGCGCAGTCCCCTCCGGATGCTTCCCTACTGGAAGTGGAACTTCAGCGAAAAATTGAGGAGGCGATATTGCAGCTTCCCGAGGCCCAGCGAATGGCACTGGTGCTGCGGAGATACGAGCAGCTTAGCTATGACCAGATTGCCGAGGTTCTCGATCTCTCGGTTCCCGCTGTGAAAAGCGTTCTCTTTCGTGCCCGCACCGAACTGCGCTCTCGGCTGAGCAAGTATCTGGGCGGGCCCGCGTGATTCGTTAAATCGTTAAATCGCCTTCGCGCGTTAATGCGTGATGGATGATCCGGCTTCCGAATTACGAATCTCGAATTACCATTGGCGCTCCTTCGTTAGCGCTCGATCACGCGGCCGCGAACACGCTTGATCTGGCTATGATGCGTAAGCACGTGAACACGTCCATCGCTGCCACGAAAGAACGCGCTCAGCAGCCAGCTGACAATCGAGATGATGATCGCGCCAAAAAATGCGCGCCAGAAACCTGGAACCTCAAAACATGGCATGATCTCGCCGACGAATTTCAACATCAGCGCGTTAATAATTAAGATGAAAAGCCCTAGCGTAACGAGAATCAATGGCAGACTCAGCAGCAAAAGCACGGGGCGAATAAACGCGTTGATGATACCGAGCAGGAGCGATGCGCCCAGCAGACAACCGAGGCGGTCACCATAATTGATTCCAACGATCGGCGCAGCCACAAACACAGCGATTGTGGTCACGATCCAGCGGAAAATAAAATGTCTCATGCGCGTGACTTTTCTAAATCTACTCCTCGATCAAAGAAGCGCGAGAAAGCACTTGCCAACCGGCCGATGAACGATAAACGAATTAAAACCATCAACGATAAAATCTGTGCCGAAAAAAAAGAAAACTGTCCAAGATAAAAGTGAGACGTCGCCGGAAACGGGCGGGTCCTTCAAAGTAAAAACCGGCAAAAGCACTCGCGCGCGCGGTGCGACTGCGAGTCGAAAACCAAGCAAGACCGCGGCCGGTAAAAGCACAACCGCAGCAAAAGCTTCAATGCCACTCCAGGCGGCGGGAATCCCGGAGCCACCGGACGAAGCGGTTCGTCTCCGAGCCTACTTTATCTCCGAGCGTCGGCGCCGATTTGCCTTGCCGGGTGATTCTGAGTCCGATTGGCTGGAAGCGAAACGACAACTGCTCTCGGAGATCGGTCGTCGCTAAGGTCAAAACGAATGACCGCGAATCGCCGTTTAATAAAATGGAAAACGCGCTCGTCGATTTAGCGCAGGCTCTACGAGAACGCCTTGCGGCGATTCGCGACGAGCAAAGCCGCGACGATGAAGCAAAGCACATCGCGCGATTGCGCAGCGTCTCGGAGAAAATCGACAGGTTACAGGCAGCGCTTCCGCAGCCCGTCGATCCACGATTGGCGCATTATCTCCAGCGAAGGAGTTACGACAAAGCCCTTGAGTTCTTGGAATCGCTGTAGCGGCGGTCTATGACCGCCGTCTGCCGCTCAGACGGTTTTAGCGAAGGGGCTACGTTCAGCCTTTAATTGGGACGCTGTAGTGGCAGGCGTGTCGCCTGCGACGGAGCGCTTTCTAGTTGTAGCCGGCGTCGCTGATGCCGCTGCTCAATGAAAATTTGGGTGGAGAATCAACAGGAGAAGAAAAAAACAGCCCGAGCAGAGCCACGGGAATCGCCACTCCCAGGAGAAGAACAATCGCAACAACCTGCTGCCCGATCGAACGCAACCAAACGCTGCCTCCTACGACAGCTGGCAAAGCGGCCAGGATCGCCAGCCAGGGCAAAATGTTGACTGATCCCACCCTGCCACCAGCAGCCAGGGAAAAAAAGAAATAGAGCGCAACCGCCGCAATAACAGCATCGATAGCCCAGAGGAACCAGAACCAAAACTTCACAAGACCTAACGAGATGGAGCTGAGCCACCGCTGGTGGGGGCGAGCGTGGCAAACATCGAGGACCGTTTCACTAATCAAATGTGGAATTCACATCAGCCAACGGTTGGCTTCAGCGATTGGTTAAGTGACTGGCTGCCCATAGTCACTGACTTGGCGAAATGTGCTTCTGATGGCGTCGAGCACGGACGAATCATCAGAGCGCACAAGATAGTAGCTGCTGTCCACCGCGTCGATGACAACCCATGGTTCTGCTGAGCCAGACTCGAAGCCACTGAAGACGCCATCGATAACCTGTGTGACGTCCTCGGCAAGCTCGCGCAACCGCTGGCCTGAAACAGTCGTTGTGTCATCAAAGCTTTCAAGCTCTGCCGCGGATTTGTCGCCCCTGGCCCATACGTCTCGAACACGCCACTGAGAATTTGCCCAAGGGCCGCAAGAACGTGCCGGAGATCTACGGCCAGAAACGCGAATGTCCGAATGCATATCGTCAAGCAGCAGCGTTTTCATCGCGCGTGATTTCTCACCTAACTACGATTCGACGAAATTTTGGTTTCGTCCATTTCGGCTTTTATCCAGTGAACGCTCTGGATAAAGGAATGCATCGCGTGGATGCTTATTACCGCGAATACAGTTCGACGATGAGCTGTTCGTTAACGATTGGCTGTATCTCTTCCCGAGATGGGATGCGCGCAACCTTGCCGCTGAGTGCATCGCGATCGACCGTTAACCAGTCGGGCACTGGAACAATTTGTGTAAGATCAAGATTACGCAGCACCAGCTGACGCGATTTTGGTTTATCTTTGATCGTGATTTCGTCTCCAGCTTTCACATTGTAGGAAGCGACATTCACGCCGCGCCCGTTCACGAGCACGTGGCCATGTGACACAAGCTGGCGAGCAGCGTTGCGCGTGTTGGCGAGGCCAAGCCGGTAAACGACATTATCCAGTCGCGTCTCCAGTAGCTGGAGAAGTGTTTCGCCTGTCACGCCGCGCTTGCGCAGCGCGCTCTCGAAGATACGCCGGAACTGCCGTTCGAGAAGCCCATACTGATAGCGCAGCTTCTGTTTTTCGCCGAGCGCAATCGCATACTCTGATTGTTTGCGCCGGGAACCTCTCGGCCATGCATGCCGGGCGGATAATTCTTTCGCTCCAAAGCCTTGGAGGAGCCGAAAATCGGCACACCGTAACGCCGGCTCACTCTCGTTTTGGTCCTGTATATCTGCCCATAGGATGCGTTGAAGAGTTAAGCGTTAGACGCGGCGTTGTTTTGGCGGGCGACAACCGTTGTGCGGCACAGGAGTAACGTCGCGGATCACAGTGAGATCGAGCCCGATCGCCTGTAACGCGCGGACTGCGGATTCACGTCCTGCACCCGGTCCCTTTACCAAGACTTCCACTTCCTTAAGTCCGTGGCCCATCGCCTGGCGGGAGGCATCCTGCGCAACCATCTGCGCCGCGTAGGCAGCGTACTTTACGTGACCCTTTAAAGCCAACTTTGCCAGCACTCGACCACCCAATCACGTTGCCTTTCATGTCAGTGATCGTCACGATCGTGTTGTTGAAAGTCGAAAGCACATGGGCAATTCCCGAGTGAACGTTTTTGCTACCTTTGGCTTTGACGATCTTTGGCTTCTCGATGTTATCAGCAGAAAGCGAAAGATTCTCTGAGGCTGCTGGCGCGGCGGCGGCTGGCTGTTCCTTTTTGCTTGGTTGCCTTTTTGCAGGCTTGGCCGGCACCTCTGCCTTTGAAGCTGCAGCCGCCTCGCCTTCGCGGGAATCCTTCGGAGCCGGCACTGATTTGGGCTCGCTCGCTTTCGGTTCTTCCGGGTTTGGACCGGTTGGATTCTCTGGGTCAGCCATAATTCTAATGAGTCATTTAAACTTTGCCGGCTTTAGCTTCCGGATTGCGGACAACGCCGACGGTCTTCCGCGGTCCCTTCCGCGTCCGGGCATTTGTCGAAGTGCGCTGTCCACGCACGGGTAAGCCCTTGCGATGCCGGATGCCGCGATAAGAGTTGATTGCCTGCAGACGTTTCAAGTTACCCTGGATCTCGCGACGCAGATCGCCTTCGATCTTGATCTTGTTGTTCGTGATCGCGTGAATGATTTCGTTCAATTGCTGCGGCGTAAGGTTTTTGCTCGCAAGTTTGGATCGATATTGGTCTGCTCCAGAATGCGCCTGGCTGTGGCAAAGCCGATGCCGTAGATATAAGTGAGCGACGCCTCAATGCGCTTTTCTGCCGGAATTTCGACTCCTAGTAATCTGGGCATGGCAAGTAGTTAAAATAGTTAAAGGTTACGAAGTTAAAATCGCTCATCCCTGGCGCTGCTTATGGCGCGGGTTTTTGCAGATCACGCGCACCACGTTCTTGCGCTTCACGATCCTGCAACTGGCACAAAGCCTTTTTACTGATGGTCGTACTTTCATAATCCGCGAAATGGAAAACGCGGAGCCGGCTCCGCGTTGTCATCTTTGGCGATACGTAATTCGCCCTTTCGACAAATCGTAGGGTGAAATCTGTAGCATAACTTTGTCTCCTGGCAAGATCCGAATGAAGTGGAGCCGCATTTTCCCAGAAATATGCGCCAGAACACGATGGCCATTAGCCAGTTCTACGCGAAACATGGTGTTTCGGCAGCAGTTCGACGACTGTGCCTTCTACTTCAATTGCGTCCTTGCGCGCCATGTCAGAATTTCTGGATCGTCCTTCGTGATCAGAACCGTGTGCTCGAAATGCGCTGAGAGGCATCCCATCGGCCGTGCGCACCGTCCACCCATCGTCGAGCAATCTTACATCGGAAGTGCCGATGTTAATCATCGGCTCAATCGCTAGCGTCATCCCAGCTTTCAACTTCGACCGCTGCCGCGTTTCCCGTAATTAGGAATCTGTGGCTCCTCATGCATTTTTCGTCCAACCCCGTGTCCAACGAATTCACGTCGACAGAGAAAACCAAAGCGGCGCGCTTCATCCTCAATTTCAGCGCAGATGTCGCCGACGCGCCTGGCTTCGCGCGCGCGCTAATAGCGCGGGCCAACGCATTTTCCGTCACGCGCAGCAACTGGTCGGGCATGTTCGTCAATGATTCCCACCGGCACAGTAGTCGCGTTGTCCCCTACCCAACCATCCCGAACGATTCCAATATCCAGTTTTACAATGTCGCCATATTGAATCCGCCGTTGGCTGCCGATGCCGTGCACCACTTCGTCATTGAGCGAAATGCAAATGTTTCGGAAATACGCGGTGCCCGAGGCGATAGCCGAGAAATGCGCTTTTCACATGCGCATCGCTCATGAAATCTGCTGCCGCTTCATCGACTTCTTTTGTTGTAATGCCGGGACGCACCAGGTCGCTAACACGGTCGAGAATATCGCTCGCGGTGCGGCATGCCTGCCGCATCTTCTCGATTTCCTTAGCGCTCTTAATCGGAATCATCGTTTGTCTTCAATCAACCGCGAGATATCGCTAAAGACTGCCTCGCGATCGCGGTTACCGTCGATCCGATGTAGTATCGACATTTTTCCATAAAAAGATGCCAGCGGCTCAGTCTTGGTGCGGAACTCTTGCAGGCGGGTCTGCAACACAGTTAGGTCATCGTCGCCGCGCCGCACTAGCGGACCGTCGCAATAGGGGCATACGGCACGTTCTGCGAACTGCGCGCTCGACGAGCTGGTCGTAAAGCCGCATTCGCCGCATTGGAGCCGGCCTGCGATGCGATCGCGCACGGTCTGTTCCGACACCTCGAGCCAAATCGCTAAATCCAAAGCGACGCAATCGCGCCAAAATCGAAGTCAAACTTTCGGCCTGCCGCAGCGTCCGGGAAAACCGTCGAATACGAACCGTGGCCGCCATGCAGGCGCAACCAGTCTTCGATTAGTTCAATGATGATTTTGTCGGAGACGAGCCCGCCGCTCTGCAGCACTTCGGCGGTCTTCTTTCCCAACGGCGTTCCGAGGTCTCTCTCACGGCGCAAGATTGCGCCCGGCGAAGTGACGGGAATCCCGAATTGGCGCGTAATCATTTCTGCCTGGGTCCTTTGCCGGAACCGGGCGCGCCGAGAAGAACAAGCCGCCTTTTCACCTATCGCCCGTAGAGGAAAATGGCGACGCCAGCAATTACAAGCACGGCGATCCCCACGCAACCATTGGCGTGCCGCTCGCTGCCGCGTCGCCGCGACTGTAGGTAGCGCGATCAAAGGACCGCCCTCGAATGCGACCCTTGCGCAAGAAACCGTCGTAATGCCGCTGAATAAGTGTGTCTCCACCTGGCGCATGGTATCGAGCATGACGCCCACAATGATCAACAAACTTGTGCCGCCAAAAATTGCGCCGTGATAATGGGCACATTCAATCCCTGGCTGAGAAGAGTTGGCAATACCGCTATCAGCGTCAGGAAAATCGCACCGGCAAACGTCAGTCGCGTCATTGTGAAATCAAGAAGAGTCAGCCGTCGGTTTTCCCGGTCGCACACCCGGGATGTAACCGCCGTATTTCTTCAGGTCATCTGCGATTTGAGTCGGTTGGAACTGCGTTGCGACCCAGAAATAACTGAAAAAGAAATCATCGCCGCGAGAGCGACGTAATGGGGCCAGCCGGTGGAAAGCGCGTTGGCGATGCGGTTGGCAATCGGGCTGTTCTTAAAGCCGTAGCTGACAATCGTCGCAGGAAAAAGGAGAAGAGCCCAGGCGAAGATGATCGGCATCACGCCGGCGTAATTCACTTTTAAAGGCATGTATTGCGTTTGGCCCCGCATTTTGCGGCAACTACGCGCTTGGCGTACTGGACGGTAATTTTCCGCACGCCCTGCGTAATCGTGATCACCGCGGCGATTACGATGATCAAAAACAATACCAGCAAAACAAGGACCATCGGATTCACCTGGCTCGATCCGGTCTGCGCCGAGGGCACAAAAGTCTTCCACGCCTGCGCGAGCGCAGCGGGCAGCCGCGCAACAATCCCCACAGTAATGATCAGCGATATCCGTTTCCAATGCCGCGCTCGGTAATTTGGTCGCCCAGCCACATCAATAGAAGCGTCCCAGTAGTCAGGGAAACCACAGTGACGATTCGAAACTTCCAGCCGAGATCATCCACCAGCGGAATCCGAGGTTCTTGATGGTGTCGATAATCCCCGGCAACATGGTGTGATACGATTCCGGGTGCTGGAACGACAGCGCCAGCAGCCTGGAAAACGCACAGCACTAGCGTCGCGTAGCGCGTCAACTGCATGATCTTTGCCGGCCTCCATCTGCGCGCGAGCCTGCCAAGTCGCGGGATTACAGCAGTTAGCAACTGCATCATGATCGATGCGCTGATGTAAGGCATGATGCCCAGGGAGAAAACCGCGCAATTTTCCAGCGCGCCACCACTGAATAAGTTAAACAGCGCTGCAAGACCACCTCCGGTGCGTTGGCTAAGCGAGGTGCGAAACCACTCCTGCAACACAGCCTGGTTGACTCCGGGCGTTGTGATTGCCGCTCCTAGACGCACAATCACGATCACGGCCAGCGTAAACATAATGCGCCGGCGCAATTCGGGTATCTTGACCGTGTTGAGAAACGCCGAAACCATCCGCTAAATGTGAAACATCATGTGCCGGGAAGCTAGCTCTCCCGCGATGCTTTCTTTTTCGCCTTGGCCGAGGTCTTCTTGGACGACTTTTTCTTCTGTGTTCTCTCTGATGCAGCTTCGCCAGCTGGCTTCCCCGGCGACGCTTCAGATGCCGCGGCAGCATGAGGACGCTCTGCTTTCTCACGCAGCGTAATCGTGCCTCCCGCTTTTCGATTTTTCCCGGGCCGACGCGCTGACTTTATCGGCTTCAACCTTAAGGCCGTGCTTTAATTCTCCGTCACCAAGGATTTTGATACCCACGAAATCACCGCGGACGAGCTTCGACTCGCGCAGCAGTTCTTCGTTAACGGCAGTCCCGGCTTTAAATGCGTTGAGATCATCAAGGTTGACGATCGCGTACCGCTTGTGAAAGGCTGCGTTATTAAATCCCCGCTTTGGCAATCGCCGAATCAACGGCATCTGCCCGCCTTCGAACCCAAGGCGAATACTCCCACCTGAGCGCGCCTTTGTCCCTTATGACCCTTGCCACTGGTTTTTCCGTGACCGGAACTTTCACGCAACCCAGACGCTTCACGCGATGTCGCGAGCCGGGACGCGGTTGCAGATTATGAAGACGCATCATGTTGCTCACCTTTTCCATCGCTAAAGTGAATTCCGCGCACTTTGAAAATTTCGTCCCGCCGGCGAAGCGATTTCAGCGCGGCGATCGTCGCCTTCACCACGTTGGCGTGATTGCTTGACCCGAGCGACTTGGCCAGCACGTCTCGGATGCCGGCAGCTTCAGCTACGGCCCGCACACCTCCGCCGGCGATAACCCGGTCCCCGGCGATGCGGGACGCAATAGGACTCGCGCTCCATCATATTCGCCGATCACTTCGTGGGGAATCGTGTTTTCGTTCAATGAAACTTTTTCCATCGCTTTGCGGGCTGCTTCGGAAGCCTTTCGAATGGCCTCTGATACTTCGTTAGCCTTGCCAAATCCGCATCCAACTTTTCCGTCGTGATCTCCAGCGACGATCAATGCGCTGAAGCTGAAACGCCGTCCGCCTTTCACAACCTTGGCGCAGCGGTTGATGAACACGACTTTCTCGGTCGTATCACCCCCCGCGGGCGCCTTATCTTGCCTGCGCATGTCCGGTCTTCTACCTGCCGAAGTTGTTTGAGCCATGAATTAAAATTTTAGACCGCCTGCACGCGCCGCGTCTGCTAATGCCTTGACTTTGCCATGATAAAGGAACCCGCCACGATCAAAAACGACTCGCTCGAGTTTCTTCGCCAGCAAACGTTCCGCGATTGCTTTGCCGATTTGTTCTGCCGCGGTTTTGTTTGCAGCTGCTTTATCTTTACCCAATAATGAACGCTCCGCCGTCGATGCAGCGACCAGCGTCCGTCCGGAGTTGTCGTCGATCACCTGAGCGTAAACGTGTTTCCCGGAGAAATGAACTGACAGCCGCGGCCGTTGGGCTGTGCCTGCCACTTTTTTCCTGATCCTTTGATGAACACGCTGCCGCGCTGCCTTACGAATCGTCGCCATAATTATTGAACGGTCTTGCCTACTTTGCGACGAATCTGCTCGCCCGCGTAGCGAACGCCTTTTCCCTTGTACGGTTCCGGAGGGTAAAAGCGACGAATGTCCGCCGCCACCTGGCCAACCAATTTTTTGTCCACCCCCTGGACCGTGATCTTCGTGTTATCCGCGACAGTGATTTTGATGTCCTTTGGAATCGAAAAGGGAACCGGATGCGAGAAGCCGAGGCTCAAGTTAAGCGTGGATCCCTGGAGGGCGGCCTTGAACCCAACTCCTTCGATCTCGAGTTGCTTGGTGAAACCCTCGCTCACGCCCTGCACCATGTTGTGCACGAGGCTACGCGAAAGCCCATGTAGCGCTTTCACGCTGCGTGATTCTGCCTCGCGCACCACAGACACCCGGTTATCCTGCACGCTGGCCCGGATCTGACGCGGAAGTTTCCACTGCAGTTTTCCCTTGGGGCCTTCCACTGAGACCGCTCCCTCCTCGTCAACGTTCACTTTGACTTTATCAGGGATCTCGACCGCCTTGTTTCCAATTCGTGACATGAGTTCGTGATTCGTTAAATCGTTACATGGTCACCAAACGTAGGCCAGTAGTTCGCCGCCTACTTTTTGCTTCCGCGCTTCACGTCCCGATAAAACACCGCGTGATGTGGAAAGAATCGCCAAACCCATTCCACCCAGAACTCGGGGGATTTCATCAGCGCCAACATAACGCCGCAATCCTGGGCGGCTCACCCGGCGAAGCCCCGCAATGGCGCTCGAGCGATTTACGATTTTGTTCGTGATCTTGATGCGCGGATGCGCAGCGCTCGTGTCAATCGAGTAATCGGAAATGTAACCTTCATCTTTCAGGATGCGCGCGATCTCAGCCTTGACCTTCGAGTACGGGATCAGCACCTCCGGTTTTTGCGCACGCGTGCCATTGCGCACACGCGCCAGAAAATCGGCAATTGGATCAGTAACAGTACTCATGAAAATCAGGCGGCTTGCGCAGCGGGCTTCTTTACCCGGTCGCTAAAGGGCATTCCCATTTCGCTTAACAGCGATTTGGCTTCCTCGTCGGTCTGTGCCGTGGTGACGATTGTAACATCAAATCCGATGTTGCGCTTGATTTTATCCAGCTCGACTTCGGGGAAAATCGATTGATCCGAAATTCCCAGGGTATAGTTGCCGTGATCATCAAAGCAGCGGGGAGAGACGCCGCGGAAATCTCGGATACGTGGCAGCGCCGCTTTGATGAAGCGTTCGAGAAATTCGTACATGCGCTCTCCACGCAGGGTCACCTTTGCGCCAATGGCCTGGCCTTTGCGTAATTTGAAATTGGAAATGCTTTTTTTTGCCAGTGTTTCCACCGGGCGCTGGCCGGTGATTAATGCCAGTTCGGCCTTCGCTTCTTCCAGAGCCTGCTTCACATCAGATTGCGAGCCGACCGAAGTGTTAATGACCACTTTTTCGACTCTCGGAACCTGGTGAACGTTTTTGTAACCGTGCAGCTTTTGCAGCGCCGGCATAACGCGCTCTTTGTAATCGCGATAAAATTCGTTTTCCATTTTCAACACACTGTCATTCTGAGCGAAGCGAAGCGGAGTCGAAGAATCCCGCGGTCAAATCGAGGACACTGCTACGGGATCCCTCGACTTCGCTGGGGATGACTGTCATTTCCTTAGTTTCGATCATGCCGCTTTCTTCTCTGCTTCCTTTTTCGATTTCTTTGTCGCCTTTTTCTCAGTCTTCTTCTCGCGCTCGATTAATTTCACGTTGGAAATATGAATGGGGCCCTCGCGTTCGGCGATTTTCCCGCCCGGGTTATCCTGGGATTTTCGCAGGTGCTTTTTGATGATCCGTACGCCTTCAACGACGACACGCTGTTTTGCGGGAAACACCGCCAGGATTCGCCCTGAAGAACCGCGGAAATTCCCGGAGATGACCTCGACTTGGTCGCCTTTTTTAACGTGAAACTTGACGCGGTTCATAAGACTTCCGGGGCAAGCGAGACAATTTTCATGAAATTCCGCTCACGCAATTCACGTGCGACCGGTCCGAAAATGCGCGTGCCGCGGGGATTCAAATCTTTATCGATAATCACGATGGCATTGTTATCGAAACGCAGCAGCGACCCATCCTCGCGCCGGATCGGTTGCCTGGTCCGGACGAGCACTGCGCGTACCACTTCGCCCTTCTTCACTGTGCCGTTCGCGCTTGCTTCCTTGACGTTTGCAGTAATCACGTCGCCGATTCCTGCGTAACGCGTGGCTTTGCCAATGACACCAATCATCGTGGCCATGCGCGCGCCGCTATTGTCCGCCACATCCAATCTGGATCGAAGTTGTACCATAAAATCGATAGTTACTTTTGGATGACTTCCACAAGGCGCCACCGTTTTAGCTTGCTTAGCGGCCGCGTCTCCATGATGCGCACCCTGTCACCAGTTTTTGCCTGGTTCTGTTCATCGTGCGCATAGAATTTTTTCATCTGTTTGACAATCTTGCCGAATTTCGGGTGCGGCACACGCGTCACCGTGCGCACCACAATTGTTTTATTCATGCCGCTGGAAACCACTTCGCCGGTGCGCATCTTACGCGGGCCGCGCGTGATAGACGCGGGAGCAGATTGCGGTTCGTGTTCGTCAGCCATAGTTACTTCGTTTCAGTTTGTTTCTCGCGCTGCGACAGCTCTGTTTCGATCCGCGCAATGTCCCGTCGCAGGAAGCGCAACCTGCTTGGCTGTTCCAACTGGCCACTCTGCTGCTGCAGCCGGAGGTGAAGCCTTTCCTGGCGAAAGTCCCGCCTTTTAGTCAGCAACTCGTCAGTGCTCAGCTCGGTGATTTCCTTCATTTTCATGACGCTTAAGCGGCCCTCACATGGTGCCGTGTGAGAAACTTCGTGCGCACCGGCAACTTGTCCGCCGCCAGCCGCAAGGACTCCCTCGCCACCGATTCCGGCACGCCGTCCAACTCAAACAAAATGTTGCCAGGCCGCACCGTGGCGACCCAAAACTCGGGCTGGCCTTTTCCCTTGCCCATGCGCGTTTCCGGTGGACGCGAAGTTACCGATTTGTCCGGGAAAATACGGATCCAAAGCTTGCCCTTGCGCTTCATGTTACGAGTGAGCGCAACACGCGCGGCTTCCAATTGCGTGTTCGTGATCCAGGCGCGCTCGAGTGTTTGCAACCCGAATTCGCCAAAATCGATCTTTAGATTGCGCGAAGCGGTTCCCTTGCGGCTTCCCCGCTGGGACTTTCGATACTTCACGCGTTTTGGCATCAACGGCATAAAATTTCTCCTTAGACTTCAGCCGGCTCTGGTGCCGGAGCTGGCGGCGGTGGCGGTGGGGAAGCGGGCTGAACGGGGGGCTCCTCCTTCTTACACATCCAACATTTGACTCCGATTTTTCCGTAAACGGTATTGGCTTCGGCAAATCCGTAATCGACCGCTGTTCGCAGCGTGTGCAGAGGAACTTTGCCTTCCCGATACCATTCCGAGCGCGAAATCTCCGCGCCATTAAGCCGGCCTGAACAACGGAGCCGAATTCCTTCGGCGCCAAAATCCATCGCCGTCTGCACGGCTTTCTTCATTGCGCGGCGATAAGCAATCCGCCGCTCGATCTGTAGCGCCACATTCTCCGCCACCAATTGCGCATCGAGCTCCGGTGTCTTGATCTCCTGGATGTCGATCTTGACTTGCTTGCCCTGCGCCATCTTGGAAATCTCTTCTGTCATTTTCTCGATCTCGGCGCCTTTGCGTCCGATCACGATTCCCGGGCGCGCCGTAAAAATGGTTACCCGGATACTGTTCCACGCCCGCTCGATCACAATTTTCGAGACAGCTGCATACTGCAGCTTTTTCTTCACGTAATTACGAATCTCTAAATCGGAGTGCAAAAATTCTGGCAGCTCCTGAGGCGAGGCATACCAGCGTGAGCGCCAATCGCGGTTCACGCCCAGGCGAAAGCCAATCGGATTAACTTTTTGTCCCATAAGTCAGTATAACAAATTTACTTCTTCGATTTCTTGGGCGCTTTTTTCGCTTTCGGCTTTTTACCTTCAGTTGCCGGTCCTTCCGCGCCCGTCGTGCCACCAGCCTTCTTCGCCGCTTTTTCTTCGGCCTTGCGTTTCGCTTTCCTGGTCTCGCGTGTCTCGACTTTAATTTCGTCAGTAAGCACGATTCGAATATGACTGGTCCGTTTCAAAATCCGACTCGCGCTGCCCCGCGCACGCGCCATGATCCGCTTAAACGTTGGACCTTCGCCTACGACCGCTTCTTTCACGACCAATCCGTCAGGCTTGAGGTTGGCGTTGTTCTCGGCATTAGCGATCGCGCTCTTCAACGTCTTGTTAATGAGGAACGCCGCTTTCTTGGGCGTGAAAGCGAGGAGATCGAGTGCTGCCGAGACCGGTAGACCCTGGATCTCACGCGTGACTTCGCGCGCCTTAAACGGCGAAATCCGCGCATACTTGTATATCGATCTGACTTCCATCGTTTCGTTCCGTAATTCGAGAATCGAAATTCGTAACTCGGTTTCCCGTTCTCACGTTCTCGGTTCCGGTTCTCGATTCTTGTCTTCTTATTTCAAACTCACATTCGGTTGCGCATCCACCTGGAGGCGGTCCCCTACTTTTATTCTGTCCTTCCTTGAATCCATTTCCTGAATCACAGCGCCGCAAATTCTTTGTCGCACATCAATCACCCGCAGGGTCGCGATCCTTTTGTCGCCGCGCATCACCCGCATTGGCATCCCAATTTTGACGCCTTGTTTTTCGCCAAGGTTACCCACTACGAAGGACCATTCATCCTTCACGCTGATCACGCTCCCGTCCATCAAACTCGGCTCCGGCAAATCCGGCGCATTCGTGGACTTCGTGACCAGCTTGTCGACGCTGCGCAGCTGAGTTTCCACGTCCATCCGCGCTTTCGCATCCGCGCTCTGCGACGTTTTCAAGTAACACAACACCGCCTCGTCCAGCCGCAGCATCTGGTCGCGATATTCGTCGCGCTCCTTCTGCGCGAGCTGAAGATCACTCACCGCCGCCAGTAAACGCTGCTCCAGCTTCGCCCGGTCCTTGTTCGCCGACGCCAGCCCTAGTGCCTCCATTTGCAATTGCAGATCGGAATACTTGCGCCGAAACAATTCCGCCTCCGCATTGGACTCCGCCAGGCTGCTGGTCAACGCTTTCAGCGATTCCTGAGCAATTGATAATTGCCTCTGCAAATCCTCGTTTTGCTGAAGCAAACCCGTCGCAGTCACCTCTGAAGGCAGCCGTGTTGGTCGCGAATTCGCCGACGCAGCAGGCAAGCCGCCTGCCACTGCGGTGTCATTCGCTCCCGCGTTTTCAGTTTTGGATTCTGACAAAGAACTATTTCCCTCTGCCGCCAGCCCCTGGGCCAGCGCAACACAACCCACTACGATAAGAGTCGTTAGTTGATGGTTGATCGTCGATGGTTTCACCTTGGCAAAACGCAGCGGCTCATCTCTATCAACTCGCAACTCTCGACTAAAACTTACTCTGAGCTAAAATTATTTCGTCACCTTCGCCGTATGCGAACCATGCTTCTTAAACACGCGCGTGGGCGAAAATTCACCGAGCTTATGACCGACCATGTTCTCGGTAACGAAAACGGAAATAAACGTCTTTCCGTTATGCACCAAAAACGTGTGGCCGACAAAATCCGGCGTCACCATCGAGCGCCGCGACCAGGTTTTGATTGGTTTCTTTACGCCCGAGCTGTTCATCTTGTCGATCTTCTCCAGAAGATACAACTCGACGAAGGGTCCTTTCTTTAACGATCTAGCCATAATTTTCAAGTGAATTGTGGAGGGTCGAGCTCTGCGAGACCGGCCTCGCAGAGCTCCGCCCTCCAGGACTCACGCTTTTTTCTTCGGTCTTCTCCTTTCCAAAATAAAGCGATCGCTCGGTTTATGTTTGCTACGCGTCTTAAATCCTTTGGCCAGTTGTCCCCAGGGACTGACCGGATGATGCCGTCCGCCGCCGCCTTTTGATTTCCCCTGGCCGCCGCCCATCGGATGATCGATCGGGTTCATCACCATGCCGCGCACGTGGGGACGTCGTCCTCGCCAGCGAGTACGCCCCGCTTTGCCGCTCGACACATTCATGTGATCGACGTTTCCGACCTGGCCAATTGTCGCGAAGCAGTTTTCGTGGATGCGCCGAATTTCCCCGGAAGGCATTTTCACCAATGCGTAACCGCCTTCGATGTTTGTTAACGTCGCCTGTTGCCCGGCGCTCCGCGCAACCTGGCCACCGCGACCCGGACTCAATTCAATGTTGTGAATGTTTGTGCCCAGCGGAATCGCGCGAAGTGGCAAGGCATTGCCCAGATCGGGCGGGACATTCTCGCCGGCAGCGACCGTCGAACCCACTCGGAGTCCATTCGGCGCTAGAATGTAACTGAGCTCGCCGTCCGTGTATTTGATGAGAGCAATCCGCGCAGAGCGATTCGGGTCGTACTCGATCCCGAGAACCTCTGCAGAGACACCGTGCTTGCGTCGTTTAAAATCAACCTTCCGATATTTCTGTTTGTGTCCGCCCCCAATGTGACGCGATGTGAGCCGGCCGTAGCTGTTGCGACCGCCGCTCTTTTTCTTCGGCTCAACGAGGCTCCTCTCAGGCCGCCACTTTGTGATTTCATCGAAAGCAGGCAGCGACTTGAAACGGAGCGTCGGCGTTAATGGGCGGAATTCTTTCAGTGCCATAATGCTTTCAAAAATTCGATTTCTCTTCGTCAGATGAGATCGATCTTTTCGCCCTCCTTTAACGTGACGATCGCTTTCTTCCAGCGTGGTCGTCGCCCCACCGGTCCACGCACGCGTTTTTCCTTGCCCGCGTAATTACAAGTGTTCACATCGACCACTTTCTTTTGAAACAGGCGTTCGATTGCGTTCTTGATCTCAATCTTGTTCGCACGCGGACTCACGCGAAAGACATACTTGTTCTGCTTCTCGCTCATCAGGGTCGACTTTTCAGTCAACGACGCGGTTTGAATAATCTCGTGCGGCTCGTTCATGGCACTACTTCGCGTGTTCGCTGCCTCCAGCCGGCCGAGTCCGTTCCGCCAATCTTTCCAGCGCCTTTTGGGTGACGAGGATTTTCTCGAAGGCGAGCAACTGCTCTATGTTTACATTGGAAGCAGTGGCAAGCGTCACCGGTTTGACGTTGCGCCCAGACTTCAAAGTGTTTTGATCAAACGCATCCGATACCAACAAAACTTTCCGGGCGTCTGTTTGTTTTTTCAGCAAACCCACGAACGACTTCGTTTTGAGTTCCGGCACAACGAATTTGTCGATCGTTAAAACATCACCCGCCTTGATTCGCTCGCTCAGCGCTTTCCGGAACGCCAGACGTCGCACGGATTTCGAAACCTTTTTTGAATAGTCTCGCGGCTTCGGTCCAAAGACGACACCACCGCCACGCCAGATCGGCGAAGATTTGTAACCAGCCCGTGCGCGGCCGGTGCCTTTCTGCCGCCAGGGTTTCGCGCCGGACAAATCCACTTCTGCTTTCGTTTTGGTGTTGGCTGAACCGGAACGACGCGCCGCGCGCATGGCGACGACTGTATCGTGGACGGCCTGCGAACCTTTTCCGTCTTCGATCAGTTCAATGCCGGCTTCCTTGGCAGCGGCTTTGGTTAAAACTTTTGCGCTCATTTCTTATCGCACGGTTATGGCCGGCTTCTTCGCCGCCGCGGCTTGATCTGCTTTTCTGTGCTCTTGATGCTCCGTAATTTGCGCCGCCGGATTCTTAATCGCCGGTCTGACAATGACATAACTTCCATTCGCTCCCGGAACGGCGCCGCTAACCAAGATAATTTTTTCGGCTTCGCGCACCTGCATGACCTGCAGATTCTGGACGGTGACGCGTTCATCCCCCAGATGACCGGGCATTCCCATGTTTTTCCAAATACGGCCCGGAGTAGAACGATTGCCGACCGCACCAA
>JAALOD010000001.1:58683-88992 GCA_013372845.1 Candidatus Udaeobacter sp.
CGCAGCAAAACGTTATCGCCGGCCGCAATCACGGTCACGGGACGCAATCGACCTTTGGCGTCGTAAACGCTGGTCATACCAATTTTTTGTCCAAGAAGTCCAATGCTCATGACCGTCTAATCGCAAATCTTTCAGAAGGGCCTCCGCTTAAATCTTAATCGTAATGTCAACGCCCGCAGGCAAATTCAGTTTCTTTAGTTCATCCACCGTTTTCGCCGTCGGCTCAATAATGTCCAACAGCCGTTTGTGCGTGCGAATTTCAAATTGTTCCATCGACTTTTTATCAACGTGCGGAGAACGGTTCACCGTGAATTTCTCAATTAACGTCGGCAGCGGAATCGGCCCGGCCACGCGCGCTCCCGTGCGCTTTGCAGTCTCAACGATCTCCACCGCGGATTGATCGAGCATGCGGTGATCAAACGCCTTTAAGCGAATCCGGATGCGCTGGCCATTACTCATTTGGTCTCTTTCTGATCGAGAATGGCCGAAACCAGATTGGCCGGCACCGGTTGGAAATGGGAAGGTTCCATCGAGTAACTGGAGCGGCCTTTGGAAAGTGAACGGATGGCAGTCGCGTAACCAAACAACTCGGCGAGTGGAACCTCGGCATGAATGATCGCGAGATTGCCGCGCGTTTCGATGCTGTGAATGCTGCCACGACGTCTGCTCAGGTCGCCGCAGATATCTCCCTGGAACTCGTCCGGCGTGATGTTTTCGACTTTCATGATCGGCTCCAACAGAATCGGTTTCCCCTGCTTAAATCCATCTTTCATGGCAAAAATCGCCGCCATTTTGAATGCAAGTTCGCTGGAATCGACTTCGTGGAACGAACCGTAGACGATATCGACCTCTACATCGACAACAGGATAGCCGCCGAGCACGCCGTTGAGCACCGCTTCCTGGATTCCCTTTTTGACGGCTGGAATGTATTCGCGCGGAATGATGCCGCCGACGATTTTGTTCTCGACGAGGAGACCTTTGCTGCGCTCGGCCGGACGCACATCCACTTCCACGTGTCCATACTGACCGCGGCCGCCGGATTGTTTAATCAACTTGCCGACGCCGTGCGCGTTCGTGGTGATCGTTTCGCGATAGGCGATTTGCGGCTTACCCGCGTTTGCGTCCACTTTGAACTCGCGAAACATGCGGTCGCGAATGATTTCCAAATGCAACTCGCCCATTCCTGCGATGATGGTTTGCCCGGTATCTTCGTGCGTATAGACGCGGAATGTCGGGTCTTCTTCTGCGAGTCGCTGAAGCGCAATCGCCATTTTTTCCTGGTCCAATTTTGTCTTGGGCTCAATCGCCATCGAAATGACAGGATCAGGGAAAGACGGCGGTTCGAGAAGGATCGGATGGTCCTCATCGCAGAGCGTGTCGCCGGTGGTGATATTTTTGATACCAACGATCGCGGCAATATCGCCGGAGTAACACGTCTCGATGTCTTCGCGTTTGTCCGCTTGAATCTGGATTAAGCGCGAAATGCGTTCGCGCTTGTTAGTGCGCGGATTGTAAACCGTGTCGCCCTTACTTAGCGTGCCGGAGTAGACGCGGAAGAAAACCAGCTTCCCGACAAAAGGATCGCTCCAAAGTTTGAAGGCCAGCGAGCAAAAGATGCCATTGTCATCCGTCGGCACTTCTATTGGCTCCCCGGTATCTGGGTCTTGACCTTTCGCGGGCGGAATGTCGAGCGGGCTTGGCAAATAATCGACTACGGCGTCGAGCAAATACTGAATGCCGATGTTCTTCAACGCGGAGCCGCCGATTACCGGGACAAATTTATTGGCGATCGTTTGTCGCCGAATTCCAGCCTTCAATAGCTCAGGCGTGACTGGTTTTTCATGGATGACGGCCTCGGCGACGTCATCGTCGAGATTGGAAACTTGTTGGACCAGATCGTTGTAAGCTTTCTCAACGATCTCGACATACTCCTTCGGTAGATCAGTCACTTCATATGTCGATCCGAGCTGATCGTTCTCGGAATAAATGATCGCCTTCTTGTTAATGACGTCGAGCTGGCCGCGCAGCTGATCTTCCTACCCAAGGGCAGCAAAACTGGCCATGCGTTTGCGCCGAGTTTTTGTGGATGCTTTCCACCGACATTTCAAAGTTTGCGCCGACTCGGTCCATCTTGTTGATGAAGGCGAGGCGCGGCACGTATCTGGTCGCCTGACGCCAAACTGTTTCCGATTGCGGCTGACTCCGGCCACGCCGTCGAAAACTGCGATCGCCCCATCGAGACGCGCAATGAACGTTCGACCTCGGCGGTGAAGTCGACGTGTCCCGGCGTGTCAATAATGTTGATTCGCTCCTTGATTCCTTCGAAAATTTTGTAAACGCCTTCTTCCTTCCGCTGCGCCCAGTGCAGGTTGTCGCAGCGGAAGTAATCGTGATTCCTCGCTCGCGTTCCTGCTCCATCCAGTCGGTGACCGTCGTTCCTTCGTGCACTTCGCCCATCTTGTGGATCATGCCGGTATAAAACAACACGCGCTCGGTGATGGTCGTCTTGCCGGCGTCGATATGTGCCGCGATGCCGATGTTCCGCGTTCGTTCCAGCGGGAACTTGCGATTCGGCGAATTTGGATTTTTCGCCGGGCTCTTTTTCTGTTCCATCGTAGCCGTCGCCATAATCGTTACCATCTGAAATGCGCAAACGCGCGGTTCGCTTGCGCCATTTTATGAGTGTCTTCGCGTTTCTTGATCGCGTTCCCCTGGCCTGCCGCTGCATCCTTTATCTCCTGCGCCAGCGCTTCCGCCATGGGCATTCCTTTGCGATTGTCCGCGTATTGAACGATCCAGCGGGTAGCCAGGGAAATCTGTCGCGCGGGCGTCACCTCCATCGGGACCTGATAGGTTGCCCCACCGACGCGGCGTGATTTTACTTCCAGTCGCGGACGGACATTTTCGATCGCTTTATTTACGACTTCCAACGGATCGACCGAATCAGAACCTTCGCGGGATTTGTCGATGGCGGTGTACACGATCCGCTCCGCCAACGATTTCTTGCCGCGGTTCATCACCGTCGTAATAAGGCGGGCAACCGCTGGACTCCCATAGCGGGAATCGACATGCTCCTCTTTCTTGTAAACTCTTTTCCGTCGCGACATTGTCGATCTTCCTGTCCAATATTATTTCTTTTCGCCGGCGGATTCTTTCGCTGCGCCACCTCCGCCCGCACCAGCTTTCGGACGCTTCGCCCCGTATTTGGAGCGGCCGCGCCGGCGCCCATCAACGCCCAACGCGTCGAGCGTCCCGCGCACGATATGGTAGCGGACACCCGGCAAATCCTTCACGCGTCCCCCGCGCACAAGCACGATCGAGTGCTCCTGCAAATTATGCCCCTCGCCCGGAATGTAGGCAATCACTTCCTGGCCATTCGTCAACCGCACTTTTGCCACTTTGCGCAGCGCAGAATTCGGCTTTTTGGGCGTGCGCGTCATCACCTGTACACAAACTCCACGACGTTGCGGACAGTCCGCCAGCGCGGGTGACTTCGATTTCACCGACACCTTTCGGCGTCCTTTGCGGATCAACTGATTAATCGTGGGCATTTTTCAAACCTCAAAAACAAAGCGCCGCCAAAAGCGTTGTGCGCGGGGCGACAAAAAACCCGCCCAGGTCGCGCAGCAAACTCTCTCACGCGCCTGATGCGGTGGACCGTGAATATAGAGGGAAAAGCGCGGCCTGCAAAAAATATTTTACACTGCGTTTGTCATTCCGAGCGGAGTCGAGGAATCTCTAATTAAGATGCAGAAAACCTTCGAACTTTTAGCCACCGATCGACACTCGAAAGCGCGGCGTGGGCACCTAACGAGTGCGCATGGCGCGATCGACACGCCGGCGTTCATGCCTGTGGGAACGCAAGGTTCAGTGAAAGGCGTCAGCCCTCGGGAACTGCGCGACTGAATGCGCAGATCGTCCTTGGAAATACGTATCATCTATTCGTTAGGCCGGGACTCGATGTGATCAAACATTTTGGCGGCCTCCACAATTTTATGAACTGGGATGGACCCATTCTGACCGATAGCGGCGGCTACCAGATTTTTCGCTGGCGAAGTTGCGAAAATCACGGAGGAGGGCGTCGAATTTCAAAATCACATCGACGGCGGGCGAGCATTCATCTCACCAGAGATCGCCATGGAAATCCAGAAGGAGCTTGGCGGCGATATCACCATGGCGCTCGATGAATGTGTTCCCTATCCATGCGAATACGAATATGCAGCTCAAAGCGCGGAGATGACAACGCGTTGGGCGAAGAGGTGCCTGGAGTGGAAACGGCGAAACGGTGAAACGGCGAATGAGAGAGTCGCCGCTTCGCCGATTCGTCGGTTCGCCGATTCGATACTCGTCGGCATCGTTCAGGGCGCCACCTTCGAGGATCTGCGAAAAGGAAGCGCGCAGGCAATTGTCGATCTTGATTTCGATGCTTACGCCATAGGCGGCGTGAGCGTGGGCGAACCGGAGGAGGAAATGATGCGAGCCGTCGAATGGGCTGAGCCATTCTTGCCCGGGAATAAACCGCGTTACGCGATGGGCCTCGGCACGCCGCCGCAACTGCTGGAGTTGATCGCGCGCGGGATGGACATGTTTGATTGCGTGCTGCCAACACGTCTCGCCAGGAATGGAACGGCCTTCACGGCGACAGGCACGATCAATTTAAAAAACGCAGAATTCATTCTGGACAAGAATCCGATTGAAGAAAACTGCGTATGCGAAGCCTGTCGTGAATTTTCGCGCGGTTACATCCGGCATCTCATCAAGGCGGAAGAAATTCTCGGCCTTCGCCTGATCACGCTGCATAACCTGCATTTTTATTTGAATTTAATGAATCAGGCGCGCAGCGAAGTAGAAAAGGGAACATTCGATCAGTTTCGTAAAGCGTTCGTAGCGGAGTACAAAACGCGAGATGCCGTGATGGTCGAATGAGGCAGCTACAATGCAGAGCGGCGTCCCTGCCGTTAACCTACTCTTTGCTGGCTGCCCTCCGCGCTGCCCGAAGATCCACAACGAACCGTTCATACTCGCGTTGCCGTGATTCCTCGTCCGGTTGTCGAAGAAGAGACGATGGGTGCACCGTGGCGAGGGCTCTGGGAGCAAGCTTCGACGACAACACCTTGCCGCGCTCGCGAGTAACACGGAATGATGGACCGAAAACCGCCTGTGCTGCCGTCGCACCGAGGCAGACCAGCAACCTCGGTTTAACAAGGCGCAGCTCCGCTTCCAGCCACGGGCGACAGGCTGCGATCTCGCGCGAATTTGGTTTCTGATGAATTCGGCGTTTCCCGCGCGGCTCCCATTTGAAATGTTTCACCGCGTTCGTGACATAAACCTCCTTGCGATCAATTCCCGCTTCTTCCAGCGCCTGGTCCATGATTTTTCCAGCTGGTCCCACGAACGGTTTACCCTCCTGATCTTCGTAATCGCCGGGCTGTTCGCCGACCAGCATGATCGCCGCGTCATTCGGGCCTTCGCCAAACACGGTTTGCGTTGCCCGCTTGTAGAGATGGCACGCCGTGCATTCGTTGGCCGCTTGGCGTACCTCGACCAAGCTTGACGTTTCAGGCGGTCGCGCCGGCCGCGCATATTCCTCAGTGGTAGTCACCATCTTTCGATTGTGAATCGCAACTGCCTTGGAATTCGTGTTTGTTTAACCAAATGATTCTGGAAACGCCGCGATTAATTCTGCGTCCATTTCGAGGAAAAGACGTCGAGCGTTTCGCCGAACTCATGGCAAACCGCGATTTCATGCGTTTTTCGCTCGGCCCATACACGCGTGAGCAGACGCAGGGCGTGCTGCAGAAATTTTTCTCATGGACGCAGGCTGGACTGCCTTCGCAGTTTGCGGTGATTTTTCGGCGAAACAATGAGCTGATTGGCTATTGCGGTTTCCTTCACCAGGAGGTCGATGGAAGGAGCGAAATTGAAATCGGTTACCGACTTCATCCCGATTATTGGAATCGGGGACTTGCAAGCGAGGCGGCCCAGGCTGTACGCAGTCACGCGTTCCGTGACCTAAGTTTACCCAAGGTCATTTCGCTGATCCACCCTGACAACATCGCCTCGCGCCGCGTGGCTGAGAAAAACGGAATGAAAATCGAAAGGGAAACGGTGTTTCGCGGATTTCCAACGCTTGTTTTCGCGATTACTCGGGAGCAGTGGCTTGCGGAGGGTGGCGCTGGATGAACTCGCGGGCGAGAGCGCGATAGGCTTCTGCGGCCGCGCCACTCGGAGCGTACTCCAGAATCGATTTTCCGAAACTCGGTGCTTCGCTTAAGCGAACACTCCGCGGTATCACGGTTTGGTAAACGCGTTCGCCGAAATGCTGGCGCACCTCGGCTACAACCTGCTCACTAAGATTTGTCCGGCCGTCGCATGGTCATGACAATACCGCCGAGCTGGAGTCGCATGTTCGCGCCCGAATCGCGCACCTGCTCGATCAGTCGGACAATTTTTACCAGTCCTTCCAGCGCGAAATACTCACACTGTATTGGGGTCAGAAGTTCATCGGCGGCCGCGAGTGCGTTGGTCATCAAAATTCCGAGCGACGGCGGACAATCCAGCAGAACAAAATCAAACGTCTCATCTGCGTGCAACGGCTGGAGCGTTTCCGCCAGCCGCGTGAGATGATTCGGCATCCGGGCGATCTCGACCTCGGCACCGGCAAGATCGAGATCGGAAGGCACAATAAACAGGCTTCGCGTTCCGTAGGAAAGATTCTTTCGCTAATGGAGGCGTCACCAAGTAATGGCTCATAAAGACTGGTCTGTTCTACTGCTTGCAACCCAAAGAGCTGGTAGCGTTCGCTTGCGGATCAAGATCAATAATCAAAATACGGTGACCCATTTCAGCCAGTGCGGCGCCGAGATTTACGGCCGTAGTGGTTTGCCCACGCCGCCTTTTTGATTAGCGATCGCGACGATCTTCATAAATCAGAATAGTCATTCTAATCGATCCGGCTGCGCATTTGTTTGCAGTCTCCAAGCTTGCCAGATGATGTTGCCAGTCGCCGCAAACGGAAACTAAATTTTTCGGATTTCAGATTTGGAATTTCAGCAGTAGCGTTTAAGCGTCTAAGCCTGTGAAAGCTCTTCACTATCACTCGAACCTGCACCAACCGCGAAACCGCTTGGGCGTGAGGAACCCGTTGTCTTGCGCAGCCAGGATCCGCGCGGCGTAGTCACGCTGACTTGAACCGACCGCAGGCTTTCAATGCCTTATCTGAGCAATGCTGGCGGCGCTGCAGCGAATTCGAGCGATAGCCGAAGACGAGTCGTGCGGGTGGTCGTTCTGCGGCCGAGGGCAAGCGTTCTGTGCCGGTCATGATCTAAAGAGATGCGCGAACCATCGCTCGATATACGAGCGGCTCTTCAGTCATGTTCTGAGATGATGCTCGCATCCAGCGATTGCCCGTGCCGGTGATCGCTCGTGTTCAGGGCGTCGCGACTGCGGCAGGCTGCCAGTTGTGGCCATGTGCGATCTCGCCGTGGCAGCAGCACCGCAAAGTTCGCTGTCAGCGGCGTTAACCTGGGTCTTTTTGTTCAGCGCCGGTGTCGCGCTATCGCGCAATGTGTTGCGCAAGGCAGCGTTCGAGATGCTGGTAACGGGCGAATTTATCAGTGCCGAAGAAGCAAAAGTGCGCGGATTGATTAACCGCGTCGTGGAACCGGAACAGCTCGACGCCGAAGTTGAGAAACTTGTTGCGGCAATCATTGCAAACCGCGTATCGCTGTGGCGATGGGAAAGGAATTCTTTTACCGGCAAATTGAACTGGCATTGCTTCAGCCTACGAAGCGGCTGCGCAGACCATGGCCTGCAATATGATGGATGAAGCTGCGCTCGAAGGCGTTCAGGCATTCATTGACAAGCGCCCGGCGCGCTGGAAAACAAGAATGAATCACGCGATCGGCGCGGCGGCGACTTAGCCGCTTTAACTCGTCTTCAACGATTTAACGGTTCAACCATTTAACGAGCTCCTGGTGTCTTTCACTCTTCAAGAACTGGCCAGCACGTCCGACGGTGAGTTGGTTGGCGATCCAAAGTTGAAGATTACGGGCGCTGCATCACTGGCTGAAGCGACGAGCGGTGAGATTAGTTTCTTCGCCAATCGAAAATATATTGGCCTTTTGCGCAAGACGCGGGCTTCGGCTGTTTTCGTTCCGCCCGATTTCGGCGAACCGCTCACCGCCGCCCAGGTTCGGGTCTCAAATCCTACCAAGGCGTTCGAGCAGGTAGTGCTAAATTTGCACCGAAACCAATCACTTTTGCGCCGGAGTTCATCCCAGCGCAATTGTCGCTCAGCGTTCGCCTCGGAGAACGTGTATCAATCCAGCCCCATGCGGTCATCGAAGACGGTTCCGAAATCGGTAATGACACAATTATTGGCGCTGGAAGTTACATTGACATGACACAACAATCGGGCCACGTGCATGATTTATCCGCTCGTACCATTCGCGAGCGAAGCCGGATTGGCTCGCGAGTAATCATTCACAGTGGCGCGGTCATTGGTGCGGATGGCTTCGGTTTCGAAATGGTCGATGGCCGACAGCAAAAGATCCAGCAATTGGGGATCGTGCAGATCGACGATGATGTCGAGATCGGTGCAAACACGACTGTTGACCGCGCCCGGTTTGGGCGGACCTGGATCCAGCAAGGGGTGAAGATCGACAACCTCGTACAAATCGCGCACAACGTGATTATTGGGAAAAATTCCGTGATCGTGGCCCAGACCGGCATATCAGGCAGCACGCGCGTGGGAGAGCGCGTCACAATGGGGGGGCAGGTTGGCATTGTGGGCCATATCGAAATTGGCGACGGCGCAGCGATTGGCGCGCAAAGCGGCATCTCCAAGAGTGTTCCGGGAGGCGTCTGGTTCGGTTCTCCCGCGGTTCCACTTGCAGAAGCGCAGCGGCAAATTGCCTGGATCCACCGACTCGGAAAACTTTTTGCGCGAGTAAAAGAGATTGAGAAGAAATTAGAATCCTAATTTCGCCGCGTACTCGAAACGAGCCCGCGCAACGCCTCAGGCGAGATCCATTCTGCGCCGCACGCCGCAACTGTCTCTGCCTCCATGGAATCAGAAGTAGCCACCATTAGCTCGAACCGTTTCGCGTATTTGCTCGCCAGTCGCTCGATGATGGCGTCGGCTGTCTGGCCCGTGCGGGAATAAAAGACTTGCACTTCAGCAGGGCCGGAGGTCGCCTCGACCTTTCTTCCTTTGCCATCAAAGACGACTACCACGCGCACACCGGTCCAGTCTTGGTAATCGCGCAACTGTTTGATCAGCGCTTCACGTGCCAACGAGGACCGCCGCGCGTGGAGCTTGCGTAATTCAGGCCAGGCAAAAATAACGCTGTGCCCATCGACGATCAGATAACGTGCCCGCTGCGGCATTACTACATTGTGTGCGTGAATCACCAAAACCGAGTCGTCAAAGAAGATCGAATCGAATTTACTCTTCCGCGTCGGGTGCCTTCTTTGTCCGCTGCTTGCCTGATGCCGTTTGTGCAGCGCTGGCTCGCAGCGCTGCCTTCTTGCGCTCTAGATACGCTCTACGTCGCTTGCGTTTTGCTTGTACACGGTGCTGTTGTCCCACGGGCATGTCTATCGGTTGAAACGACGAGAAACGCAATCTGATTGAACTCGGATTGTTTCCTACTCCAGACTTCGAGCCGAAATCGCGATTGCGTTTCTGCGCGATTCGTTTAAAAAAGCACCACTCTCAATGGCGCATCGGGAATCGGCGGCATCCTCCTCCACGCCGAAAAGCGTGGCTGGCCTTGCCATTTTACTGCTCGTATTGGCAGCTTTTTTCGGGTTTTTAAACACTCAAAAGGTGAAAGCGCTTCGCGTAACTGTGGCAACCGCACAGGCTGCGCGCGATGCAGCCGAGCGCCGTATACACGAGAAGCCGAATACCTCGGCCGGTGGCACCCGGGAAGAACAGAGCAAAGTCGCCGAAGCGGAAAACAGAGCCGCAAAAGCCCAGGCAGAGCTGGCTCAAACACAGAAAGAGAAGGCCGATCTACAGGCCAAAGTAGACCAGAACCAGAAGGAGATCCCTTCTTTGCAGATGCGCGGGGACAAAGCGGAAAATCCGAATGCTTCGACGGCTGACAGCCCCGCCGCGACAGCACCGGCCACGGACTTGCAGTCGCAACTCGATGATCTCCGCAATCAACTGGATAGCGCAGAAAAAGAAAAAGCTTTCCTTTCCGAAAAACTCCAGGACATGCAGGAGCGCGCAGATCAGCCGAAGCAAGAAAAAAAACGGCGGGAAGCCGTCCGCGAGACTGGCCCACGCCGAACAGGTTTGCGTGGGACAGTCCTGGCAGTGAATCAGGCGTATAACTTCGTGGTACTGAATCTCGGTACTCGCCACGGTGTAGAGTCGAATGCCGAGATGCTCGTTCTGCGAGAGGGGGCTTTGATTGGAAAAATTCGCATTTCTTCAGTTGAACCGGCGACCGCCATCGGCGATATCATGACCAACAGTTTGGCGCGCGGCGCTCAAATGCAACCTGGAGACAACGTGATTTATGCTGGCACAAGTCCGTAACCTTCGAACAATCGTCGTCCCCGTTCTGCTGTGTGCATTCGTGGTGGGCATGACCTCATGCGCAACGCAGAAGGAGACTGCCCTGGTCAACGATCCGAACGACCGCCACGACTCAATGATCCCATGGAACAAGCAAGAATCGTGGGAAACTCAAGGGCAGTTCGCTGGGATGACCGATAGACGCTAACAGACGAGGCTTGCGCCAATTGCGTTTTCGGTGGAACGCGTTTCCTCAGCGCGTTGGCAAAGTAATGCAGCTTTGCCGCCTGACATGTGCGCATGCGGCGGTCATTGCCATCGGCTCGCCGCGGCGAGCCGATCCCCCCGCCAAATTCAAATCCAGAAACCGGCTGGGACGACTGCGTTTTTGGGTATCACGACAATGCCGTCGCGGATGAAATAATTGTCCGCATCCAAATTTGGCGGTTTGCCTTCCGGCGTAATCACAACCCCATCGGCGATGCGGGCGTTTTTGTCGATGATGGCACGATCAATCACGCAATTGCGTCCAATACCGATGGGCAGCTGTGACGAATCAGTTTGTCCTAATTCAAAATAATCCGCGCCCATGACGATGCTGTTCCGGATGGTCGCGCCGCTTTGGATAACGCTGCGTATTCCCACCACGCATCGTTCCAGGTGCGCATCCGAGATGATGCATCCATCCGAAATAATCGCCTGCCGCAGGGTGGCGCCGTTGATTTTGCTTCCCGGCAAAAAGCGCGGATGCGTGTAGATCGGAGACTCGGGCTCGAAGAAGCTGTACTCGGGCACTACATCGGTGAGATCCAGATTCGCTTCGTAGAAAGCGCGGATTGTTCCGATGTCTTCCCAATAACCCTTAAAGATAAACGCGCTGACATGCCGGTCTTTGATCGATAGCGGGATAATATGTTTCCCGAAATCGAACAGATCGTTCTGCAAAGATTGTATCAGCACCTCGCGATTGAAGACGTAAATTCCCATCGAGGCCTGGAACAATTCTTCATCCTCATTGGAACCGATGGCGCCGAGCAGCTCCCGGCTCATTTTCATTTCCTGTAGGATTGCTTCATCGGTCGGTTTCTCGACGAAGCGCGTAATCCGGCGGTCAGCGCCACTCTGCATGATGCCGAACTCAGAAACGTAACGCCGCGCCACAGGTTTGGTGGCCAATGTAATGTCTGCGCCCAGTTCGATGTGCTGCTGAAGAATTTCTCGAAAATCCATTCGATAAAGCTGGTCGCCACTTAGAACCAGGTAATAATCAAACGGAGGCTCGAGGAAATAGCGCATGTTTTGCCGCACAGCGTCAGCAGTTCCCTGATACCATTGCGAACCGGCCGGCGTTTGTTGAGCGGCGAGAATGTCCACAAAGCTGCGCGAGAAATTGTCGAACTTGTAGCTGGCCTGAATATGCCGATGCAACGACATAGTGTTGAACTGAGTCAGCACATAGATCGAGCGCAGCCCGGAGTTCAGACAATTACTGATCGGGATATCGACGATGCGATATTTGCCCCCGAGCGGCACAGCCGGTTTGGCGCGGTCCTTCGTTAACGGGAACAAACGCGTGCCGGCACCACCGCCCATGACGATGGCGAGCGTTTGCTGGGTCGTGTCTGGCGGCAATGCTCCGAACGCCCGGGGATTTTTCGGAAGCGAATCGCCTTGCGGCTGGTGTTGCATTGGGATCAATCAATCGTGAACGGTTTTGGGGTCAATAACCTTGCGAACACCTTATAAATGACGAATGACGAATGACGAAGCCCGAAAGAATGACCAAAATCGGAATGACAAAGAGCGTTGATATGCCTCTTCGTCATTTGCGGCGTCGGAGCTTGTTTCGTCATTCGTCATTCGTGCATCGTCATTGTCCCAGCACTGTGTGGTCCAGCCTCTATTGAGGCGAATCTTGCGACTTAAGGCGGGCACCGCTACACTCCAAAAAACATGTGTGGGATTGTCGGATACGTTGGGCGCGCTCAAGCGGCGCCCATTTTGCTGGATGGGCTGCGTCGTCTTGAATATCGAGGCTACGATTCAGCCGGTATCGCTGTTGTAGACGGGGGCCGTCTGGAAACGCGCAAATGTGCGGGTCGCATCGCAGCGCTAACACAATTAATGAGGAAGCAACCGGTCTCCGGTTCGCTGGGCGTCAGTCACACACGCTGGGCCACGCACGGCAAAGTCACCGACCAAAACGCGCATCCGCACTTCGACGCCAGCGGCAAGCTGGCACTCGTCCACAACGGCGTTATCGAAAATTATCAGGCGCTCAAAGATGAGCTAATCCGCAGCGGCGATACGAACTTTCGCTCCGAAACCGATACCGAAGTGCTCGCGCATTTGATTGGGAAACTCTACGACGAATCATGCGCCAGCACCGTGGATATCCCGGAAAAAAAAGCGCGCTTGCTTGCAGCCGTTCGCGCGGCGCTTCGCCAGGTAATCGGCACGTATGGCATTACTTTGGTCCATGCCGATATCCCGGATTTCATGATCGGCGCGCGGCGGGGAAGCCCGCTTGTGCTTGGCGTGGGTGACGGCGAAAATTTCCTGGCCAGCGACGTTAGCGCAATCGTCGCTTACACCCGCGACGCAGTTTACTTGAACGATTTCGATGTAGTCGCAGCGGGGCGAGACAAATTCGAGATCACGTCGCTTGCGGGGGACAGCACCGAGCATCCGGTCAGCAAGGTTGAGTTTACCGCCGAAGACATTGGAAAAGGTGATTATCCCCATTACATGCTCAAAGAAATCTTTGAGCAACCAAACACGGTGCGCGACGCGATGCGTGGCCGTCTCGACCCGGATGAATGCACTGCCAAGCTGGGTGGCTTGAACATGACACCTCCCGAGCTGCGCGATGTCGGCCGTATCGTTCTTACGGGCTGTGGCACGGCGCTTCATGCCGGTAGGGTCGGCGAATATTTGATCGAGCGACTTGCCAACTTTCCAACAGACGTCGAATACGCGAGCGAGTTTCGCCATCGCAACACGCCGATGACTCCTGAGACGCTGGTTTTCGCCATCAGCCAGAGCGGCGAAACCGCGGATACACTCGGCGCGTTGCGTGAAAGCAGGCGCAAAGGTTTTCGCACACTGGGAATTTGTAATAACGTCGCGAGCACAATCGCTCGCGAAAGTGATGGGGGAGTTTACATGCACGCCGGGCCGGAAATCGGCGTCGCAGCTACGAAATCGTTCACGTCGCAGCTTGCCATTCTGACGCTCCTCGGACTGCTGTTTGGACGGATGCGAAACCTTTCCGCGACTGATGGAAGCCGCGTGATTGGAGCGCTCGAAGCGTTGCCCGGCCAGATCGAAGCGGTTTTGGAACTGAGCGATCAGATTAAGGAAATTGCGAAAAAATATGTCGATGCGAACGGCATGCTTTTCTTCGGCCGGCAATTCAACTTCCCAGTGGCGCTCGAAGGCGCGCTCAAAATGAAGGAGATCACCTACCTTTTTGCCGAAGGGCATCCCAGCGCTGAGCTCAAGCATGGAGTTATCGCGCTGGTCCGTCCCGATTTACCCTCAGTGTTTATCGCCCCTGATGATTCCGTCTTTTCTAAGAACCTGAACAACATCGAGCAAGTGAAAGCCCGCAAGGGACCCGTTATTGCCGTGACCAGCGGGAACGGTCCGAAGCACCTTAAAGGGATTGCCAACGAAATTATCGTGTTACCGGAAGCGCCAGAGTACGTAATGCCCATCCTGGCTGTCGTTCCACTTCAGCTTCTCGCCTATCACCTCGCAGTCGAGCTCTGCCGAGATGTCGATAAACCACGGAACCTCGCCAAAAGCGTAACCGTGGAATGATATTGTGCTGGTAGGGACAGCGCGGCGTCCATATCGATTTCCTGTCGCTGGAAATTTAGCGGTTTTGCAGTAAACTGCGCGCCCAAGCATCCCTTCCTCCGGTGCAACACAACGAAGAGTACGTGCTCAAAGTCCTCGAGGAGGACGGAGTCATCACACGCCAGCAAATCGACGGCGCGCGGTCACTTCTAAACGGCGAACCCGGCGTAGTGGATGTCTTGATCAACGACGGAATTGTCTCCGACGTGGACGTCTCGCGCGCGCTCGCAGCGCAAGCGCACATGGATTGGATCGATATCTCTTCCATGGTGATTCCGCCGCAAATCATCAATCAAATCCGAGGCGAAGACGCGCGCCGTTTCAAAGTGGTCCCGGTCGCTTTCGGCGAGACCGGCCTGGTGGTGGCGGTTGGCAATCCACTCGACATCGATACGATCGATAGCCTCAGTTTTCTTCTGCAACGCGAGCTGGAACTGGTGTGCACCAGTCCCCAGAAAATTCGTGAAGCTTTGATCAAATACTACGGGACTGCCGACGAAGCAGCCGATGTCTTGCAGAAAAGAATCGGCGAAGACATCGATCTCGGATTGGAAATTGGCGATGGCGGGGAAGCGACCGCAATCGATGAAGCCGATGCACCAATCATACGGCTGGTTTCCATGCTGCTGATCGAGGCGCACCGCGTGGGCGCAAGCGACATTCATCTCGAACCGCTGGACAAAAAATTCCGTGTCCGATTTCGGATCGACGGCGTTCTACAGGAGATGCAAGCGCCACCGAAACGTTTGCAATCCGCAATCATCAGCCGGCTCAAGATCATGACCGGTTCGATGAGCATCGCAGAAAAACGCCTGCCACAGGACGGTCGCATCCAGGTAAAAATCAAAAAGAAGCCAATCGATCTTCGTGTCTCGACGATTCCGACCAATCACGGTGAGAGCGTGGTGATGCGTCTGCTGGACAAATCCAGTCTAAAGCTCGGCTTGCCCGAGCTTGGATTTTTTTCCGACGATCAGGAAACGTTCGAACGCCTGATCAAACTGCCGGACGGCATTTTACTCGTTACCGGCCCTACCGGCTCCGGAAAAACGACCAGCCTCTACGCCTGTCTCAATTACATCAACAAACCAGACCGCAAAATCATCACCGTGGAAGAGCCGGTGGAGTATCAAATGACGGGCATCAATCAGGTCCAGGTGAATACCGAGATTGGGATGACCTTTCCGGCAGCCTTGCGTTCCATTCTGCGCCAGGCGCCGAACATTATCATGATTGGTGAAATTCGAGACCTCGAGACAGCGAGCATAGCGACGAACGCGAGTCTCACTGGTCACCTCGTCTTTAGTACGCTCCACACGAACGACGCGCCTTCTGCGGTAGCGCGTTTAGTCGATCTCGGTGTTCAGCCGTTCCTTGTCGCTTCCTCCGTGCGAGCGATCATAGCGCAAAGGCTTCTCCGCCGATTATGCGCCCACTGCAAACAACCAGGAGAACTTAGCGAGACCGACTTGCGCGCATTGCGAATCGAGCCCGGGCAGTTGTCCGAGGCGCAAGTCATGAAGCCGGTAGGCTGCGACCGATGTCGTCAAATCGGCTACAAAGGTCGAATGGGCATCTTCGAGATCTTTGAAATCGACGACGACGTGCGCCACATGATCAACAAACGCAGCCCGACATTGTTGTTGCGCCAACGAGCGCGCGAGCTCGGCATGCGCACCCTTCGTGAGGACGGCGTCCGCAAGGTTATGGCCGGCCTCACCTCTGCTGAAGAGGTGATCTCCATCACAGTAGGAGACGTGAGCTGATGGGCGGGCAAGGCTGGATAGCGCACGTGTCTCGGTGTTGGCGATTGCGGATAGCGCGGCAAGATTTTGTAGGGCAGGCGCTCCGCCCGCCACCCGCAGGGTTTCAATTCAAAATCAGTGCCCGGCAGGCGATGCGCTTGTCCTACAACGGATTTGAACCATGAAAGATAAACAGCTTGCCGAATTCTTTGTCGAACAACGCGTGCTCGAGCCTTTGCAAGCGGAAGACGTCCTGAGCGAAGTAGAACTGAACGGAAAGACCGTGGCACAAGCGATGATCGATGGCGGGTTCATCGATGAGCAGGGCTTCTATCAGACAATTGCAAACGGACTCGGCACTGACCTGATTGACCTGATCGAGCGTGACATCGCGCCGGAGATTTTGCGTCTGATTCCCGGCGGGCTGGCTCGGTTACACGGCGCTCTTCCGGTTGAGCTGAGCGGAACTACATTGCGAGTCGCGCTCGTTGATCCGTTCGACCTTCACGCCGCGGAAGACCTTCGCTTTGCACTCGGTAAAGACATTCACGTCGTCGTTTCGCCGCCGGATCAAATCGAAGGCCTGATCAAACAGTACTACGGCAGCGATACGACGAGCATGGAAGACGTCCTCAAGCAGCTTGGCCAGGCTGGCGAGCTTTTGTCCGCCTCAGGCGAACGCGAGCGAGACGGTGAGGCGTCGGTCGAAGCCGAAGCAAACGCAACTCCCATCATTCGCTTTGTGGATCTGATTCTCTACCAGGCGATCCAGGACCGTGCGAGCGACATACACTTCGAGCCATTCGAAAACGAGTTCAAAATCCGTTATCGCGTCGATGGAGCGCTCTACGAAATGTCGCCGCCGCCGCGTCATCTTGCTCTGCCGGTGATCTCGCGCGTGAAGGTGATGGCAAACATGAACATCGCAGAAAGACGGTTGCCCCAGGACGGCCGCATTCAGAAACAGATTGCCGGACGCAACGTCGATCTTCGAGTTTCAACCTTGCCAACTCAATTCGGTGAGAGCCTGGTGCTGCGGGTTCTCGACCGCAGCATTGTAAATCTCGACCTCGAAGCACTCGGGATGCCCGATTACATCTACAATTTTCTGCTGGAGATGATCGAGCATCCGAATGGCATCTTCATTGCCACTGGACCGACCGGCTCTGGAAAGACAACAACGCTTTACTCCTGCCTGCGCAAAATCAATACGATCGATTCGAAGCTCCTCACGGCAGAGGAGCCGGTCGAATACGATCTGGAAGGGATCGTGCAAGTGCCGGTGAACGACGCCATCGGCCTGACATTTGCGCGCGTTTTGCGCTCGTTTCTGCGCCAGGACCCGGATCGCATTATGGTGGGCGAGACGCGCGACCTTGAGACCGCGCAGATTGCGATTCAGGCGTCGCTCACGGGGCACCTTGTTTTCACTACGCTTCATACAAACGACGCGCCCGGGGCCATCACGCGTTTGATCGACATGGGTGTGGAGCCCTTTCTGATTTCGTCCACGCTGGAAGGGGTCCTCGGACAGCGTTTATTGCGCAGCATCTGTCGCCTTTGCCGCACCACTTACAAACCGAGCGACTCGTTACTGGCTGAGTTAGGGATCTCGCGGCAGGACCTTGGCGAAAAACAATTCTTTTGCGGTAAAGGTTGCGACGCTTGTAACAACACAGGCTACAAAGGACGAAAAGGAATCTACGAGCTTCTGAGAATCACTGATCCGATTCGTGAACTAATCAATGAACGCGCGCCAACGGTTACGTTGAAGCAAAAGGCTGTGGAGCTTGGAATGGTAACGCTGCGCCATGACGGCTTGCGCAGTATCTTCGCTGGTGACACCACCGTCGAGGAAGTGTTGAGATATACGTAAGGAAATGACGAAAGGCGTGCGTGATTCGTTGAATCGTTACACGGTTACATCGGATTTGCGGTTTAACGATTCGACGTTTTAACGTGGCTAGGTCATTCGACATTCGGATTTCGTCATTTGTTGGTTCGTCAGGTCCCAATGCTCGACATGCCGTTCCGAGTTAACTAAAATCGCTCGCCATGGCGCGTTATAACTACGTAGCTCTCGATTCTCGGGGACAAGAAGCGACTGGGTTAGTTGAAGCCGCTTCGACCAATGACGCAATCGGCCGATTGCGTCAGGCTGGCTATTTCCCAACGAGTGTCTACGAGGAAGCTGTAGCCCGCCCTGACGACAAAGCATTTCGGCGCCGCGCGGCGAAGATGGTGCGCGCGACGAAACCGCGCGCGAAGACCGGAATTGTTCTTTTCAAGCGCACGAAGGTTAAGCCAAAAATCCTGATGATTTTCACGCGTCAATTGGCAACGCTGATTGATTCCGGATTGCCATTGGTGCGAAGTTTGACCGTCTTGGCAAAGCAGGAACGCGACAAGGTATTGAAGAATACAATTAACAAGCTCTCCGATTCCGTTCAGAGCGGTAACACTTTTTCTGACGCGCTGGCCCTGCATCCGCGAATCTTTAACAATTTATACGTCAACATGGTCAGAGCCGGCGAGGTGGGCGGTGTGCTCGAGATGGCGCTCAACCGGCTTTCGGAATTTCAGGAGAAAGCTGCGAAGATTAAGAACAAGGTCATCGCGGCAATGGTCTATCCGATCATTGTGATGACGATGGCAGTGGGCATCATGGGGTTTCTCCTTGTCTTCATTGTGCCGAAATTTGAAGCGATCTTTCACGACATGCTTGGCGATAAACCACTACCAGCCGTCACCACGTTTGTTATCGGAACGAGTAACCTCGTAAAGGATCATGGTCTTGTTCTGGTCGGGGCGGTAATCGTCGCAGTGACGGCTTACAAATTTATTGGCCGCACGCGAGGCGGGCGATTCGTGATTGACAGTTTCAAGCTGCGCATGCCGCTCTTTGGCGATTTGAATCGCAAAACGGCAATCTCGCGGTTCGCGCGCACACTTGGAACACTGGTCACGAGTGGTGTGCCGATTTTGCAGGCATTAAATATCACCCGCGAAACCGCCGGCAACGCCGTAATTGCCGCCGCGATCTCACACGTGCACGACAGCGTAAAGGAAGGCGAATCGATCGTTCAACCGCTGGAAGCCAGTCGCGCTTTTCCGCCGATGGTGACCAGCATGGTCGATGTGGGCGAAGAAACCGGTAAACTTCCAGAAATGCTCCTGAAGATTGCCGAGGTGTACGATGATGAGGTCGATAACGCGGTTGCAGCCCTCACATCGATGCTCGAGCCCATCATGATCGTGTTTCTGGCGCTGATTGTCGGCACGATCGTGCTAGCCCTCTTCACCCCGCTGATCAGCATCATCACTGGCTTGCAGCAGCAAACGTGATGCGGTTGCGGCGCGAAATGACGAAATCCGAATGACGAATGGAGAATGCTGTAGAGGCGTTCGCCGCGGCGAACGCCTGACCAATGGATTCGACGGTTGGCACAAGCGCTGCGACAACGCGGCTTTCACTCTTATTGAACTGATCGTCGTCACCGCCGTTATCATCATCCTGACCGGATTGGTTCTAAGCACCGTCGGCTACCTTCAGAAGAAAGGTGCCCGCGCCCGCGCCGAAACCGAAATTGCTGCCATCTCTGCAGCTTGCGAGAGTTATAAGGCGGACAATGGAGTTTATCCGAGAGATAATACGACAAACCAATATACAGACACCTTGGATGGGCGGCAGAACCTCGACGCCACGCAGCCTGTATATCAGCATGCCAGCTTTTACCTGTATACGCAGCTGAGCGGCGATAGCAGCGGAAACCGGAGCCCGACCGGGAAGAGCTACATGCAATTTAAGCCGAACATGCTCTACCCAGACGATCAAACTCAGAATGTACAGTACATTCGGGATCCTTTCCATAACAGCTATGGCTATTCGACTGCCAATCAGGCTGACCCGACCAAAGGCTATAATCCTACCTTTGATCTGTGGAGCACTGCTGGAGTCGCGCCATCGCCAACGCCCGCACCTCCTGCTGCCCAACAGGATCTGTGGATCAAAAACTGGTAGGGCGCGACCGCCGCCGCGCGCCGCTCATCCTTGGCTCGTATGTGCCACAACCTCACGGCGGTGGGACTCTGCTCTTCAATTGATCCGTTTGGCGACGCTCGGAATTTCGCCGGACCGTAACCACGCGTTTCGATTTGCGCAGGATTAATACGCATTGCCTCTACCAAATAGCGCTTCACACTGTCTGCGCGGCGCTGACTTAGATCGAGATTGTATTCGTATGTGCCGAATGAATCCGTGTAACCTTCGACCGAAAATGTCGCCTTCGGATTGCGCTGGATGAGAGTGCCCAGTTTTTGTAGCTGACCGATGGCGCTCGCTTGCAGCACGTCGCTGTCATATTGGAAGAGCTGATCGTCCGGCAGTCGTAATTTCGTACCAGATCCGAGCGGACCTTTCTGCGCAAGTAGTTGGTCCAAATCGCTGAAGCCGGGGGTGCGCCCTTTATTTGGTCCAGCGCTGTCACCGGGCATCTTGCTGGTAAAGGTGTTGGGACGCTTGATCGTCGTACTGGTAGCCAGCTCTGTTCCGCTGAGCGCAGGCTGTGGACGGCCTGACTGCGAATTATTGTTCAGCAGCGATTGTTCGTGCAGCGCGTTTGGATCGCTGGCGAGACTTTGCGCAGTCGAACGCTCAATTTCAGTTAGCACGGAATTTACTTCTGGCTGTTCCACTTTGGGTTGATCAGGCAAAACGTCCCGCATGTCGTCCGGAAGCGCCGCGCTGGCTTGAATGTCCTGCAATAGCTTGTCGAACGATTTCTTTTCGTCCGGCAACTGCACATCGGTGTTGTCGGGGTTCGGTTTCGCGGCTGGATTTGTCTGATCAGTACTACTCTTGCCGAGGTCCGACGTGCTGATGCTCCTGACCTTGAACGTGGGCGTCTGCTCATTTTGAGCAACGAAGGTTTCCACCGATTGAAAACGCGTCCGGTAAAAGTAAGCGCAGAGCGCGAAGTGAATCGCGAGCGAAACGATCAATCCAAACCAGAGCCAGCTGCGCTCTTTGCTGCCCGTGAGCAGTCCTTCGGTTTCCAACCGGTCAAAATCGTCGAAATCGGAAACTCTCATTGCTTACCTGGCTCGCAACATATCACATCTGGAATCACGAAGCACCAACGCGCAAAAGCCAAAAAGTAAAAGCGTGAAGTTACACCGTCTCCCTCCATGACCTTCTTTTAACTTTGTAACTCTTTAACGTTTTGACTTTTCCTTCAACTGCTCCGTGTTTGCTCAATAAACGCTCTGGCAGCACGCCGGATTTCATCTGCCACGCGCGCCTCGGGCGAAACAAATTTCGGTGTGAACCATGGAAAGAGTCCGATCAAATCGTGTGTGACCAGAATTTGTCCGTCGCAATGCTTGCCCGACCCGATACCGATGGTTGGAATGCCGATTGCCTTTGTGATCTGCTTTGCAATTTCCGCGACCACAATCTCGAGCACGATAGAAAACGCACCGGCTTTTTCTACGGCGCGCGCATCGGCAACCAGCGCTTCCGCTTCAGACTGAGTACGACCCTTGATCCGATAGCCGCCTTCCTCGCGCACACTTTGTGGTAGCATGCCGATGTGCCCCATGAACGGGATACCTGCCTTTGTGATCGCTTCGATTTGCGCGACATGGCTCACACCGCCTTCGAGCTTCACTGCCTGCGCGCCAACATCGACAAACTTCCTGGCGGTCTCCACAGCTTGTTCGGGTGTGTCGTAAGTGTGGATCGGCATGTCCGCCACGAGTAACGCCTGCTTAACCCCGCGAGCCGCCGCGCGGGTGTGATGCAGCATTTCCTCCATCGTTACACCGGTTGTATCCTGACAACCAAGCACCACCATGCCTAACGAGTCACCCACCAGGATGATGTCGATGCCGCTTTCGTCGAGCAAACGCGCCGTCGGGTAATCGTAAGCCGTTAACGCGGTGATCTTTTCGCCGCGTCGCTTCATTTGGCGAAAATCTTTCATCGGATCTGGTCGGAAGATCAGCCGCTAATTTGAGAACGCAAGCTCAGTGCAAACATTGTAGCCACCGGCCTGTGGCCGGTCCGACCTCAGCGCTGTAATCACTCAAGGAGACGGCCCACAGGGCCGTGGCTAAGCGCTAGCACGTAGCTACCAATCATCTATGAATCGGCCCACATCGCTAGATTCCTTAAGCTCCACGAGTAAGTCTGCGACAGTTTTCCTCTGGCCAGGCAAGACCAGATCCGGCCGGATGTCGGTCAGCGGCTGGAGGACAAACTTTCTCAAGTGCATCCGCGGGTGCGGCAATTGCAGTCGTTCGTTGTCGATCTGGCGATCGCCGCAGTAGAGCAGGTCGATGTCAATTGTGCGCGAGACGTTTTTCTGATGATCGCGCTTGCGGCCTAATGACTCTTCGATGCGAACCAGTTGCTCAAGCAATTGCACGGGATCGCCTTCATAATCAAATTCAACAACTGCGTTTAAAAATTTCGACGCTCCCCGTTCGCAATCCACCGGCTCGGTCTCGTAAATCCCCGAACAGAGAATGGGCGGTTGTACCTCATCAAGCTCGATGATTTGCCGTCGCGCTGCTCGCAAATTCTCGAGCCGATCGCCGAGATTGGATCCGAGGGCGACAGCCGTTCTCATCGTTGTAGCCAGGATCGTTGATCCCGGTTAAAGTCCCAGCACGTCCTGCATGCTATAGAGGCCCGGCGGCCTTCCGATAATCCATTTTGCTGCGCGCAAGGCGCCTCGCGCAAAAATTTCGCGGCTCGCTGCGCGATGAGACAGTTCAACGCGCTCGGCGGGTCCGTTGAAAATGACTGTATGCTCGCCAACGACGTCGCCTTCACGGATCGATTGAATCGGAATTTCAGCCTGCGTTTTTTTTGCTGCCTTCAAAACCTCGGCCAGCGTTTTGGCCGTGCCGCTGGGCGCATCTTTTTTCATTTTGTGATGCGTTTCGACGATCTCGGCGTCAAAATCGCTGCCGAACTGTTCGGCAGCTTTGCGCGTCAGCCAGAAGAGCACATTGACTCCGATGCTGAAGTTAGATGCAAACACGATCGGCAACGACTGCGCGGTTTCTTCAATTATTCTGCGTTGCTCCTTAGACTGACCGGTCGTCCCAATCACCAACGGCTTGTGATGCTTCAAGCCAACTCGACAGATTTCGGTGATGGCGTCGGCTTGGCTAAAATCGATAGCCACATCGCAATTTTGCATCTCCGCCTCGATCGAGTCGCCAAGATCGCACCGCGCGATGATCTCGATTTTCGGGTCGCCATCTGCAAGATCGCCGATGGTTTTTCCCATGCGACCGGCTGCGCCAATGAGCAATACACGCGCAGGAAACTCTTTCATTTTGCCGAGACCCTCACCCTACCCTCGCCCCTGGCAAAGGAGAGGGCGACACGCGTTAGTCTCTCAAGATTCGCATGTTGAGCTTGATTGCCTGCCGCGCCGTGGCAAAGCGACGGCGGGAGGTGAGGAGTTTCATTTACTTCGTTCAAATTCCTCTAGGGTTTTGCGCAAGCGCGTTTGATTTGCTTCGCTCATCTCGCATAGCGGCAGACGCACTTCGCCGGACATCGCGCCGCGCCAACCAAGCGCTGTTTTTACCGGCACAGGATTTGGTTCAATGAACAGATCCTTGAAAAGTGGAAACATCTTACCATGCAGGTTGAAGGCCAACTTCGCGTCGCCGCATTCATAAGCTCGGACAAGCGCACAAACTTCAGCTGGAACCACATTTGAAGCGACGCTGACGACCCCAACCGCTCCGACCGACATGAACGGCAGCGTCAACGAATCGTCGCCGCTTAGAATCGTGAATGACTCAGGCAAACGCGCGCGCAACTCGCTGATACGCTCGACACTCCCACTCGCTTCCTTGATCGAAACAATATTCCGGCATTCCTTGGCCAGGCGCGTCACGGTATCGGGCGCAATGTCCACTCCGCATCGGCCAGGAATGTTGTAGAGCATGATGGGTAACGATGTGGCATCGGCGATCGTTTTGAAGTGACGGAACAAACCTTCCTGGCTCGGTTTGTTGTAATACGGCGCGACGAGAAGCGCGCCGTCAGCGCCGAGTTTCTCGGCCATCTTTGTATCGGCGACCGCGTGCTGCGTGGCGTTGGAACCTGTGCCGGCGAGAACCAGGCACCGTTTTTTCGCAGTTGCGATCGCGAGGCGGATCAGCTCCTGGCGTTCCTCGTGTGACAGTGTTGGCGATTCGCCCGTGGTGCCTACAGCAACAACTCCGCTGATTCCGGCGGCGATTTGGCTTTCGATCAGCTTCTCGAAAGCGGCAACGTCAATCGCACCATCGCGAAATGGTGTGACTAACGCCGTGAAGGTGCCGCGGAACATTGGGCCAACTGTAGAGGCGGCTCATCTAATTGTCATGTCGAGCGAAGTCGAGACATCTCCGATTATTTCTCCCCTAAATTAGAGATTCCTCGACTTCGCTCGGAATGACAAACCAACCAAGGCCGCGACCGTCAAATCTCGATCATTCCTTCAAACACGAACTCGGCCGGGCCGGTGAGAGTGACGCTGCGAAACTGCTTATCGACCTTTTCAAATCCGACGCGCAATTCATCTCCACCGCGCGCAATCACGGCAATCGGACCCTTCACGTTTTCAGTGGCGGCAAAGATGAGAGCGCTCGCGACCACGCCCGTGCCGCACGCTAGAGTCTCATCTTCCACCCCCCGTTCGTAGGTGCGGACAGCGATCTTATCGGCTCCGCGCTTCTCAACGAAGTTCACATTTGCGCCCTTTGGCGAAAACGCTTCATGATGGCGAAGGGCCGAACCTTCTCGCGACACATCGACATCGCCGACTTGTGACACCGGAACAACGACATGCGGCACGCCGCTATTTATGAAGTGAACGATCTTTTTATCAGCGCCAATTTGAAGAGGAACGCTCAGTCGCAAATCGGTCGGCTCGGTCATTTGCAGAGTGACGAGATCTCCAGCTAACTCCGCAGAAATGACGCCGGCTGGAGTCTCAAATAAAATTTTGCCCTCGGCGCGTGCCACCTTGTTTGCAAAACGCGCGAAGCAGCGCGCGCCATTCCCGCACATTTCGGCTTCTCCTCCATCCGCGTTAAAGTAGCGCATTCGGAAATCGGCGTGGTCCGATGGATTTTCCAACAACAAAATTCCATCCGCTCCGATACCGCGGTGGCGATCACAAAGGCGCGCGATTTGGCTGCCATCTAGATGGATGTCCCCTGCCCTGTTATCGATCAGGATGAAGTCATTTCCCGCGCCATCCATTTTTGTGAAACGCACCATGAAATTCGTCTAACACAGTAAAGTGACGCAGGCAATCATGCCTGCGGTGCTGAGAACGCAGACCGGATTGTCTGCCTGCGCCATTGCCAGATCGGCTTTTGATGATTACTTATTCCGCCGTGAAGGGACTGGCAGTTTGGGTTTTTCTTGCAATTCTTGGGTTCACGACGCCCGCGTCCTTTGCGGGGGACTACAACAGTTTGGTCCTTGAACAAATCGGGCAGATGCCCCAAGGCGGCCGCTATTCTGTCTCGCATTTCGCAAAGATCCGGCTCCAATCTTCGGCACACTTCGAATCCGGTAAATTTTTCATTTTACCTTCGCAGGCCTCGCCGAGTTTCTGCTCGGGGGCAACCTATCTGGTATTCATCAGGACGATCGAGGCTTTGCGCGCGCGCGGCCAGCTGCAGCTCGATTATTCCACGTTAGAGCGATTGATCATCCGCGATCAACGCGATGGCGAAGGCATCTGGGGCCGCTGGAACGCAAACGGGCCCGGCACAGCCCGTCTCTTTCACGAGCTGCAGCTTGGACAGAACTTCGATAACTTCAACCAGGCGAAACCTGGCGATTTCATGAAAATCTTCTGGTCGCGGCAAGTCGGGAGAAACGAGCATGGGCATTCCACGATTTTCCTCGGCATGGAGAATCGTCCGGACGGCCAGTATGTCCGTTACTGGTCGAGCAACGTTCCGTCCGGCTATGGCGAAAAAAGCGTTCCGCGAAGCAAGATCGCTTACGCCATTTTTTCGCGTCTTCAATCGCCCGCCAATATCACGCGGATCAACAACGCCCCGTTCGTCGATACGTATTTAGCATCTCTCCTTCGAACTCGCTCCAGCATTGCGGAAGCGAGTGCCAAGTGCGGATTGTGATGGTTGCGCCGCAAGCGACGGCTTCCTAGCCGTCGAAGGGAAGACATCGTTGGTAGCCGCCCCTCCCGGACGAAACGTCCCTCAAATGGTGCTTGCCTTCATTGGGGCCCATCTTTAAAACGAAAAAATGCTACTCGAAACCTTAAAACGTCATTGGTGGGTTCCGGTGATAAGGGGTATCGCTGCAATTGTTTTTGGAATTATCGCGTTCGTATATCCTGGTTTAACGATCGCAACGTTGGTGCTGTTTTTTGGAGCGTGGGTATTGATCGACGGGATATTTCGCATTGTCGGCGCGATTGGACATCGTGCTTCCGACCCGGACTGGGGCTGGCAGCTCGTCATCGGCATTATCGGAATCATCGTCGGGCTCCTCACATTCCATGCACCTCAGATAACGGCATTGGCGTTGATCATCTATATCGCGGCTTGGGCGCTCATGATTGGCGCGTCTGAAATTGTGCTGGCAATCAAGATGCGCCGGGAAATCAAAGGCGAATGGTTTCTAATTCTTATGGGGCTCGCATCAATCGTCTTCGCGGTGTTGCTTCTGTGGAATCCTATCGCTGGCGCCGCTGCAGTGATCTGGCTTATTGCATGGTACGCGATCGTACTCGGCATCCTTGCTATCTTTTTTGGCTTCCGCCTGCGCAGCTTGCGGACGTTGGCTCCTTCTTAAGATTTCATACCAAACCGACCGTGCGGAGCTCCTTTCGGGGCCTTTTTAGGCATTAGGCATGCACTTTTTCCGCCGCGCGCTCTTTTTTTTGCGCGACAAACCAGGGAGCCTGCGGGTTTGTTGAATAAAATACGGCTTGGCGCGATTGATGGGGCGATTACTCTACGACGCTGGAATATGAGTCTTCTGATCTTACGCGTCGAATTCGAGACCCCGAGAATCCTCGGCCTGTTCATCGCCTATGAAGAAAACTGCCTCTGCTCCCCGCCCCCAATCAGCCAATAGCTCGTATCTCAACGGTGACCAACTCGATAGCAAGCAGCTCCTTGCGGCCCTGACAGCATTCAAGCGCGGAGATTTTTCTGCTCAACTGCCGGACGATTGGACAGGCATAGCCGGCAAGGTTGCGGATAGCTTCAACGAAGTGATCCGAATCAATCAGCGCCTGACACAAGAACTGGCACGCATCGGGCGCGTAGTTGGAAAAGAAGGCAGGATCAGACAAAGAGCCTCCCTCGGCGAGGCGTCCGGCTCATGGGCTGACGCGATGGGGTCGGTCAATAACTTGATCGAGGATTTGGTTCATCCTACGAGCGAAATGGCGCGCGTAATCGGTTCTGTCGCAAAGGGAGATCTGTCTCAAACGATAGCGACTGAAATTGAAGGCCAGGCGCTCGAGGGGGAGTTTCTGCGTACTGCAAAAATCGCAAACACCATGGTGCGCCAGCTCAGCGCTTTCGCTTCCGAAGTCACACGTGTCGCGCGAGAGGTGGGTACAGAAGGCAAGCTGGCCGGCCAGGCGAATGTGAAAGGCGTTGCGGGCACGTGGAAAGATCTGACTGAAAACGTCAACTTGATGGCCGGTAATCTTACTGATCAGGTCCGTAATATCGCGACCGTGACAACGGCCGTGGCGTCCGGCGACTTAACAAAGAAAATCACGGTTGACGTCAAAGGCGAGTTTCTTGAGCTGAAAGACACAATCAACGTGATGGTGGATCAGCTTCGTTCGTTTGCCTCGGAGGTAACGCGCGTTGCTCGCGAAGTGGGTTCTGAAGGGATTCTCGGTGGACAAGCTCGCGTTGAGGGCGTCTCAGGAACATGGAAGGATCTGACAGATTCCGTCAATTTCATGGCGCGAAATCTGACCGGCCAAGTGCGCAACATTGCCGCAGTCACGACGGCTGTCGCCAAGGGAGACCTGTCGAAGAAGATCACCGTCGATGTGAAGGGCGAGATCCTTGAATTAAAAAACACCATTAACACAATGGTCGATCAGCTAAGCTCGTTTGCCTCAGAGGTGACGCGCGTTGCACGCGAGGTAGGGACGGAAGGGAAACTAGGTGGGCAAGCGGACGTGAGGGGTGTCGCTGGAACCTGGAAGGATTTGACTGAAAGCGTCAATTCCATGGCGAGTAACCTCACGGCACAGGTGCGCAACATTGCCGAAGTGACGACAGCCGTTGCTAGCGGCGATTTGTCAAAAAAAATCACTGTGGACGTCCGCGGTGAAATTCTGGAACTCAAATACACGATCAACACGATGGTTGATCAGCTTCGTTCATTTGCATCAGAAGTGACGCGCGTCGCACGCGAGGTAGGCACGGACGGAAAACTGGGTGGGCAAGCAGATGTGCAGGGCGTTGCTGGCACGTGGAAGGATCTGACCAACAACGTGAATATGATGGCAGGAAACCTCACAGCCCAGGTTCGCAACATTGCCGAGGTCACGACAGCGGTTGCGCGCGGCGATCTGTCGAAAAAGGTCACGGTCGATGTAAAGGGCGAAATTCTTGAGCTGAAAAACACCGTGAACACGATGGTGGACCAGCTTAACTCATTCGCGTCGGAGGTAACGCGTGTCGCGCGCGAGGTCGGCACGGAGGGTGAGCTAGGCGGACAAGCTACGGTTAAAGGTGTTGCCGGCACGTGGAAGGACTTGACCGACAGCGTGAATTTCATGGCCCGCAATCTGACGAACCAAGTGCGTGGTATCGCGAAAATTGTCACCGCAGTTGCAAAGGGAGACTTGAACCAAAAGCTCCTTGTTGAAGCAAAAGGGGAAATCGGCGAGCTGGCCGACACAATCAACAACATGATTGATACGCTCGCGACGTTTGCCGATCAGGTAACAACTGTCGCGCGAGAGGTCGGCGTCGAGGGAAAACTGGGCGGACAGGCTAGTGTGCCAGGGGCCGCCGGGACCTGGGGCGATCTGACCGATAATGTAAACCGGCTCGCAGCGAATCTGACGACGCAACTTCGAGCCATCGCCAACGTTGCTACCGCCGTCACGAAAGGTGATCTGACACGTTCGATTCAGGTGGAAGCGCAAGGCGAGGTTGCGGCCGTGAAGGACAACATCAACGAAATGATCGGCAACTTGAAGAACACCACATTGCGGAATAAGGAGCAGGACTGGCTCAAAACTAATCTCACAAAGTTTACGCGCATGCTGCAAGGCCAGCGAGACTTGTTGACGGTTGGTAAGCTGATCTTGTCGGAGCTCGCCCCAGTGGTTCCGGCTCAACAAGGGGTTTTCTACATTATGGACAAGTCGGGGCGAGAACCGGAGCTAAAGCTCCTGGCGAGCTATGCCTGCCGCGAAGAGAGCGGACTGAAAACTTCATTCAAGCTGGGCGAGAGCCTGGTGGGGCAAACCGCGCTGGAAAAACAACGTGTTCTCCTAAGCGATGCACCAAGCGATTACGTGAAGGTAAGTTCCGCTTTGGGTGCCGCTCGCCCAATGAACATCGTGGTACTGCCGATTTTGTTTGAAGGAGAGGTAAAAGCCGTCATGGAACTTTCATCGTTAGAGCGCTTCAATTCAACGCACCAGGCATTTCTCGATCAGCTGACGGAGAGTATCGGAATCGTCTTACACACAATTGAAGCAAACACGCGGACCGAAAACCTCCTCAAGCAATCGCAGTCACTCGCGTCAGAGCTTCAGAATCGCCAGGAAGAGTTGCAAAAAACCAACCTGGAGTTGGCAGAAAAAGCGCGCTCCAATCTGGCGAAGGATCAATTTCTCGCGATGCTCAGCCACGAGTTGCGCACACCTCTCACGCCGGTGCTGGCGTCCGCCCTCGCGCTTGAGAGCGAGCCAGCATTGCCCCAGGACGTCCAAGAATCGCTACAGATGATCCGCCGCAACGTGGAATTGGAGGCGCGGCTGATCGATGATTTGCTCGACTTAACTCGCATCGATCGAGGGAAAGTACAGCTTAATTTTGAAGTCGTTGACGCTCATACCCTGTTGCAGAATGCGCTCGAGATTTGTCAGGCGGAAATTGATCGAAAGCATCTGAGGCGTT
>JAALOD010000001.1:89092-92974 GCA_013372845.1 Candidatus Udaeobacter sp.
GGATTCCGCTACCACCTAGTTAAACCGATTGATCTCAACAGACTCGATTTGCTGATTCAGGAAAGCGCGAACACTTTGCCGCCCGAATAGACTCTTCTGCTACCAGTCTTGGTCCACCCTGAAATGCGCCGGAACAAGCTGTCGAGGCATAGCCGCGGTTACAAACGTTCACATCAGCTTGTGATCCGCCCGTTCGGCAACGCTGAACAACGCAATTAAGGCGCACTACCACGCCGGCGAGTTCGAACCGTTGTAAGAACTGCCTGGACCTATGGCGTGAGTGTATAGACCACAGTGTGCACGGCTCTTCTTGTGCCCTTGACCACACTGTGCGCGACGTTCTTGGCTGTAATCGCACTACTCTTCGCCACGTTTTTCGCTGTTCTCACAGGCCCCGCCTGAATCGTGCCAACGGAGATTGCAAAGGCGAGAATGATCGAAAAGAACGCTTTCATAGTACTATATTATTCGTTTCTGATGGCTCGCATGCGCCTACCCGGCTGGCGTTGCGTGGGAGTCTTACTTTTTCGCTGTGCGTTAAAGCGAAGGCTGGGCCCGCCAGGATTCGAACCTGGGACCAAGGGATTATGAGTCCCCTGCTCTAACCGCTGAGCTACAGGCCCATTTTAATAGGTAAATCTGATCGGTAAAAAAGAAATTGACTCTGTTTTTCACGGTCGTATTCTACGGTCAACCTTATGAAACCGCAGAAATCGACCAAAACATGGACGAAAACTCGAAAGCCAAATCTTCTCCGTCATAAGTCCGGGCGGTATTATGCCAGAGCATACGCTGGCGGCAAAGAAGTTTGGCAGTCGCTCAAGACCTCGCACTACAGCGTCGCGGAAGCCAAGCTCGCTGAATTCATGAAAGAGCATCGCGAACGCGTGAGCAACAGCAACGGCGAAGTGTCGGCCAAAATGACCTTTGGCGAGGCGCTCGAAATCCATCAGCAGAACCAAGCCGACGACGTGACCATTAAGCCGACAACGCGGCACTACTGGAATCAGATTTTCGTTGCACTGCTGAAAAGCTGGCCGGGCTTGGCTGAGATGGAAACTCGGCGCGTATCCAAAACTGATTGCAAGAAGTGGGCGCGGACGTTTCGGAAGGTTGCGTCTCCGACACGATACAACAACACAATTTCGGGGCTACGACATGTGTTCGACGTGGCGAAGGATACAGGGGTAATCTACAGCAACCCTGCGGAACGGCTGGAGCGCGTGCCAGTTCGCGCGAAGCAACTCACGCTGCCTAGCAGTGATCAGTTTCTCCAGATTGTCGATGTGGTAGAACACGCGGGCGCGTGGTGTTCGCGAGATTGCGCAGACTTTTTGCGCGGATTGGCATTCACTGGTTGCCGAAAAGGCGAGGCCGGTCAGATCACATGGCGCGATGTGGACTTTGCTGCTGGCGAAATCGTTGTGCGCGGCGACCCCGAAACGGCCACCAAGAATTGGACGGTGCGCCGCGTCCCGCTGATTCCCGATGCGCGCGCGCTGTTTGAGCGGATGCGCAGCGAACGCGCCAGCGAACCGTTAGACGTGAAAGTATTCCGCGTCGGCGAATGTCGAAAAGCTCTTGATCGCGCGTGCAAAAAGGTGGGCGCAGATCGAATCACTCACCATGACCTACGGCATCTATTTGCAACGCGGAGCATAGAAAGCGGCGTGGATATTCCGACCGTCTCGCGTTGGTTAGGGCACAAGGATGGTGGCGCGCTCGCCATGAAAACCTACGGGCATTTACGCAGGGAGCACAGCATCGCACAGGCGCAGCGTGTCACGTTCACGCCGACATCGACAAAGCAGGCCGACGTAATCGCATTCCCAGTGACGGGATAAACTTTGCGAATCCGATCTCGGTCAGACGGAAACGCGCGAGCCAAATTTTTTTTGTTAGCAAATTTGCCAAAATCTTTCTTAGGGTAGTACATAACTATCCGTGCAAGACAACACAGAGCACGGACAACGGGCGCAAACGCGGTGGCGTGTTGCGCGAGAACCACTCCCTTTAAGCGAACGACTGGGATACAGCCCCACCGAGTTTGCCGCGCTTTTCGGGAAATCACCAACCTGGGCTTACCGGCAAATCTACAAGGGACGGATACTGCCAATCAGTGATTGTGGCCGATTACTGATTCCTCGTTCAGAGGTCGTGTCGTTCAGCGAGAGGAAAGCTGAATACAATCCGGTGACGACTGGAGGCGGCAAATGATAGCCTCAAAGCTAAAACGCCGCGCAGACAACTGCCGGGTATCTTTACTACCCCGCGCAACCAAAACGCGCGCTAGGACCGAGGCTGGGAGTAACAAACAGCCTTTCTACAAGCCAGTGCCAACACGATTCCGACGTGATGGCTTCGACTATCAGCAGATCGCTCGTGAAGGAGATGCTGCAATTTACGAGCAAAGATGGGCGGGCTGCTGTAATCCTAGCGTTTGTTACGAAGTAATTCGCATCCGCCGACGTGAAGGTTTTCGAATTGACGACAGGTTTGTCGAACCAGCGGAGGTTTATCCAAACTCGGACGTTTGGGGCGTGGACGGGTTCACGCTTACAGACCGAGACGCGGCAGTCGCGAAGCTTCGGGAGATTTGCATTCGCGCGCGCGTAGGGGTTGCACAGGACGCGCCGGAAGCTGACGGGAGTATCAACACAGCGGGGAGCACAAATGAGCGGGAATAGTGATCTACGCGAGAAGATTGACCAAGCTAAGCGTCGCCTGCCCTTGCGGGACTTGATGAGCAGGCTTGGACTTGGGGAACACGCGAAGAAAACTGGGCACTGCCCATTTCATTCCGATGAGCACAAGTCGTTTTCGGTATTCCAAGGCGATGACGGCCTTTGGCATTGGAAATGTTTTACAGGGTGCGGCGACGGGGATGAGATCATGTTCCTTAGTAAGCTGAAGGGGTTTTCGTTAACTAAAGCGATGAACCTTTACCTGGAAATGGCTGGTTACCCTGCCTGCAGCCCTAAGTCTCGTGAATATCCTGTGTCTCATAAATATCCTAAGTTTCCTGAATCTCCTGAGCTTCCTGAGGCTCTTGGTTCTCATCAGTCTCTGAGTCTCCCTGAGTCTCCTTGTGTCTCTGTGTCTCCTGTGTCCAACGGACAAGACATAGAGAAGCAGCTTAAAGACTTGGCGGTGCGCAATGCTTGCACACGCGCGGGTGATAGGGCGGACAGGAAACGCTTCAAGCTGGCGCGAGATGTTAGGGCCGTGGAGGAAGGAGTTCGTCGAGAACTGAACGTCAGGGAGCTGAAGCCAGTTTTATACGAATGGCATCGTCTCTCTCAGCCGTTTCTTGATCCTGCAAAAACGCGCGACGATCAGTTAGCGATGTTTCTCAAAGAGCTTGCAAAGGTCCGCGTGCCAACCGGCGGACGTGAAACACTCACGAAAGCGCTTGAGAGCATTTCAAAGCTTTCGAATTCTGAACTGCCACTGATACTGGCATATTCGGACGCGCCGGAGGAATGGCGGAGAATTGCCGCGCTTCATCGTGAGTTATCTCGTTTGTGCGCGAACGGAACATACTTCTTGAGTTACCGCGATGCCGCGCAAGCTTATGATGGCTTGAGCCACCAATCAGCATACGACATCACTTTCGCGCTCGTCCGGTTTGGCGTGATCAAGATTGTTCGCAAGGGCAAGGCGGGTTTGAAGAGCCGAAAAGCGGCAGAGTTTCGGTATCTGTTGCCGCACGAGAGCGTCGCGGAAGACGACGATGAAGGATTGATCATTTAGGCGGCGACCTTTCCCACGCGCGCGCGCGTAGATGTTGCAATATCGTTCGACCTGGGATGTCGTAGCTGATACACCTCTTCGGCGGCGGGCGCCGCGGCTTTAATGTCTCGACGAAGCTTCTCAAGCGCG
>JAALOD010000010.1:0-11309 GCA_013372845.1 Candidatus Udaeobacter sp.
AATCCCAGCACGGCCAGTGTGGTCACATCCGCGCGGGATCGGATCTCACTGACCTTAATTGGTTGAAAAAGGCAGCGAGCGAGCATCGCAAGGTCAACCGCCAGTTGAGCAGCATTCGTGCTCATCACTGCCGTTGTGGGATGCCCAGGCAGTGCTAGTCTCACAACGGCGTTTTGCGTTGCCATTGCAGCTACTCCAAGCATGCCTACAAATACCGCCATGCTACTGTTCGGATCTGCGAAAGGACCGAACCAGATGCCAAAGCCCAGGAATGATGCAAGCAGGAGCGCTTGTATAACAAGCAATGCGCGCCGGGTGAATGGTACCGGTTTTCGTATGAACATCACGGTTATTACTCCTAGCACGACCACAAATACGGGGGCTGAAAGCAACGGTGCGATCTCACCAAAACTGCCAGTAACATAATGGGCTGCAAGAATAACAAGGTTACCTGTGATGTGCGCCGTGAACAGGCCCCCGAGCGCAAGAAAGCCGGTCACGTCAACCGCTCCGGCGATCATACTCAACACCGTCGGCAGCAAGAATTTGGCTGTCCGGTTAGTTCCGTTTCCCATCGAACTCGTTAGGTAGACACATAGTTTCCCTTAGTCGTGCAGTGTGCTTTAACTACTTGCAAAGCCCATAAGCAATACAAGTTTGGTTCCGAATTGCCGACAATCCAGCATCTCCGAATACGCTCGATTTCCGGCCGGCCATTTCCGATAGCGCAAGCCCGTTACACAGGACACGCTACACGCCCTTTATCTCGCCGCCATCCATGCGGACGGATGCACCCGTCATCCATTTTGCCGCCGGTGAGACCATAAAGCCGAGTAGGTCGGCAATTTCTTCGGCTTGTCCGTACCGGCTAATTCCGACTTGTTCCGGAAATTTGTTCGCTGCTTCTTCCACAGTCATGTTGTGAGCGGGTGCCCACTTCTCCAGGAACGAACGTCGTCGGCCCGTCATCACAGCGCCAGGCACGATGCTATTGACTTGCACACCGTTTTTGATTCCTTGTTCAGCGAAAGCTTTAGCAAGAGCGATGATGGCAGCGTTTGTAGCTGCTACAGCGGCAAACCCGGGCTTTGGATCTAGCGCAGCACTACCGGACATGAATACCACGGAGCCATTCGAAGCTTTCAGCGCGTCCCAAGCATGTATCGTGAGCCGGCGCGCTCCATGAAGCTTCAACTCCATGCCCGCTTGCCACTGTTCGTCAGTCATCTCAAATAAGTCGATTTGCGGCACCGCCCCCGCGATGTTTAACAAGGCATCGATTCTGCCGAAACGATCTAAAGTCGCTCTAACGAGAGTTTCAGGAGCTTCGGGCTTGCTCAGATCGAGGCCGCAAATCAGAGGCTCGGCTCCCACCGACTTCACAGCCGTGGCTACCTCCGCCAGCGCAGCTGTATTTCGTGCAACGAGCACGATCGCCGAGAAGTCCCGTGCCAGCCGGACCGAGGTAGCCCTGCCGATTCCCTGGCTTGCGCCGGTGACGATTGCAACGGATTGGTTCATAATTCTCCCTTTCCTAACAAGTGATGATGATTGTTTCTGCTATGACAATGTTTCTTGCGCAGCGGCAATGATGACCTGCAGGACCTTTTCCGGCGCAGTGAGCAAAGGTGTATGGTCGACGGCAAATGTCTGAGTACGAGCCCGCATTCGATTTGCCATGAAATGTTGCGTTTTGGGATTGATCATACGGTCTTCTTCCGCGATCAGAAACCAGGACGGCTTTGATCTCCACGCCGGCTTCGGAGCCGGCTCTTGGATGCACTTGAGTGCGATCGGCCGCTGTACCGCTTTGGATACTGCAATTTGATCTGCCGTGGCGTGATGCGCGAAGGCGTTGGAGAACCCTTCCTCGGGCATCCAGATCCATCCGTCTTTGTCAGGAGCGAGCTTGGGGGCTTGCGGATGCGCTTCATCGCGGTAAAAGACTTGGGCGACAGTCTCCCCCTCCTCAGGAGCCAGCGCTGCCACATAGACCAGCGCTTTGACGCGCTCGTCATTCGCTGCCGCAATCACTGCACCGGCATAAGCGTGTCCTGCGACAATCACAGGACCGTTTGTCCTGGCGATCGTCCGGTTCAGTGCGACGATATCGTCGCTGAGCGAGGTGAGTGGGAGCGGCGCGGCAACGACCTGCAGTCCTTGTCTGTTGAGAAGGAGAATGACTTCTTTCCAACTCGATCCATCCGCCCAAGCACCATGGGCAACAACCACCGTGCTATTTTCAGGAAATGGCATGTCTCGTTTCTTTCTTCTGACCCTGTGTTGCAGGTGTAAATCGAATTACCCGAGAAATTCTCGGATGCGCTCCGCAATAAACTCGCTCGAATCCTCCAGCGCGAAGTGACCCGTATCGATAAGGTGTAGCTCCGCGTGAGGAATGTCCCGTTGGTAGGCTTTCGCCCCTTCTACCGTGAAAAATGGATCGTTGGTTCCCCAGACGATGAGCAAACGCGGTTGTTTGGTCCGGAAGTAATCGTGCCAGCCGTCGTAAAGTGCGACATTTGATTGGTAGTCATAAAGAAGATCGAGCTGAACGGCGTCGTTGCCCGTCCGGTCGAGAAGGAACTGGTCGAACGTATAGGCATCCGGACTGATCCGTTGCGGCTCTTTGACGCCATGCGTGTATTGAAAGACAGTCGTCTCCTTCGTGAGTAGTCTCCGCACCGGCTTCTCGGTCTCGGCATTCCGATCCGCCCAAAACGGTTTCATCGGGTTAAATGCTTCGCCAATCCCCTCCACATACGCATTGCCGTTTTGAACCACAATGCCGTCAACAGCGTCCTGATGCTTTGAAGCAATCCGATAGCCTACTGGGGCGCCGTAGTCCTGCACGTAGATACTGAACTTCTTCAGGCCGAGAACACTGAAGAGCAATTCCTCCACGTGCTCTGCGAGATTGTCGAACGTGTACTTGAACTCCTTCGTGTTCGGCGCATCGCTGTAGCCGAAACCAATGTAGTCTGGCGCAATCACATGGAAGCGATCTGACAGTTTTGGAATCAGATCGCGGAACATGTGCGATGAGCTGGGAAACCCGTGCAGTAGCACGATGGTGGGCGCTTCCTTGTTGCCCGCTTCACGATAAAACATTTTCCGGCCGCGTACCGTCGCGTAGTTATACGTCGTCATGTTAGTCGTTGGATTGTTCATAGAGATGTTGCTTGTTATGTGTTTGTCGATCACTGCGACGCGGGGCCTTTATTGGCAAAAGTCCACGCGCGACTGTTCCACCCGTGCCACCGCCAAGGGTCACCAAGTCGTATTCTTCAACCTTAGCGTCTTGTCCTGAAGGAGTGTTTTGGGTTGTGCTCATGCCTTGTCCTTTCGAAAATAACTAAGATCCACAGTCGAATTCCCGTCGTCAGTGACTAGTAGACGTCGAGAACTCTTCCGCCGCCGGGCTAATAATGATGATCTGATCGGGCCGCTCTGCCTTTGTTGGGTAAGGCGGCTTAAACACCGCGAAAGCGTGCGCGGCGAAGAACAAGAACCAAAGCACGAGTGCTATAACAGTTGGACTGTTTACCTTCATACTGCCACGGTATCTTGCGCCGGCATTCGATAGCTACTGCGCGTACGTCGGATTTTGCGATGTTACCGAAGAGGCGAATGCGCTTCCCTCTTTTGGATGACTTCGCGCGCATTTTTGGAACCGAGATTCTGGGAAAGCTCGCGGACGAGCAGAAAGTCGCGGGCGGCGCGATTCTCGGTGATCTCCCAAATGGGAGAGCAGAAACGATTTCGTTAGGCATAAAGGAAAATCCTGCATATGCCCTGTAGAAGCACGGGCAACTCAGCGAATAGAGTCCAGTTATGAAAACGCTCGGACCTGTAGTTGGCGGACCAGCGTTCTGGTTTGCCATGCTCAGGCCGCTGATCGGACTGATCATCGGATTTCTGGGATCCTGGGTCGTCGGCTAAACAAGAAATTCAAAAAAACTCAACTTGGAAAACTACTAATCATGAGCATTCTAACTCGGCGGAATTTTCTGGGGAGCGTTGCGGCCGCGGGCGGCTTGGCTGCATTGCAAAAAGTAGTCGGGGCAGAAGGTCCCAACCGCAGCAGAAGCGACCCGGGACCGGCTAATCCAACGCTGGATGGACAGAACCCGGACTCGATCTGGCCGCCGAACACAGACTCAAAAAGCCTCGTGCAAAACTTCAAATATCCGTTCTCCTTTGCCAACAAGCGTACTTATGAAGGTGGATGGTCACGCGAGGTGACAGTACGGGAGCTCCCCGTCTCGAAAACCCTGGCCGGTGTTAACATGAGGCTGACCGCAGGTGCATTCCGCGAGCTGCATTGGCATACGGCCGGCGAATGGGCCATCATGCTTTACGGAAACGCGCGGATCACCGCCATCGATCTGGACGGCAAAAGTTTCGTCGCTGACGTGGGCAAAGATGATCTTTGGTTTTTTCCCTCAGGAATCCCTCACTCCATTCAAGGCCTCAATCCCGACGGATGCGAATTCATGCTCGTTTTCGACGACGGCAATTTTTCTGAGTCAGAAACGGTCCTGTTGAGCGACGCGATGGCGCATCTGCCGCCTGAGGTATTGGCAAAAAATTTCGCCGTCAACCAAGAGGCGTTCAAGAATGTGCCGAAACAAGAGTTGTTCATTTTCCAAGCGGATGTTCCGGGCTCAGTGGAGGCCGATCAGAAGGCAGCAGCCGGTACACGTGGAAGGTCGCCGCAGAACTTTGCTTTTCGCACGATGCAAATGCCGCCGACATTGAAGACGAAGAGTGGCGAGGTGCGCATTGTTGATTCCAGCAACTTCAAAGTCTCAACCACCGCGATGGCACTGGTTACCGTTCATCCAGGCGGGTTACGAGAACTTCATTGGCATCCAAATGCGGATGAATGGCAGTTCTACATTAGTGGCAAAGGGCGACAGACCGTGGTGGACACAGGGAACAAGGCTCGCACGATGGACTTTCAAGAGGGAGACGTCGGATACGTCCAGAAAACGTTACTCCACTACATCGAGAACACAGGCGATACCGACTTGGTGTTCCTGGAAATGTTCGGAAAGGTCAATCGTTTTCAGGACCTCTCTTTCTCGGAGTGGCTGGCTCATACTCCTCCCGAAGCGGTCATGGCACACCTGCGCATCGACAAGGCGACCTACGATGCGATCCCGAAGAATGGCGGAGTAGTGATGCCCTTAGCCTAAATGAAAACCTCAAATCGCTGGACGATCGCAATCGCCGGCGTGTTTTTGCAAATTGCGCTCGGGGCGGTCTACGCCTGGAGTGTTTTCCGAGTGCCGTTATCGAAGCAATTTGGATGGAGTATTTCGCAGTCACACTCACCTTTACTATCAGCATCTTCGTGCTCGGCTTCGCTGCGTTCTTCGGCGGGTTGTGGATGAACCGAAAAGGACCCCGCACTGCTGCGCTGACCGACGCTAGAAACGTGGGCGCGTCGTGACTGAGAGCGGCTCTGCCGTCTCCAGGTTCTTGATCACGGTGCTGAGATAAACTGATTTGGGATAAATTGCCTTGTACTTGGTGATCTCTGCTCGGTTAAGCACCTTAAACCCGTACCGTTCGAACATTTTCTCTCCGCGCCGGCTTTCAAATGTAATGATCTGGCCGTAAACGCGTTTTTCGCCGGAGCGATAGAGATAACTCAAATACGCGCTCATCAGGGCGCGCGTCGTCGAAACTTTCCGGGCATCTGGCAGCAGGTTGATATGAAAATGCGGTGTGCGTCGCGGCGCCGCTGGCACTTCACGCCATCCGTGCACCAGGATCCACCGAACAAAACGGCGCGAGCGCCCATTGTAGCGGAAATAGCGCGTCAGCGCGCGGAAAAATAACCAGACATTTTGATAAAGCGCGTAAAGCTGGTTTTGCAGAGGCTTGCGTGAACCCAGAAGATAACCGCGAATTTCGCCGTCGACCTCCAGAAGAAAACACGATCCCGGTTCGTGATCGGTGTAATAGGTCGTGAGAAAATCAGCGAACAATTCTCGATCCTCATAAACGGGATCAATCGGGTCGCCAAGAAATCCGGTATCGCAGCAGAGCTTTCTTACCGCTTCGCGGTCCGATCTGCGATAGCCACGAATAAGGAACGGCTTGTGGTCGTCGTTCACCATCTAAAATCGGCGGTAGTTTGCGCGAACCTCGCGATAAATGCAAAACAGTTCCTCAAATACGCGCGGCCAGCTATAGAGTCTTTCCGTTGCGCCCGCGGCGGTCTTCCCAAAAGCCGCCAATTTTTTAGCGCTAAAATCTTCGATTGCGTCAGCCAACGCATCCGGGCTGTTCTTCTGGGCCCACGATTTCTGGTCGTGGCAAATAATGCGATCCATGTAACTCCCGCGAATTCCTACAACCGGTGTGCCGCACGCCTGACTTTCCAGCGCCACAAGTCCAAACGTTTCCTGAACGCTTGGATGAACAAAAAGATTTGCGGCGCGATAGTAACGAGCGAGATCGCACGAGTCCGCGCAGTACGAAATCCAAGAAACATTCCCGATGCGCCGTTGCAACTTTTGCACTTTGTTCCGCAGCGGCCCGTCACCAATTACCAACAGATGAAATTTGTTCTGGCCCCGTTGCTGGAGGAGCTCGAATGCTTTGAACAACGTTTCTGTGTTTTTATCTCTGGCCAATCGCCCCGCGTAGAGAAGCAATGTCTGTTCCCGGCAGACGCCTAACGACCCACGAGTGGCGGCTCCGTCATCCGGCACAGGCTTGAAAATGCCGGTGTTCACCCCGAGCCGCACGGGTCGCACATTGCGCACACCCCATTCGGAAAGCAGGTCGCTCAGCGTTTCAGACGGCACCAGCGTGGCTTGAAAGCGATTGTATAGTTTGCGCACATAAGAACGCGTCAATTTCATGGCTCGTTGCGTGCCACGTTTGCCAAGAAATTTCGTGCCCCCGCGCAAATACGCTTCCGGGAAATGGGAGTGATAGAAACCAACGACCGGCACTCTCAGCGCGCGACCGGCAGCAATCGCTTTCCATCCGATCTGATACGGATCGCTCGATTCGATTAGGTCTGGACGTTCGCGCTCCAGGATTTCTTCGATTGCGCGGAGATTTAGCAGCGCGCGATATCGCGAGCTCCTCGACACCAATGGCGAGCGAATCGAATAAACTCGTGACCGCGCATTTGTTGTCACCTCTGTTTTCGAGCCGGGAACAATGAGCACGTGCGCATCGTCAGACGAACCATTGCTGATGTACGCAATTTTCTCGTGCAAATAGCGTTTTACTCCTCCGCTTAGAGGAGAGTAAAACTGGGTCAGGTCGCAAATTTTCACGTTTTTGTCATTCTGAGCGAAGTCGAAGCATCTCTGATTGCTGGCTGCCCGTTGGAGCGAGAAAGTTAGAGATTCCTCGACTCCGCTCAGAATGACAAGAAAAGGCGACGATTGCGCGACGAGCAATCAAGCATCGGATCCCCGTTCGCTCAGGTATTTCTCGGCGTCCATGGCCGCCGCGCAGCCTGAGCCGGCTGCGGTTACCGCCTGCTTGTAAACGCGATCGGCCACGTCACCCGCCACGAACACACCAGGGTGTCGGCTCTCGGCCAGGTTCTTCGTGATCAGATAACCGTCCGAATCCATGTCGAGCTTACGTCGAAACGCTTTGGTATTGGGATCATGGCCGATTGCCACAAACACAGCGGCCACGGCTAGTTCCCGCTCTTCATTCGTCTTCACATTTCGCAAGCGCACGGCGCGCATTTCGCCTTTTTCGTCCGGAATGTATTCGGTAACGACAGTGTCCCAGATCGGTTCGATCTTCTTGTTCGCAAAGACGCGATCCTGCATGATTTTGGAAGCCCGCATCTTATCGCGTCGATGAATCAAATAGACCTTTGAAGCGAACCGGGTGAGGAACAATGATTCCTCCGCAGCGGAATCGCCTCCACCGACGACGCAAACCGGCACGTTCTTGTAAAATGCGCCGTCACAGGTGGCGCATGAAGTCAGTCCGTGACCGATTAGTTTCTGTTCGTTCTCGAGTCCCAGATATCGCGCCGAAGCTCCACTGGCGATGATAAGCGCTTCTGTCTCAAACCATTCATCGTCGGCTTTGATCCGAATATGCCGATTGCTGGCATCGAAATCAGTCGCTTCGGCGTATGAAAACCGGGCGCCAAATTTCTCAGCCTGTTTGTGCATGTTCAGGATGAGCTGAGGCCCATCGATTCCCTCCGGGAAACCGGGATAATTTTCAACGAGCGTAGTGGTCGAGAGTTGTCCGCCCGGATGGCGACCTTCCAGCACTAACGGGCTCAGGTTCGCGCGCGCGGCATAAATCGCTGCGGTCAATCCGGCGCAGCCGCTTCCAATAATGATCAGTCTTTCCATCAATAAAACTTAGCACACAGCGCAAGTTGTTGCCGCGCGGAGGGCGTTGTCATTAGCGCCTCGGTGAGCCATTGCGGCGAAGCCACATGACACGCCAGGTGCGTGCAGACATCGTCAGCTACGCCGCCACGTTCACGCCAATTTCATGCAAGCCTGCTACACCGGAAAATGGGCCTCTATCTTCTTCCCATTTTTGCACATCGCCTTTTCCGTCGGTGGCCCGGACGACTAGCGCGTAATAGCCTGCTGCATCTGGCATCCATTCGGTTTTCCAGAGCGACCACGCCAGATTGCCGCCGGAATAATAGATCTCGGCGTCACGCCAGGATTTGCCACCGTCGCTGCTAAATTCCACGCGCGAGATACCACGGTTACCACCGTAGGCAATCCCCTTCACTTCAATCGGCCCGTTCAATTTGCCTAACGAAAACGACGACCAAGCGTCAGGCACGTCAATTCTCGATCTTGTCGGCGTGATGAAATCGGGTCCCCAGCCTTGTGCTTCGTAAAATCCTTTTGCGCTCGCGTCGGTCACTTCGATTCGGGTGAGCCATTTCACATGTTTTTCGCCGAAGTAACCCGGGACGATGAGACGCAACGGGTAACCGTGCCGATCCGGCAACTCCGCGCCGTTCATTTCATAAGCAAGCAGGGTGGTCGGTTCCAAGGCCTTCTCGAGCGGAATCGTATCAGTGTAATTATCGACGCCATGAAAGCGCACGCGCGCGGCACCGGACAGCGGCACCGCGCGATCCAGAACGTCCCGCAACGGAAAACCTTTCCAGACAGCGTTGCTGATCAGTCCCGCATCCAAACCGTTGCTAATGCACATCAGCGTTGTTTCCTGCTCCTTCATTTCGAATCCCAATAGATCGTCGAATCGCCACGTGGCGGCGTTCTTCACGAGACCGCCTACTTCAAGGTGCCAAAGATCGACGTCCACCCGCGGATCGACCACATTCTTCGTCACACAATAAAACAATTCGTTAGGCGTGATCGGCTGAACGATGCGGCCTTTGTACTGCGTGCCGTCATAGCTAAACGTCGCAGCACGATAAAGCTTGCGAGCCACCGCAATGCCGCCGCCCGTAACTGCAGCTCCGATTGCGCCCAGCACAAAAGCACGCCGGCCGATCGCTGGGCTGAATTCGTAATCCCCTTTTCCGAGTCTTCGTTGCGTGAGAAATCGAAAGCTAGCGACGAGCGTTCGTTCGAACACAAAAATGCACAGCGCGAAACCGACCAGCGTGACCAGACGCGCCGCGCCGATGGGCAGGCCAATGTAACTGGTGCCCAAAACCGGCCAAAGCGCGATTGCAAACACAACTATCGGCAACAAAACGAAGATCGACATGGTCCAAAGCGCTGAAGCTCGCGCAGGATTGCGCCGCGAGAACAATCCAAGGATTGCTCCGCCAATTGCACCAACGACGAGTTGACCAGCTATCGTCGATCCAACGCCCAGTTGCTTGAGATGATTGTAACCACCGACCTTGCCCATAAGGGAAAGAAACGGTCCGGGCGAGATGAAAACCGAAAGGCGATCGCCGATGATCACGAGCGGTGTAGCCACGCCCAGCACAGCCAGCAATAACATTGCCGTTGTCATCACGATTCCGGCGAGTAATCCGGCGATGAGCCCAGCGAAAATTGCCTTCGTTCTACTCACTCACCGCGAATATGAGTTGTAGAGGAGCTTGTGCCAAGCGCCTGGTTTTTCACTCAGCGTTTGAACACAAACGCCGTTACACCTTCTGGGTGGCTTTTTGCAGCCGAAAGAATGTTCCGCACGCGCTCCACTACCATCGCGGAAGTAACCTGCTTCATGCAGGCGTGATCAAACGGGCATTGGCTCAAGCGACGGTAATTGCATGGCGAACAGGGTAAATCCACGCGCACGACCGATTCCGGTCGCTCGTAAGGGCCGATGTGAACTGGATTGGTCGGCCCGAAGACACTGACCATCGGTTTGCCAAGCGATGCGGCAACATGCATCGAGCCGGAATCGTTGGTGACAGCGACCTCGGCACGTCGAATAAGCGCCGCCAAATCTGCGGGCGTTGTCTGTCCGGAAAGATCGCATGTCCCAGGCGCTGCGGCGGCGATTTGTCGGCATCGCTGTTGATCGCGCTTAGTGCCCGCCAAAGCGACGGCAAATCCATCCTGAAGAAATTGCCGCGCAACACCAGCGAATCCTTCAATTGTCCAATGCTTGGTCTCCCAAATTGTGCCAGGCACAAGGACGACAAGCGGTTTAGACGCCGGCACGTCGTGCTCCTCCAGCAATCGATTTACCCTGTCCGAAGCCTCCGGCGACAGGTGAATAGTGAGATCGGGCGGATTATCATCCAGGCCAAGCAACGGCGCGACCCACAGGTAACGATCGATCGCGTGAACATCGAGCGTCGGAATGGGAATGCGGTGGGTGTAAGCTATCCACGAACCTTCGCGCGCGCCGCGCCAGCCATGGTTGGGGACGTTCTTGAGATCGTGTTCAGCGGAGATTGTCACACCGCGCTTGATGGGCCGATCAAATCCAATGCGCACACGCGCGCCGCTGATGAGAGTAAAAAAAGCCGAACGCACCTGGCCATGCATGTCGATGACCAATTCGTATTTCGCACGGCGAATTTGTTTGAGCAGATCGACAAACGACAGAAACGCACGCCATCGTCGGCCGCGCTTTGAGAAATCGCGGCGCGCAAAAAGAAGGACATTGGAGAGCGCAGGATGGTAGCGGACGACTTCCGCGTTTTCCGGCGTGATCAGCCAGTCGATCCGCGCCCGCGGATACCGCGCACGCAGTTTCACGAGCACCGGAAGTGTGTGCACCACATCGCCCAGCGCCGAAGGTTTAATCAGCAAGATCCGCGAGAATTCGGCTGATCGCAGTGCCAATGCGTCGGAATTTTTTGGGGGTTCAATCTGACCGCTCACAAAGAGGTT
>JAALOD010000010.1:11431-39406 GCA_013372845.1 Candidatus Udaeobacter sp.
CGATGCCGATTTTGCTCGCGCCGCACCACCGCCTCACTCGTGACCCAGTTGAACTGAATGACGCGGCGCGGGCCCGAGAATGGCTTGTGACCGTGCCATGAGTTATTGCTGCGCCGAAACGCTAGCAGCGTGCCTTCGGTCGGCGGCACTTCGAGAATGACGTCTTCCAGATTCGTCCCGGATCGCAACAATCGAAGCTGGCCACCGGGCGATTCCCAAGCCGAGTTCATGTAAATTAGGATAGTGATGATCTTGGTCTCCGAATCGGTGTGGATCTTGCCATCTTTGTCGCTACAACGCCCGCGCACGGTGATCATGTCCGGGCGATTGGTCAGGTCGATGTTAAACTTTTCTTCAAACGCCTTGCGAAAGTCTTCGCTGCGCATCTCCTCGATCAGCTTCGCAAATCCCGGACCATAAGTCACCTCTCGAAGCGGAAAGCTACCCGCCCGGCCAACCTCGGGGTAATCCTTATCGATTGCAGCACGCGCCTGAACCCTTACAAACTCTGGAACGACTAGAAACTCAAACGGCTCACGGCTGAGCGGCGTGGTGCGAAATCTCTCAAGATCAAGCATCGAAAGCATTGGGCGACGCTACACAAAAACTCGGGAACTTCTAGATGGAATCGACTATCCGACGGCGACGCGCACCAATGTCGCAACGATGCGAGAACCGGCTACAAATGTCCCGCGGAACGTGCCTGACACCTTGGATTCGCCACCGGCACGCCGGCGATGGTTTACAGGGACTTCGAGAACACGCAGCCCGTCGCGCGCGGCTTTCATCTGCATCTCCAGATTCCAGCCATAGGTCTGCTCGCGCATGTCGAGTCGTTCCAGTGCATCACGGCGAATGGCGCGAAATGGGGACATATCCGTGTAACGAACCCCGTAGAGAAATCGCAAAATCAATCCGGCGAGTCGTCCGGCAAAGATTTGCTGGAGATTCATGCTGCCGAGTTCGCGTTGTCCGCGCGTGCGCGAGCCGATCACGAAATCGTGTATGCCGCGTGTAACGGGATCAACAAGCTGATTCATGAACGCGGGCACGTCGCTGCCGTCGCCATCGAGAAAAACCACAATGTCACATTCGGGCGAAAGCGCACGAACGCCTGCGGCACAAGCGCGTCCGTATCCACGCGGCGCGGTCACCACGCGCGCGCCTGCTTCATGTGCGCGCTCAGCAGTTCGATCGGTGCTGCCGTTATCAACGACGATCACCTCGTTAGGCAAACCAGTTGCGAGACATTCACGCACAACACCGGCAATCGGTTCCTCCTCATCCAGCGCGGGGATAATGACCGAGATGCTGCTCATCGCAAAACCAGCCACGCGCCCGTGAAATAAATTACCAGCGCAAAAAAATCCGCCAGTGCCAGCGTGATCGGTCCTGCCGCAATTTTAGGGTCCAGCTCGAACCGGCGAAGAAGCGACGCCACGCCCAGGCCAAACCCACACGCCGTGACGAGCGAAAGGGCGATGCTGCCGCCGATGACTAGTGCGGCAGCGCCATCATTTCGCCATATCCAAACAACTAAGCCGACGACCAGCCCGCACGCGGCACCGAGCAGGAGCGCAGTGACCAACTCGCGACGAAACGCTGTAGCCAGCCAGCCCCACGTGACCTGGGCAGACCGTAACGCGTGAATCGTCACACTCATCGATTGCATACTGACGCTTTCATTTAGTCCCAGTACCATCGTGAGAAAGAACGCGAGCACTAAACTGTGCGCGAGTGTGGTTTCAAAAAAGCCGGCCAGGATCGCCGAAAGCGTGCCACCGCCGACCGTGACCAGTAGCCACGGAAAACGGAATCGGAAAATACGCCAGGGCGACGCACCGCGGATTTGTTCGATGTGGAAGCCGAGCGCCTCAAAGAACTCCGGGCTCACCTGCGCAATATGACTTCCAGTCTCCCGGGATTCACTATCGCCTGCCTCCAAAATTTCTTCGGCGAAGAGGTTGGCGTCGATGATGCCCACCACACGGCGTTGCTCGTCCACGATCGGGAACGCCAGAAATTTGTAGAGCACAAAAAATTCGCAGGCTTCGAGAATCGTTGCGGTCGCGGGAACAGCCACCACGCGCGGCACCATGATCTCGCGCAACGGCATTTCCAGCGGCGTCGTCAGCAAACGGCGGGTAGGAACCACACCAACCAGCCGCTTCTGTTCATCGATCGCATAAAAGTAGATGACGCGTTCACCTACGCCTTCACGCCGGATGCGCTCCAGCGCTTCCCCCACTGTCATGCCCGCATCGAGTAATGGAAAATCCCTCCGGGCATGCTCGACCACTGGCGCATTAAAATCCGGAATGGTGGCAGCGATGTTCATCTCCCTACTCGATGAACGATGCCTTTGTTCTTCAAAATTTCGCTGGCTTCGCTGAAGTAATCGCGAATGTCTGATTGGGCGCGGATCCAATCGATGTAACGACGGATGCCTTGACTGAGATCGACAGTCGGTTTGTATCCCGCCGAGCGAGCGAGCGTAGTGTCGCTGATGAGATGGCGCATTTCACCGGGACGAAATTCGCCGTTGATCTCAGGCGCAATGTCGATTTTCAGAACATCGGAAAGCTGTTCAGCGACTTCGCGGATCGGCGTGCCGCGGCCGCTGCCAATGTTCACCGGCAGTCCGTCGAGCTTGTCCGTTTCCGCGGCGAGCAAATTCGCGCGGGCGATGTCTTCCACAAATGAGAAGTCCCGCGTCTGCTCCCCGTCTTCGTAAAGCACAGGCGGCAAATTGTTCAGCAAACGCGTGCAAAAAATCGCGATCACGCCGGTATACGGATTAAAGATCGATTGGCGCGGCCCGTATGTGCAGGAGTAACGCAGGGCGACCGTGGGAACACCGAGCTGTTTTCCCCATAGGAGGACCAGCCGTTCTTGATCAACTTTCGTTAGGCCGTAAACGGTTTCTCCACCGACCGGCGCATTTTCCGGAGTCGGAACGCTCGTTGTGGTCGCGCCGCAGAGTGGGCAATGCGCCTGCCAATCGCCTTTGCGCAATTGTTCCACCGGACGCACCGCCGGAAAAACCAATCCATGTTTCGGACAATCGCCGGCCCCTTCGCTGTAAACAGCCTGCGAGCTCGCAACAACGACTTTCTTAACTGGCAGGGCTTTCTCGCGGATCACTTCGAGCAGCTGGGCAGTGCCGAGCGAATTCACATGCACAAATTTTGTGATCTCAGGCATGTAACCCCCGTAGGCTGCCTGGTGAAAAACGATGTCGATCTTGTCCAGCGCGGCGGCAATTGTATCACGATCACGCAAATCGCCATGAACGAACTCCGCCTTCTTGTTGATCCAGGCCGGCTTTCCGCGACGGTGAGTTTGTGGTTCCAGATTATCGAGTGCCCGGACCTCCCAGCCATCATTCACGAGAAGATCCACGACATGTGAGCCGATTAAGCCCGCGCCGCCGGTAACTAATGCGCGCTTTGCCATGCGACTGTGAGGCTAGTCATGTAGCTGTTGTAGGGCAACCGCTTCAGTTGCTCTCGGATTCGGCACGCAAAAGCGCGAGGCCTACGCCGACCAAACACGCCCCCAACCATCGCGCGCGATAAGTTCGCGCAGAAACTGTTGGGTCTGAGGCGCGACATTGTCGCGCGCATTTTTGCCAAGCAGTTCGCTACAAAGCCGACGCAGCGCTGCGTGATCGTCGACATCCAATCCGCGAGGCAACTCATGAACACCGACACCGATTTGCGTCGCGCGCCTTATTGTCTGCTCCAAAACTCGCTCGGTACTCCAATCGATTTGCTCGAAGACTCCTTGGTGCAACTGTTTTAATCCAATCAAGTAGTAACCACCGTCGTCGCAGGGTCCCAGGACGATATGGTCCCCCGGCAACGAAAGGAGTTCCATCGCTTTGGCAAAATTCTCAGCAGGAATGGTCGGGCTATCAGAATCAATCAAACAAACGCTGTCGAAACCGCACTTGAACAAGTCCTCAGCTGCAAAATAGAGGCGTTCACCGAAATTTTCGCCGCGCTGTGGCAGCAAACTGAAATCGGCCGGCAAAATATCGGCATAGTCCGATTCGGCACCGACCGGCGTGTAAACCGCAACCCCTCGTGCGATTGCCCCGGAGTTCGCCCTAGTTAAACCGCTGCAACAAACAGAAATCGCAGCGCCTGTATCCTGCAGAAAACACCTGTTGAGTTGCGCCGCCTCCTCATTTGTAAGCGGCGGGACAAGACGTGTCTTTACGTTCCCTGCACGCGGCGCCTTGGTCATCAGCGCCAATGCAGAACAGCCCGCAAAATCTTTAGCCGCTCTATCCGGATCAACAACGCGATGCCCCCTTCTCATTCGTTGCGCTGCCGATTGCTATCCTTTCTCGCAAAGAGCGTACTGGTAGCGGCCATCCTGCCAGGTCCTAAACTTTTTCCATGATTGCGTCGCGAAAAGGTTCGCGAATCCTTTCGCAGAAAATACCGTCGCCTTGTATGGCTCCCGATAACCATTTCCAGATGGAATTAATCCCACGAGAAGCCACATTGCCAAAAGTGGGATTGACGCCCACAAGGCGTAGCGAGGTTCGGCAACGAAACAGCGACCTCCTGGCTTCAACACACGATACATCTCAGCGATGACGCCTGCTTGTTCGGGCAGAATAGTGAGCAATCGCGAAGCCAGGACGACATCGAAGGCAGCATCGGAACACGACAACTTCAGGGCGTTGATTCGTTTAAAGCAACAATTGGTCAACTGAAGCGACTGGGCTCGCTCGCTGGCCCATTGTACTTGTTTCGCAGAACGATCCACGCCGGTGATTGACATCTCCCGAAATCGCTCTCCTAGCCGGCACGAGTAAAATCCAGGGCCGCATCCAAGTTCAATCAGAGTCGTTCCTGGAGCAGGATGTTCATCTGGCCAAAGAGCCGTGATAATGCGCCTTGTATCATCTCGGAAAAGGTGTTCGCGGCAGAATGCATAAGCCCAGGTGGCATGCTCAAAAAGACTGTCGTGTTTAAAGGCTTGGTATTCGTATCCGTTTGGCAGGGTTGTTGTCTTGTCGAGTAGAACCTGTTTCGGCGGCATTTTGTCGTTGTTCCCAGTAGCACAATCGGTTTTCGTTTCGTTTTTCAGCGTCAAAAAGTTTTCCACAATCAGTAATGAATTGGATGAAAGGTTTAGTTTTCTAATCATCTTCTTCTAAGTGGGAATAAGTCGGGACTATGCACGGTGTGTTTGCCTCGTGTTTCACCACGCGAATGAACTGTTGATAAGGTCAAAATGAAACACCGACAGGTGTGACTTTTTCGAAGAAGGACGGGACTTATTCAAAGTTATTCGAACATATTGGCCTCTTAACTCTAAATGCTTTAACAAGGCTAGATGCGCATTAAAAAGGCGTTGCTATTAGGTGTCGTCCTGTTCGCCCCTGCATTTTCCTCGGCATGGAGTGCCGACGAACCGTCTCTTTGGCAAATTCAACAGATTCTTGCCCACAAACGATACGTAGACCTGACGCACGAGTTCGCGCCGGGAATCCCTCGCTGGCCGGGGTTTCCCGATGAGGTGCGCAAGACAATTTACTGGTACGAGAAGCGTCCCGACGTCATGGGAACAGGTTTCTTCTCCGAATTGTATACACACGTCGGCCAATGGGGAACGCACGTCGATTCGCCTGCTCATTTTATAAAGGGGCTTCGAACCGTAGATCAGATCGATCCGAAAGAAATGGTGCTGCCCCTGGTTGTCATAGATGTGCATGAGGAGGCTGCGAAAAATCCAGATTACACACTATCGCTCGAGCGGGTGAAAAAATGGGAGAAAGATCAAGGACCAATTCCTGCCGGTGCGTTTGTTGCGATGCGGACCGATTGGTCGAAGCGCTGGCCTGATGCGGCAAAGATGGAAAACAAAGATGTCAATGGCATCGCGCACTACCCCGGATGGAGTTTGCCTGCCTTGAAGTATCTTTACGAAGAGCGCAAGATTACGGCGTCAGGCCACGAAACGACAGATACAGATCCGGGAATCGCGGCCAGTAAGGACGATTACTCACTTGAAACGTATATTCTCAGTACAAACCATTATCAGATCGAGCTGCTTACGAATCTCGACCAGGTCCCGGAAGCCGGCGCAATTGCGATAGTGAGCTTTCCAAAACCAAAAGGCGGCTCAGGTTTTCCGGCACGGGCCTTCGCGATTGTGCCCTGAATTGGCTACAACGTCGGCGTGACGCCAATGCTGCGGGTTGACGTTTGGAGCCATTGAGTACCGAACAATCGCTCTCTGGAGGGATTGCTGCGAACGAGCCAGGCTACATCGATACGGTTCACGACGGATACGTCGCCAAAAATGTGGTTTGGCTGAGTTGACCGAAAGTCGCGGCAGGAACGAAGGTAGACGCCGAGTCTATGCACATTACCGACATCATGCGGGGCGATTCTCCCACGTTTTCGTTCGAGTTCTTTCCACCGAAAACTACGGAGGCGGTCGAGACTCTCTATCAAACCATTCGGGACCTCGAATCGTATATGCCACACTTTGTCAGCGTGACGTACGGTGCTGGCGGCTCAACCCGCGATTTAACGCACGATCTTGTGGAGCGCATTCAACACACGACAAAGCTCGACCCGATTCCTCACCTTACGTGCGTCTGTCATAACGAAGAGGAGATCGAACGGATTCTCCTTCGATATGCCAAGTCTGCGATTGGGAACATTCTCGCGCTAGGCGGCGACAGACCGGTTGGAATTGCTTACGATAAATCACGGGACTCGTTCCAACATGCAATCGATTTGGTCAAATTCATTCGCCGATTCAATGAGTCCGGCACGCATCCGGACCGCCGCGGTTTCGGGATCGGAGTGGCCGGCTTTCCTGAAGGGCATCCCGCGACGCCAAATCGGTTGTTCGAAATGGATTACTTCAAAGCGAAAGTAGACGCCGGCGCCGACTACGTCGTCACCCAGCTATTTTTCGATAACCGCGACTTTCTCGATTTTCGCGAACGCTGTACGCTTGCGAACATTCAAATCCCTATTATCGCCGGCATCATGCCCGTTACTTCCATCGGCGGATTCAAACGCATCGCCGAGCTAGCTGGCGGCGCGCGCTTCCCTGCAAAGCTTCTGCGCGCTCTACAGCGTTGCCAAAGCGATCCAGAGATGGTCAAGCGCGTTGGCCTTCATTTCGCGATAGAACAATGCCACGATCTTCTGGACAACGATGTTGCCGGCATTCATTTCTATACACTCAACCGTTCCGACGCCACGCGCGTAATCTTTGACAGCCTTGGTATTCCGCGTCGTCGGAATCCAGAGCCCTCGAGCGTCTAGTTAGGCGAGACGGATTTCCAGCCTGAAAAACGCAGCCGGCGAGATTTGCGCGAAGCCAGTGACGCGAGCACAATTTCCGGATGCTGAAGGTCGGCCGCGCGATTTGCTGGCAAGTTGGAGCACTCGTTATTGTAATTGTAATCGCAATCGCGCTTTCGCGCTTCCTTCCGATCGTCAGTTTTATCGAGGTATCGCAACAGCGCGTGATGAGCTGGGGTACATGGGGAGCCGTTTGCTACCCACTGCTTTTCGCCGCTTGTAATATTCTTCTGCTTCCCGGTGGCATTCTTGCTGTCGGCGGAGGTTTCTTTTTTGGATTGTGGTGGGGATTTTTAATCGTGCTGGTGGGTAATCTCGTTGCTACAGCAGTTTCCTTTGCGCTAAGCCGATGGATCGCAAGGCGATGGTTTCAGCAAAAACTTTCACGTAACGCAACGCTGCGCGCATTGGGACCTGCGGTGGAGCGCGAGAGCTGGAAGATTATTCTGTTGAGTCAACTGCATCCACTTTTCCCGACTAGCTTGCTGAACTATTTCTACGGTATAACGCGAATCCGGTTTGGCAGCTACATGCTTTGGGCGTCGATCGGGCGGGCACCTGGTCTTTTTTTGTACGTTTATGCCGGCACGCTGGGTCAGTTTGCAGTACGGATCATGCGCGGGAAAAGTTATCCTCGCATGATTGAGTATTGGATATGGGGAGGGGCGTTTGTGACGACGGCATTGCTTCTGATAGTGCTCGGCCGAATGGCATACGCTGCAATACAAACCTCGCACAATTCGACAGGACCCAGACAAGAAGCGAATGCTGGCGAGCATATACATATAAATAGCTGATTATTAAATAATTACGTCATTTATGAGTGTTAAGTTACCGACAGAATACGACGTATTGATTGTCGGCAGCGGCCATGCCGGGATCGAAGCGGCACTAGCCGCCGCGCGAATCGGATGCCGGACTTTGATGTTAACGCAAAACCTGGACACAATTGGGCAAATGTCGTGTAACCCGGCGATCGGTGGGCTAGCCAAGGGTCATATTGTCCGCGAGATAGACGCCATGGGCGGCGCGATGGGCCTAAATGCCGATGCAACAGGGATTCAGTTTCGAATGCTTAACAGAACGAAAGGACCGTCGGTCCGGGCGCCGCGGGCGCAATGCGACAAGAAGGCCTATCAATTTCGCATGAAGGCCACTTTGGAGTCGGCCGACAATCTTGACCTTAAACAGGGAACTGTCTCACGCATTCTTGTCGAGCATGGCAAGGTCGTCGGGGTGGAAACGGATTTGGGGCTGATAATCGCTGCCCGAAGCGTCGTGATCACTTCAGGGACTTTTTTGCGGGGCCTCCTGCACATCGGCGAAGCTACCAAGCCTGGAGGACGAATGGCAGACGCCAGTTCGAGTCTCAGCGACAATCTTCGGCAGTTAGGCTTCGAGGTCGGGCGATTCAAGACGGGCACCCCGTGTCGCTTAAACGCACGCTCAATTGATTTTTCCCGATGCGGAATCCAAGTGGGAGACGAACCGCCGCCGACGTTCTCCTTTTATGACGAGGAAATTGGCGACTGTGAAGCAGATGTCTTTACGCTGAACCGCGTTTGCGAAGGAAAGTTCCACGTGGAACAAATGCCCTGCTGGATAACTCATACCACTGAGCGGACTCACGAGATCATTCGTGCGAATCTTCATCGGTCCCCACTTTATGCCGGGCAAATCAAAGGCACCGGGCCCCGCTACTGCCCCTCCATCGAGGATAAGATTGTAAAATTCTCAGATAAGACATCTCACCAACTCTTTCTTGAACCCGAGGGTCGCCACACCAGGGAATATTACGTAAACGGCATCTCGACGAGTTTGCCATATGACGTTCAACTTGAATTTTTACGTTCGATCCCCGCTTTGGAGCGAGCGGAGATAATGCGACCGGGCTACGCTGTGGAATACGACTATTTTCCGCCAACACAGCTTTTCTCGACCCTCGAAACGAAGCTGATCGATGGGTTGTATTTTGCCGGCCAGGTCAACGGAACGTCTGGGTACGAAGAGGCGGCGGCTCAGGGTTTGGTTGCCGGAGCTAACGCTGCTCTGAAAATTCACGGGCGTTCTCCGCTAGTGCTGGAGCGAGGCGAAGCGTACATAGGAGTTCTTATCGATGACCTCGTCACCAAAGGCACAGAAGAGCCTTATCGCATGTTTACAAGCCGGGCCGAGGACCGGCTGTTTTTGCGACATGACAACGCCGATCAGCGCCTAACGAACCGTGCATTTGACTCGGGATTAGTGAACCCAGCACGCTGGGTTCGGCATAAGGAAAAGACGCGACTCTTGGACCAAGCCCGTGTGTTAGCCACTCAAACCAAGCTCAATGGCGTCCCAGTCTCGCAATTATTCAGGAGACCCGACTTTAGCGCCACAGACCTGCCATTCGACCTTCTTTCTCTCGCACCGATCACAATCTGGCGGTTGGTGGAAACAGATTTCAAATACCAGGGTTATGCGGCACGGCAATCAGACCAGAATCGACAGCTTGAACGCAGGCAGCAACAGGTGATTCCAAATTGGCTCGATTATGATGAAATTCCTGGCCTTCGCTCTGAGACGAGACAAAAACTGGCGACTGCTCGTCCCAGCTCGCTCGGGCAGGCAGCTCGAGTAAGTGGAATCACGCCGGCTGATGTTGCAATAATATCTATATGGTTATCTAAGAAGAATTTATGTAGCATCCCAGCCGTGGAGACGACCGTTAATTCGGGATAAGGTTTCCATGCTCACCTTGGCTGTTGTAGTGATCGGGAGCTATCTGTTGGGATCGATCCCGTTCGGCTATCTCGCAGGTCGGATCGCAGGGATCGACATCCGGAGCTGCGGTAGTGGCAACGTCGGCGCGACCAACGTTATGCGAACGCTCGGAAGGGGTTACGGGTATCCCGTTTTCGCCGCAGATTTCTTGAAAGGTTTCGGTTCCGTGAAGATGTCGATCTTGATCGCTACGCGAGTGCAGCCGGAATGGAACTCGCAAGAGATGTTTGGAATCGTCGCGGCGATATCGAGCGTGCTCGGGCATTCTTTTCCCGTATGGCTACGCTTCAAGGGGGGGAAAGGTGTCGCCACTTCAGCCGGGGCACTTTTCGGGTTGGCTCCGATTGCCGCGCTAGTTGGTGTTGCGATTTGGATACTGACCTTTTGGCTTACCCGTTATGTTTCGGTGGCCTCAATTGCCGCTGCAGCGGCATTACCTCTCATCATTCTGATTACGACCTGGCTAAGTCGAACCACGGGAAAATTGTTATTCTACTCGTCGGTTTGTCTCGCGGCAGTTGTGATTTGGCGGCATCGTTCAAATCTTTCGCGGCTCATGCGTGGAACGGAGCCGCGCTTTATTCGAAAGTGAAAATCGGCGAAACAGCAATTCTCGGGGCTGGCAGTTGGGGGACGGCTTTGGCCTGGTTGTGGGCCAAAGATGGGCATCAGGTTTCGCTTTGGGGTCATGACGGCGATCGCGCGGCGCGCATGCGAGAAACACGCGAGAACAGTGACTATCTTCCGGGGCTCAAATTACCTGGATCGGTGCGTGTCACGTCCAAGCTCACTGATTGCACCGGCTCGGATTTGATCGTTTTCGCGACGCCATCGACAGCCTTGCGAAAGGTTGCAACCCAGCTGCGAGAAGCGATTGGGAATGTTCGCGCGGTGCTACTGAGTTGCGTGAAGGGGATCGAGCACGGCACCGGGATGCGCATGAGCCAGATCCTAAGCGAACTTTTTCCAGATCAGAAGGTCGCGGTCTTATCGGGCCCGAATCTCGCGGCAGAGGTCGTACAAAACTTCCCGACTGCGACCGTGATTGGCTGCAACGACGCTGAGTGCGCAACGAATCTGCAAGGCATCCTGGGGAGTCCGCGCTTCCGTGTTTATACCAGCCAGGAGGTCACTTCCATCGAACTGGGCGGCGCTTTGAAAAATGTGTTCGCAGTCGCTGCGGGGATCAGCGATGGGCTCGGGTTGGGCGACAATTCCAAGGCGGCCTTAGTGACGCGATCATTGGCCGAGCTGGTGCGCCTGGGAGTTGCTATGGGAGGAAGCGCGCAAGCTTTCTATGGATTAAGCGGCGCGGGCGATTTGATTGTGACTTGTTATAGTGAGCGCAGCCGTAACCACACAGTCGGCAAACGTCTCGGGCGAGGCGAATCACTCATGCAGATCAGCCAATCCATGAGGATGGTGGCCGAAGGAATTCCCACTGCGCGGAGCGCTTTTGAGTGCGCACGCCAGCTGAAGATCGAGACGCCGATAATTGATCAGGTTTACGCCGTGCTTTATGAGCAGAAAAAACCGACCGGTGCGTTGGAAGAAGTGCTGAGCCGTGAGCAAAAAGCAGAACATCTCTAGGCGATGCATGAACCGTAGCCTGCGACTGGCAAGCTGGATTCGAAAATTACAGGCCCGCCGCTCGATATCTCTCGCAGAATTCCGCAATCACAGCCGGGTATAACTCGCGCTCGGCGATTTGAATTCGCGCATGCAGGCTTTCGGGCGTGTCATCAGGCAGGATCCGCACTTCGCGCTGAGCGATGATCTCACCGTGATCGATTTTCTCATCCACGTAATGCACCGTGCAACCGCTTACCTGTTCGCCCGCCGCGAGCGCCTGTTTCCAAGCTTTGAGTCCGGGAAATTTAGGCAGAAGCGACGGATGGATATTGATGATCCGTCGTGGGAACGCTTTGAGCATCGGTGCATGCAGCACGCGCATGAACCCAGCGAGAACCACGAGGTCAACACCGGCCTCGCGTAACATATTTACGAGCTCGTTTTCCACTTCCGGCTCTAACCGGGTGCGAAATTGGCCAGACGGCAAGAATGCGTTAGCAACGGAAAACTCCCGTGCTATGTCGAGGATTGGCGCATCCAGGACGTCTGAGATTACAACACGTGCTTCCGCTGCCAGGTCGCCTGAGCGGATACGCTCGAGAATAACCCGGCAGTTGCTTCCTTTTCCTGACCCAAGAATTCCAATTGACAGCCGTTTCACTGATTCATCCTAGCTCTAGCGATATCTGGACATCGATTGCGGGACGCGCGCCACAACTTTCAAGGCCTGTTCTCGCATATTTGTTCGAGCAGGCGCGAAGTCGAATAGCCTGCCTCAAATGGAATGATGCGAATTTCGGCGCCGATCTCCTTCAAAACTGTGCGCTCCTCTTCGTTGAGGGTTTCCGAGGTGTAGTCGCCACCTTTCACATAAATGGCAGGATGGCTTGCAGCGATAAACTGCGTCGCTCGCGGTTCGGGAAAAATTGTGACGAGATCTACGCACTGTAGAGCAGCGAGGATTTCCGCGCGATCGCGCTCAGCGGTAATCGGACGTCCCTTTCCTTTTAATTCGCGGACCGAGCGATCGCCATTCAAGCCGACCGCCAACAAATCGCCGAGCGCGCGCGCAGCTTGTAAGTAGCGCACGTGTCCGACGTGCAGCAAGTCAAAGCATCCGTTTGTCGCTACCAGTTTTTTCCCGGCAGCCTGCAACTGCTTGCTGCGCTCCGAAAGTTCTTCGAGACCGACGATTTTTGCGCTCATGCCTTTCCCAATTAAACGAGAACTATGCGTTGAACGCGCAAAAAGGCGCGGAAAAGTTCCAAAAGGATCGGGATGGATTGTAGGCAATCGAATTTTTAGCCGCGAAATCTGTGGTTGGCCTTTATCCTCGATTTGAGCCACGTTGTGGTGGAAGATGAAGGCGAGAGAGACATTCCACATTTCCAGGAAACCGGTCGTGCCTCTCGCAGAAACTGAGGAGTCACACGATCTGGGTAATGGCTTAGGACTGCCGCGCTTTCATGGTTCACCGCGTCTTCTCGCCATTGCGCGCGACCCTTGGACAATTTTCGCATATTGGAATGTTGACTGGCCATCGATTTTCAAAAATGCCGCGCCTATCGATAGACAGGTTCATCTCAGGATTCATTGTGCAGACGGTCTGGCGGAGAAAGAAGCGGCTATCGAACCGATGGCGGGAATGCATTATGTTAGAATGTCGCAACGGCATCGTGCTTGTCGCATTGAGATCGGATATTACCAGCCCGCTGACGTCTGGCATTCAGTGGCGATGTCCAATGAGATTGTGATCCCGCCCGCGGAAATGTCTGAAGCGGAGCATGTGGATCTTGCTACGATTCCGTTCCATCTCAGGTTTCAACAGCTTGTCGATTTGTTTGGAGCCGCGAACGACGATGGATTGGCCACCGTAATCTCTCGATTTCAAACGCGCGCAGTGAGCAGCGGAAGATCTGAAAAGTTATCTCCCGAAGAGAGCAAAATCCTCCGGCGAGCAGGCGTTGCGCTGTCCGAACTCGCCGATGCACGGCGCGCTTTCAATCAGCTCGATAGCGAAAAGCTCCGGAAGGAGGCTGAACTGCTTCTCAAGCCAGGCGCAACCAGCCCGTCGCGAGGGTTCAAGGTCGACTGGGCCTCAGCTGGATCTTAAAGCCTGTTGTCTCTCTAAAATTTGCCAGCAGGGCATTTTCTCAACGCTGATACGTCACCTCGTGGGATTGCTGCTATTCCTAGCTCTCGCCTGGTGTTTCCATCATCAAGTGCCGTGCGTGGGTGTGATCGGAAACTTGGGCAACCAGGTTTAGCAAGGCGCCCAGACTCCACGCGAGCACGAACCCAGCCGCTCCGATGACGATGCCGAGTGGGCCGGGGATATAGTCCGTGTGATAACGCGCCAGCCAAAGGATCGAGCCGAGCGAGCCGAATACAATCCAGATTACACCGGCGATTTTCAGCGCGCGCGACCAGGCGGTCTCGCCGGGGATTTTCCGCGGGCCAAGTTTGGAGTTGTAAACGCTGTAGCCGAAGTAAATCACGATTCCGAAAGCAAACCAGTAAATCAGCCGCTCCCAGGTCAGCCACGGTAGCGAGATCATAAGAGCAAGCGCCGACAACGCCCCTAGCGGGGCGACGAACCACACGGCCGGCGTTTTGAATGTGCGCGGCAACTCCGGCTCGCGTAGCCGCAGCACAAGAACTCCAATTGAGACGATCACGAAGGCCAGCAGTGTGCCGATCGAAACAAGGCTGCCGGCTTCGCGCACGGTGAAGACTGCTGCAAAGCAGGCCACAACGATTCCTGTGGCTATCGTCGTGATACACGGCGTGCGGAATTTTGGATGAATCCTGCTCACAAACTTCGGCAGCAAACCGTCGTCCGCCATAGTGAAGAAAATCCGCGACTGACCCAAGAGCATCACCAGAATGACCGAGCTGAGACCGGCGATGGCGCCCAGTTTGATTAGCGAGGCCATCCACCCCACCCCGGCGTGATCGGCTGCTACGGCAATTGGATCCGGGACATCTAATTGCAGGTACGGGACGATGCCGGTAGCCACCGCCGACACTGCGATATAGAGCACTGTGCAGACCAGCAGCGAGCCGATGATACTGATCGGCATGTCGCGCTGGGGATTCTTTGCTTCCTGCGCTGCTGTGCTCACAGCGTCGAACCCGATGTAGGCGAAGAACACTATTCCTGCTCCCTGCATGACGCCGCTCCAGCCAAAATGTCCGCGCGTACCGGTGCTCGGCGGGATAAACGGATGCCAGTTGGCGGGATTGACCGCGTGAGCCGCGCCCACGATGAACAGCAGCACCACCGCCACTTTTACAAAGACAATGACGTTGTTGACTGTCGCCGATTCGCGAATGCCAATCACCAGCAGGAGCGTAACGATAGCGATAATGATGACGGCTGGCAGATTGAAGATGGCCGTAACTTGCGTTCCGTCCGCCAAAGTAATGAGCGTTCCGCGCGCCGCCGATAGCTGGGCCGGGATATGAATGCCAATGTCGCGCAGAAACGAGACGACGTAGCCTGACCAACCGATAGAGACTGTGACCGCGCCGAGGGCATATTCCAGAACCAAGTCCCAGCCGATGATCCACGCGAAAAGTTCACCGAGCGTCGCGTAGCCGTAGGTGTACGCGCTGCCGGCCATTGGCACCAGCGACGCAAACTCGCTATAGCACAGCGCCGCAAAGATCGAGGCTACACCCGCCAGCACGAACGATAAAATTACCGCTGGCCCCGCGTTCTGCGCCGCGACCGTGCCGGTTAGCACGAAAATGCCTGTGCCAATGATTGCACCGATGCCAAGCGCCGTCAGGTTGGTTGCTCCTAGCGCACGTTTCAGGCGAGTGTCCGTCAGTGCTTCAGCTTGAAGTTGGGTGACACTTTTTCTTCGAAATACATTCATGCGCGAAGTTTTGTTTTGGTTTTGCTAATCGGGATGGGCGGAGCAAGTCAAGCTGGCGATGATTTTTTTCCAAGAAGTTTCCAAAGGAAATAGATCGGCACGCCGCTAATCACGATCAACAATCCCGGCCAGGTCGTCGCGGTTTGATAAATGAAAAGCACGAAGAGAATTGTGGCTGCGCCGACAATGTAGAGAATAGGCACAACTGGATAACCAAACGCCTTGTATGGACGCTCGGCGTCTGGCCGCTTCCACCGCAGCAAAAACAATCCTGCGATTGTGAGAATATAAAAAATTAGTGCGGCAGAAATGACGTAGTCGAGCAAGTTTCCATAAAGATTGCCGTAACTTCCATCTGCTTTCACGGTGCGCGGCAACACGAGGATTCCAGCCCAGATCCCTTGAATAACGAGGCCCCAGGCAGGGACATGGTTTTTGTTCAACTCACCCACCCGCCGGAAAAAAAGGCCGTCGCGCGCCATCGCATAATAGGCGCGAGCGCCCGCGAGGATCAGTCCATTATTGCAACCGAACGTCGAAACCATAATTGCGACCGCCATGATCGTCGCTCCGGCGCCTGGAAAAATTACGTTTGCCGTTTCCGATGCGACGCGATCGCTCGGCGCATTTTGGATCGAGGCGAACGGAAGCGTTGCCAGATAAGCCACATTCGCCAGCAGATAAAGTCCGATAACCAGAAGCGTACCAAACGCGAGGGATAACGGGATGTTGCGCCGCGGTTCCTTCACTTCTCCGGCGATAAAGGTGATGTTGTTCCAAGCGTCCGCCGAGAAAAGGGAATTGGTTTGTGCAACGCAGATGCCGACGAAAAGACCGAATGCGGTCGCAGCGGTGAGTCCGGCTCCCACATCTTGTAACCCGCCTCGTAACGCCCAAAAGTCGCGAAAGTTTTCCGTACCCGCTCCAGACTTCACGCCAACAATGATTCCCAGTACGACCAACGCGATGAGGGCGCCCGTTTTGGCTGTGGTAAAAATATTTTGTATAAGTTTACCGAGATTTAATCCCCGCGTGTTCATGAAGGTCAGCAGCGCAATCATCGCCAGACCGAGAAACTGCGCGGTAGAAAGTGAAACAGCGTATCCGCTAAACCAGCCACCAAAACGGATCGGCGGGATGAGATAGTTGGATTCAGAAAACCACGGGATAAGTACGCCACTGTAGCGCGCGAACCCAACCGCCACCGCAGCAATTGTGCCGGTTTGAATCACTAAAAACAGAGTCCAGCCGTAGAGGAAACCCCAGAGCGGACTGTAGGCTTCGCGCAAGTAAACGTATTGGCCACCAGCCTTCGGCATCATCGCCGCCAGCTCGCCGTAAGACAGCGCGGCCATCAGCGTCAGCAAACCGGTCACAATCCAAACAACCAGCAACCAACCGGGCGAACCGACCTGGCGTGCGATAATCGCTGACACAATGAAAATTCCCGAGCCGATCATCGAGCCCGCGACCAGCATCGTTGAATCGAGCAGCCCGAGTCCCCTGACGAATTTTTGGTCGGCTGCGGGTGTTTCAGTTATCGCCGTCGTCATTTGAGCTCGTTGCATTCGGCGGAGAGTAAATCATCACTCAGGCGTGCCGCGCAATGACAAAACACTCGGTTTACTGTTCGCCAAGCAGTCGATCGTAGAAACGCGAAATTACTTTCACGTAAAAGGAACCGTGTTAATCTCACGCCCCGTGACGTGTTCAAGCCCGCAGCGATGGTGCCGGACATTTTTGTCGATTTCGACCGCTGTGGCAGTGCTGGTTGCCGCGTCGGCTGCCATGCCGCAGGTCACTTACGCGCGAACAGACACGAGCTTCGTAGCGATACCGCTGGTGCGTTCCCGGCAAAATCATTTGATGGTGCGCGCTTTTATCAACGGCAGAGAGGCGTGGCTCACCATCGATAGCGGTGCGCCGGTAAGCGCAATCGCTGCGAATCGTCGCAATTTTTTTCGGCTCAAGCCAATCACCGCCAAGTCGAATCTGCCGTCGCGCATTCAGATCAACGGCGCATTCAACAACGTGGCCATTGCGCGCGAGCTGCGGCTCGGAGGGCTAACCCTGATCGATGAACCAGTGGTTACTGTGGATCTGGGTAACTCTGCTCGCTCGGCGCGACTGGCCCACGACGAGCAATTCGACGGAATCATTGGAGCGGATATCCTTTTCCCAACCCAGGCGGTGCTGGATTGTCAACGGCAGTTGCTTATCTTAAAGACCGACCCCGACGCTTTGGGTGGTGTTCCTGGTTTCGACCGGCGCGGATTGCAAGCTGTTCCGATTCAAGTAAGCGACGGTTTTAATTTGTATGTGAATGGTTCCATCAATGGGAAACCTGCCAAGTTCATGGTCGATACGGGTTCGTTCGCGACGCTCTTGCATCGTTCTTTCGTTAGGCGAATGCGAATTGCCACCCGCGAGACGCCGTATAGTTCTTCGGCGGTGAACCTGAAGGACCGTGGCCTGCGCGTGGCGAAGATTCGCAACCTGTCAGTGGGCTCGGTCAATATCGCTGGCAAGGACGTAGGCGTGATCGATATGGAAGGATTAATTCACGACGGGTTGTTGGAAGGTTCGCCGCCGGTTGCCGGGCTGCTTGGTGCGGAAACGCTGCGCCGCCATCACGGCATCATCGATTTTGGCACGCGCACGCTTTATTTACAGCAGCGCGAGCTTCCCTGGCAGCGAATCGGTTGGCGGCGTTCCGCTGGACCTAACTTCACCTACTAGGATTACTGAGTAACCGCGCGGTTGCCCTGTAATTAATGATGGAAACGGAGCCAAAGACCATTCGCGGCGGTTGCTTGTGCGGCGCTATTCGATACGAAGGCATCGGTGAGCCTTACAACGTCGCGCATTGCCATTGCGAAGATTGTCGCAAGAGTGCCGGCGCCCCATTTGCGACCTGGGCTTCGTTTCGACGGGGCAATTTTCAATTTACCAAGGGCAAACCGCGCGAAATTGCGTGGGCCGGACGCGTCCGCTCGTTCTGCGCGACGTGCGGCAGCGCGCTGACTTTCATGAGCCAACCGGATGCTGATGAAATCGATGTCACTGTTGCCACTTTGGACCAGCCCAAAATCGTTGCTCCAGCCGACCATATCTGGACGGAGGATCGAATATCGTGGATCAAGCTCGCGGACAATTTACCACAGCATGCACGAGGCAGAACCGAATGATCTCGAGTCAATGCGCATCCGCGCGTTGGCGATCGGAGCGCAGAGCATCGGAGCTTTCGCGCTCGGTGCGCTGGCAATTGGAGCGCTTGCATTGGGCGTCGTTGCCGTTGGCCGCCTTGTCATTGGTCGAGCGAAAATCAAGCAGCTCGAAATCGACGACCTTGTTGTGAATAGATTGCGCGTGACGGATTCGCTGGAAATTCCACGCGATTGAGTTAATCGCGCTTCAAACAGTTTTCTTCCGCCTTAACTGATTTTGTCGTGCGATGAACACAATCACCCAAGCTTTCGTTCTCGCTACTGGCCTCGACACTCGTTTGCGTCCGCTTTTCTTGTCATTCCGAGCGAAGTCGAGGAATCTCTCATTTTTCTGCTGATGAAGGAAATCACCCAGGCATTCGTCTTGGCCGCTGGCCGCGGTAAACGCCTGCGGCCGCTGACAGAGGATTTACCAAAGCCCCTGATCCCGATTTTTCAAAAGCCACTTATCACGTTTGCGCTCGATCATTTAATCAACGTAGGGGTGGAAAGGTTCGTCGTTAACACGCACAAGCGGGCCGAGCTATTTGAAAACTTTTTTCGCGATAACGAGTATGAAGGCCATTCGGTTAGGCTGGTTCACGAGCCGGATTTGCTTGAGACCGGCGGCGGAATCAAGAATGCGGAACGCTATCTCGGTAGCGATCCGTTCCTGACTTACAGCGGCGACATCTTGACCGACATCACACTGCAGCCCTTAATCGACGAACATTTCCGCCGCGGGAATGATGTCACGCTCGCATTGCGTGAAACAGGTTTGGCTTCGGAGGTGGCTCTGCACGATGATCGCGTTGTCGATATCGCGACTCGTTACGGTACGATGGGGGATCTTGATTTCGCGAACGTGGCTGTTTGGAATCCGAAGATTTTCCTGCAAATCCCGCCGCAACAAAAAATTTCATTCATTCCAATTGTTGCGGATTGGATAGGCAAAGGTGGTAAGATCGGCGGCCTGGTAATGAACGACGGAAAATGGTTCAATATTGGCTCGCGTGCTGCGTATCTCGACGTGCATCGTGTGATTTTGCGAGAGCATTGGACACCTCATTACATCCCAACACGGAGGTGGCCGGAGCGCGTCGCAAAATCCGCCACAGTTGATCAGAGCGCACAGCTGCGCGGCTGCTCGGTCGTTGGAGAAAATTGCCGGGTCGGCGCGGGAGCCGTCCTTGAAGACACAATTTTGTGGCCGGACGCACAAATTGCTTCCAAAAGTCAGCTTCATGGTTGTATTGTCCGCTCCCAAAAAAAGGTCAGCGGCATCCATCGTAACAGTGACATCTAGTATGAGGACCGAATTTCTTCTCCGCCGGACGCGGATGCATTTTCCGCTTCTGGAGGTGGCCGATGTAAAAATTCGCCCGATTGAAAAAGGCGGGTCCGATCGAAAATTCTATCGAATACGTTGCTCGCAGAACCAGACGCTGATCCTGGTTAAGTACAATCTGGAGCGCGAAGAAAATCGGCATTACGTCGAGATCGCGAAATTTCTGGAGGCCCATGGAATCCGGGCGCCAAAAATTTATTTTCACGATGCGGCGGAAGGCCTCATCTGGATCGAGGACTTGGGTGAGCACGACCTTTACGGTTATCGGCACGACAGTTGGCTCGTCCGCCGCGCGTTTTACGAGTCAGCGCTCGATGAAATTATGAAACTTCATCGCCTGCCGGAGTCCGTGTGCGAGGAAATGAAGGAGCATTTGCCCGCCGAGTTTAACGCCGCGCTTTACCGCTGGGAACAGCGATACTTTTTCAACAATTGCCTCGGCCGCTATTTCAAGGTTAGCGAGTCAACACGAAAGGAGCTGGCAGCCCTTCCCAGTTTGCGCGAAATCGCAAAACGCCTCGCGAGTTTGCCACGGGTTTTGGTTCACCGCGATTTTCAATCGCAAAATATCATTATCCAGAACGGGCAGGCTAACCTGATTGATTTTCAAGGAATGCGGCCGGGGTTGGCTGAATATGATCTGGCGTCATTGCTTTTTGATCCGTATGTCGAGCTTTCAGCCGCAGAACGATCTGAGTTGATCGGTTATTACCGGCAAAAACAGGCGGACAACGGGCGCAGAGTTAACGGGCAGTTCGACGACACACTGCAACTATGCGCCATGCAACGCATGATGCAGGCGCTGGGGGCTTATGGGTTTCTGGGCTTGGTGAGAGGGCACGAGGATTTTCTGCAATACATTCCGAGAGCTGTGCGCTCGCTGCGCGGGATCGTGGGGAAGATCGAAGATCTCAAGCCGCTTGCTTCTCTTCTAGACGATCTTGGCTCGTCCGATCTAAGCGTGTAACGGCTGTTTTTTCTCGAGTGAGTTGCCATCCAAATGGTTAGCCTCGGAGTCTCAGTTTCAAGAGGACGCGAGCGTTGGCGCTACTCCACGCCAACGAAAGGATTAGTGCGGCGCTCCGTTCCGATCGTCGTTGGCGGCCCGTGCCCTGGGAGCACTGTGACTTCGTCGCCGAGCGGAAATAATTTTTTCCTGATCTCTTGCACTAGCACGTCGATGTCTCCACCCGGTAAATCCCCACGGCCGATGCTTCCGGCGAACAGCACGTCGCCGCCGATAAGCAATCGGTCCTTCGGCAAAAAGAAACAAAGGCTGCCCGGGCAATGCCCCGGAACTTCAAGCACTTGGAATTGTGCGCCGAGAAATTCCCGACTGGGCGTTTCTTCGATCAGAAAATCAGGTTTCGCCGGCTCAATCTCCAGTTCGAAACCGAAGCTGCGGAAAAATTCTCGATCTGAAATCATCGGCGCAGTCAGCGGATGACAGCCGATGGAACAACCAAACTGCCGCTTAATCCTGGCGACATCCTGTACGTGATCGACATGGCCATGTGTCAGAAGCAAAAGTTTAGGATCAACCCCAAGTGACCGGACCCATTCGCAGGAACCTTCAGGTGCGTCGAAAAGAATCCAGCCCTGTGGCGCTTTAAGCAGGTAACAATTCGTTTCAAAAATGCCACCGCAGAACTGTTTGTAATTCATTGGATTTGATTGTTGCGCGATTTGGCTACAGCTGAACCCGGGAGTTTTTACGAATAATTTGAATGTTCCCGACTGTCGATTGTCTCATGTTCTACTTTACATGCCGATCTTCGTCTCGTTGCCTTGCGCTTCATGCTGAAATCTGCGAACGTAATTAACTCTTCTTTTCACCGATGAGATCATCTTTGCAACGATCATTAGCGCTTTGCGCCATCCTGTTAACGGCCACCATCGCGGCTCCGCCAGCCATGGCGGCGTCGAGAGAAACGGTTGCCATGTCGGTCGGCCGTCTCCTCGAGGAGGGCCATTACACACGTCAAAAGCTCAATGAGGAAGTTTCGAGAAAATTTCTACAGACGTATCTGGAGATGCTCGACTTCAGCCATCTATTCTTTACTCAGAAGGACGTTGATGAGGTGACTGCGAAGTATGGCACTTCGATGGCCGGGGACGTCCTGCTCGGCAACCTCAAACCTGCTTTCGACATTTACGCTCTCTATACCAAGCGCGTAGACGATCGTGTCGCTAAAATAAAGGAGCTGTTGAAGCAGCCGATCGACTTCAAGAGCAACGCGACAGTCGAACTGAGCCGTCAAAAATCGTCATGGCCAAAAGATGAGGCGGAAGCCGATCAACTCTGGCGCGGTCGGATCAGCAACGAGCTCTTACAGGAACATTTGAGCGAACATCCTATCGAGCCCGCTCCGCAACTGGTTGCACGCCGCTACGACCGCCTCGCCCGCAACGTCCATGAGGAAGATAAGGACGAGCAAATGAAGCTCTATCTCGATGCGCTCGCTCAGGCTTATGACCCGCATTCGGAATACTTGAGCAAGGCCGACATGAAGAATTTTAGCATCAACATGGGCCTCTCACTCGTCGGGATCGGCGCCATGCTTCGTTCGGAAGACGGCTACGCGAAAATTGAAAGCCTCGTTCCTGGCGGGCCAGCCCAAGTCGATGGAAGACTTAAGGTAGGCGACCGGATCAGTGCCGTTGCGCAAGGCCCGGCCGATTACGTCGATGTTCGCGAGATGCGGTTAGACAAGGTTGTGGAGATGATCCGCGGCAAGAAAGGCACGCACGTGCGTTTGCTCGTGATCCCGTCGGATGCGACCGATCCGTCCCGCCGGAAAAATGTCGAGCTGGTGCGGGATGAAATTAAGCTGAAAGATCAGGAAGCCCGAGCCGATATCATTATTAGGAAAGACGAGAACGGCGATCCCATAAAACTTGGATGGCTTACGCTGCCTTCTTTTTATGCCGACATGGACAAACACCAGAAAAGCACGACGCGCGATGTGCTGGCATTGCTCAAACGGCTGAAGAAAGAAAACATCGCCGGCTTGGTTATCGACCTGCGGCGAAATGGTGGCGGCTCGCTGGAGGAGGCCCTCTCGCTCACAGGGTTATTTTTGAAATCTGGTCCGATCGTTCAGACGAAAGATTATAACGGAAGCATCAGAGTCTCGGCCAATCCGGATCCGGGCATCGCGTATTCCGGACCAATGGTCGTCTTGACCAGCCGGCAAAGCGCGTCCGCGAGTGAAATCTTCGCGGCCGCTCTCCAGGATTATGGTCGCGCCGTGATCGTCGGGGACAAAAACACATTCGGCAAAGGCACAGTGCAGACCATTCTTCCGATTGGCAGGTTCGCTTCACTGCTGGGCAGCCATTCGGATGAGGACGGTGCGTTGAAATTGACGATTCAAAAATTTTATCGAGTCGCAGGCGGCTCCACACAGCTTCACGGCGTGGCTTCCGACGTTGTTCTGCCGAGCTTGAGCGATCTTCCGGAATTTGGCGAAGGCGCGCTAAAGAACGCGCTGCCCTATGACGAGGTCGCGAAGGCGAGATACACGAAGTGGTCCGACAGCCATTCCTTGTTTATCGATCAACTGCGGCGTCGCTCGGAGGAACGCGTTAAGAACGACCCGGAATTCCACTACGTGATGGAGGACATCGATCGTTTGCGTCACAAGCTCGATGAGAATCGGATTTCGCTAAACGAAGATCAGCGAAAGAAAGAACTTCAGGACGACAAACTGCGCAAGGAAACGCGGTCGAAGGAACGCCTGGCGCGGAATCAGGATGAGCCGCGAATTTATCGGGTGACACTCGATACCGTTGATAAACCGAATCTCCAATTGATCATGTATCCTGGGAAATTGGCTGAGGCGAAGAAGAACGGCACTGCTCCCAAGGTTGATCCCGACGCTGCTTCGGACAGTGATACGGATTTAATCGGTGGCGCTAACGCCGACGATGACACTAAGACACCGGCGATCGATCCGGAGCGTGACGAAGCGCTCAACATCCTGGCTGACTTGGTTGATCTCTCGCGCGGACCGAAGACCGCAAGCGCCAATAATGTTGATAAGACGGCGCCCGAACAGCGGCCGTAACACAAAGCGACTGTTTTTTCGCCTTCGTTCTTCTGTGGTGGTCCGCGCCTGAAGCGGATGTCGGCTGCTTGCGCTTATTCCCGCAGGCGACACGCCTGCCTCTACAGTTTTATCTACACTGCAATAGGCGCTTTGATCGACGGATGCGGGTCGTAGCCGACGAGCTCGAAGTCTTCGAACTTGAAATCGTGAATGTTTCTTACCGCCGGATTCAGCTTCATCCGTGGTAACGATCGGTATTCCCGCGAAAGTTGTTCGCGCGCCTGTTCGAGATGGTTTTTGTAAAGATGCAGATCGCCAAAGGTATGAACAAAATCACCGGGTGTGAGACCGACAACCTGCGCCACCATCATCGTAAATAGTGAGTACGAGGCGATGTTGAACGGGACGCCGAGAAACAGATCCGCGCTTCGTTGATAAAGTTGGCAACTGAGCTCGCCGTCCTGCACGTAAAACTGGAAGAGGAGATGACACGGTGGCAGGGCCATCTTGTCGATCTCGGCCGGATTCCACGCGCTCACTATGAGACGGCGGCTCTGCGGATTTGATTTGATTTGCGCTATCAGATTCTCGATCTGGTCCACTCGCACGTCGTTTGCACCGCGCCAGTCCCGCCATTGCGCACCATAGACGCGACCGAGATCGCCGGTTTCGTCAGCCCACTCGTCCCAGATCGTCACACCATGTTCGTTGAGATAGCGAACATTGGTATCGCCGCGCAAAAACCAAAGCAACTCGTAAACGATCGATTTGATGTGCAGCTTCTTTGTCGTGAGTAGCGGGAATCCCGGCCCATCCGTGCGCAAATCAAATCGAGTCTGCGCGCCAAAGACAGATAACGTCCCCGTTCCTGTGCGATCCGTTCGCGGCTGACCCTTCTCGAGTACGAGTCGGAGTAGATCGTGGTACTGTCGCACGATAAAATTTTATCGTGGTGCGCGCTTTCGCGAAACAGAATTCTCTTTTATCACGCACGCAATCTCCGCAGCGGCAGCGAACCGCTTCCCGACGGGCAGTTCATGTTTGCTACGAAAAGTGCGCCTCGTTGACGCGACCACCGATGGGAACAAGGCTGGAATCGAGTCAAATTGGCTCAGTGTGGGTAGAGCCGTACGGCACGTGATCGATAGTAATCCTTCGTAAAGAACGATTTAAGCGATGGCAGGCTAACTGGCCCAAGGCTTGCTGTACAATCGGAAAGCTTGGAGTCTCGCCACGGCGAGTCCGTTCGTTGGCGAGTTCAGATCAGAAAGGAATTTTCAATTATGGCTAAAGTTTTAGGTATCGATTTGGGCACCACTAACTCCTGCATGGCCGTGATGGAGGGTGGCGACCCGGTAGTTTTGGAAAATAGCGAAGGCGCGCGCACGACACCGTCGATCGTCGCGTTCACGAAAAGCGGGGAGCGATTAGTCGGCCAGGCCGCGAAGCGTCAGGCAGTGACCAATCCGCAGAACACAGTCTCTTCAATCAAGCGCTTCATGGGCCGCAAGTTCGATGAAGTGCACGAAGAGCAAAAGCGCGTGCCCTACAAGCTTGTGAAGGCCGCCAATGGCGACGCCCACGTGCAGGTCGAGGTGAACGGCCAGCTAAAGACATTTTCGCCACCGGAAATTTCGGCGATGATTTTGTCGAAGCTCAAGGCCGACGCGGAAGCGAAGCTTGGCGAAAAAATCACGCAGGCAGTCATCACTGTGCCGGCGTATTTCAACGACTCGCAACGCAACGCGACCAAGGACGCAGGCAAAATCGCGGGCCTGGAAGTTTTGCGCATCATCAACGAGCCGACCGCAGCGTCGCTCGCTTACGGCCTCGACAAGAAGAAGGACGAGGAGATTGCCGTTTACGATTTGGGTGGTGGCACATTCGATATTTCCGTTCTGGAAATTGGGGATGGCGTTTTCGAAGTAAAGGCGACCAACGGCGATACACACCTCGGCGGTGACGATTGGGACGCGAAGATCATGGATTGGATCGTCAGCGAATTCAAAAAAGATACCGGCATCGATCTGACGAAGCAGCCGGACGCGATCCAACGAATCAAAGAAGAAGCTGAAAAAGCGAAGATCGCGCTGTCGAGCTCGCAGGAATACGAAATTAACCTGCCGTTTATCACAGCGGATGCGAGTGGGCCGAAGCACATTCAGAAAAAATTGACCCGCGCAAAACTGGAACAGCTCACGGATGATCTGGTTCAGCGGACCGTTCCCCCTGTGAAGGCATGTCTCAAGGACGCGCAGGTCACTGAAAAGGACATCAACGAGCTGGTGCTCGTCGGCGGCATGACGCGCATGCCAAAAGTGCAGCAGGTCGCGCGCGATCTAATTGGCAAGGAACCACACAAAGGTGTGAATCCGGACGAAGTGGTTGCGGTCGGCGCAGCCATCCAGGGCGGCGTCCTTAAAGGCGAAGTCAAAGATGTGCTGCTTCTCGATGTGACGCCGTTGACGCTGGCGATTGAAACCGCTGGCGGTGTGGCAACACCGATGATTCCGCGCAACACCACGATCCCAACTCGCAAGTCGCAGATCTTTTCGACTTACAGCGATAATCAGCCGGGTGTAGAGATCAAAGTGCTTCAGGGCGAGCGCCCGCTGAGCCGCGACAACAAAACGCTCGGCACATTCCATCTCGATGGGATTCCACCGGCGCCGCGCGGCGTTCCGCAGATCGAAGTTACCTTCGACATCGACGCCAACGGCATCTTGCACGTCTCGGCGAAAGATCTCGGCACAGGAAAGGAACAGAAGATTTCCATCACGGGCAGCTCCGGACTTTCGAAGGAGGAAGTCGAGAAAATGCAGGGTGAAGCCGAAGCGCACGCCGAAGAGGACAAAAAGGCGAAGGAAGCAATCGAGATCAAGAACAACGCCGACATGCTTGCCTATCAATCCGAGAAGCAGTTGAAAGAGTTGGGCGACAAGATTTCCGGCGACAAGAAGAAGCAAGTCGAAGACGCCATTGCCGCGGTGCGCGACGCGATCAATCGCAACGACGCCGACGCAATGAAGCGGACTTACGACGAGTTGCAGAACAAGTTCCAGGAAGTCAGCGCCGACCTTTACAAGCAAGCGTCAGCGCAGGCCGGTCCGCGTCCCGGGCCCGGACCTGAAGCGCAACCAGGTGGTGGCGCAGAGGAAGGCGCCGGCCCCGCTAAGCGGGGCGAAGGCGACGTGGTCGATGCGGAGTTCGAAGTCGTGGACGACGACAAGAAGAAATGAGCAATTTGCCGAATGGCCCCGGAATTTTTCGGGGCCACCGGCACAACAACAAACCAAAGGAGTGATAACAACAACTTATGGCAACAGTTAACGTAAAACCTCTCGGAGATCGGGTGCTGGTGCAGCCGCTTGAAGAGCAGGAAGTGAAAAAAGGTGGGATCATCATCCCCGATACCGCCAAGGAAAAACCACAAGAGGGGAAAGTGGTCGCTTTAGGCACCGGCAAAATCGATGAAAACGGAAAGAAAATCGATTTCACGGTAAAGAAGGGCGACAAGGTGCTGATCTCGAAATACGGCGGCACTGAAATCAAGATCGACGATCAAAACTATCTGATCATGCGCGAGGACGATATCCTCGGCATTATCGGATAACTCCGTCTATCAATTACCAACCATCAGCTATTAGTTAAACTTATGGCAGCTAAACAACTACAATTCGATGAAAGCGCGCGGCACACCCTGCTGCGCGGTATCGAGAAACTGGCGAAAGCCGTGAAGGCCACGCTCGGCCCGTCCGGCCGCAATGTCATTCTCGACAAGAAATACGGCAGCCCCACGATCAC
>JAALOD010000010.1:39785-51598 GCA_013372845.1 Candidatus Udaeobacter sp.
GTCGAGGAAGCGAAATCGATCGAGACCACGCTGGAAGTGGTCGAGGGCATGCAGTTCGACAAAGGTTATCTGTCGCCCTACTTCGTGACCAACGCGGAAGCGATGGAAGCCATTCTCGAAAATGCGTACATCCTCATTTACGAGAAAAAAATCTCGAGCTTGAAGGACCTGCTTCCGTTGCTCGAGAAAGTCGCGAAAGCCGGCCGACCGCTCCTCATCATTTCTGAGGACGTGGAAGGCGAAGCGCTCGCAACCCTCGTCGTGAACAAATTGCGCGGTACGTTGCAGGTCTGCGCAGTGAAAGCGCCCGGCTTTGGCGATCGTCGCAAGGCGATGCTGGAAGACATCGCCGTGCTGACCGGCGGGCGTCTGATCAGCGAAGATCTCGGCATCAAGCTCGAGAACATCAAGCTCGAAGACCTCGGCAGGGCCAAGCGCGTTACTATCGACAAGGAGAACACCACCATTGTCGAAGGCGAAGGCAAAAAAGCCGATATCCAAGGCCGAGTCGCCCAGATCCGTCGTCAAATCGAAGAGACGACCAGCGATTACGATCGCGAGAAACTGCAGGAGCGACTGGCGAAACTCGCCGGTGGCGTTGCAGTCGTCAACGTCGGCGCTGCGACTGAGACCGAGATGAAAGAGAAGAAGGCGCGCGTCGAAGATGCGTTGCACGCCACGCGTGCAGCGGTTGAGGAAGGCATCGTCCCAGGCGGCGGTGTCGCATTCCTACGGACGCAGAAGGCGCTCGACAACATCAAGGACCTCGAACCCGATGAAAAAGTCGGCGTGGCGATTGTCCGTCGTGCGATTGAAGAGCCGACGCGTCAACTTGCCAACAACGCTGGCCGCGAAGGCGCGCTTGTCGTTGAGGAAGTGAAGAAGCGCAAAGGCAACGAAGGCTACGACGTCGCCAATGACGAGTACACTGACCTGGTGAAGGCGGGCATTGTTGATCCAACCAAGGTCACGCGCACGGCGCTGCAAAACGCAGCGTCCATCGCGGGCTTGTTGCTCACCACCGAAGCATTGGTCACGGAGATTCCTGAAAAGGAAAAAACTCCTCCGATGCCTCCGGGCGGAATGGGCGGCATGGATTACTAATCGACAGCCGAAACAACAATTAACAAACAGCCGAGCTCGCAAGGGCTCGGCTGTTTTGCTTAATCAAACTACGATTTACTAACGATGCGCTGCGTCAAAAATTCCCGGATGAGTGACGTCTAGATCAAAGTATCGCCAGCGCGCGCCCGCGTATTTGAACAATCCGTCGATATTTGGCGTTTGCTGGTGCAACTCGAGACCTTCGGCTCGGAGTAAGGAGCAAATTGCCATTAGCAAAAACATTTTCAGCGCTGAGAGGCTAAATTTATCCACGGGTACTTCCGGCCGATCGGCAGTTTCTGCCGACAACACCTCAGCGTTCATCCCTTTTTGAAATTCTTGTATGTCGGCATTCGCGCCGAGCTTGAGTGTCGCTCGGTAATTCGCCGCTGCGTTAAGCATCGCCAGCAGCACATGCCAATCTTTCCAACCCTCTGCGCGCAAGGCGTCCAGCGTCTTTCGAAAGTCTGGGTTGTTTACAACCCGCGGTAAGGAAAATCGCAAACCATCCAGGCCGACGCTGTATCTGCGTTTAATGCGTTTGAGTTCTTCTGACTCATTGAAACGAGGGTGAGTAGTGTTTACCCATTCCAGGGCGGGCGGACACATAGAGCGCCATCCTTCCGCGGCAATCGCCGAGGTGAAATTGACGCGACCAATCAAAGCCAAACCGTTGCTTGCAGCCAAAGGAGTCTAACAGTTCGGGAAATCGTCTCGCAAAGAAATCTTGAGCAAGTAATCGCGGCGCCATTTCCTTCTCGACGAGATCGAGGAATTGCGCGTCTTGCATCACGGAGATTCCATGAATGATTTCGAGCGTGGTTTTTAACATGGCGGTTCGGAACGACTCGACGCCGCCAATCCCCGGAGCGATCGACCTCGGTATTTTGAATCGCCATCGATACAATTCATTGTCAGGCACCCGTTCTGCCGCAAATTGATCGTCATCGGTCAAATCGATGTCGGCAACGAATTTTCCAGGGACAACGTCCAAGTCCGTGCCGCTAAGTTCAGCGACCGCCATCTGAAAGAATGCAACGACTTCGGCCGCGACTCGAAATTCCGCGTATCCGTTAACCCACCGAAATCTCCATTGAACGCCGAGGGCCGACCATAACACTTCGCAGCGGTCGCCCGCGTCGGAGTACGGTGGCCCCACGAACAACCTTTGAAGATGCTCATCGAGGTTGGCCGTCTCCCTCTTCGCGAGAGCTTCTGCGAATAGCACCATGCGTTCGGACGCGACAGAGTCGAATCCCCACTCGACGATTCGCCGCCAGACCGTATCGAATACATCAGGACTGAGTTCTTTCGTTACATGCAGCGCAATCGGTAAATTTTCGACCAACCACTGCAGATGAACGCTCTTGTCCACGTCCAACCCTTCTGGCGATGTGTGGTGCTGAATTGCTAACGCCCCGGGAATCAATTCAAAAAACAGACACCAATGTCCTTGAAGGAATGCCGCCTCAGCAGCGTCATGAATTGACTCGTGCACTCGCGACCGCAGCGTGTCGTCAGTTGAATTCGCGCATATAAAACCGGCGACTAGCGCATAGTACATTGCCGCGAAATTTAATCCCAATCGTCGATAACATCGCGCTACGAGCAAGCAGCACAGCGTCGACGGGCCCAGTGTAGCTTCCGAAAACCACAGCAGTCTGGCTTGATGAAGCTCTCGAAGAGACCGCAGCGTTTGATTCGTGTTAAAAAACTGTTCCGCTCGATCAAAATGAGACTCGGCAACGACGGCAGCACCTGCGCGGTCCGATAATAATGGTCGCAACTCAGCTAGGACGTCGTCGAAGATTGGATTGCTCTCAAGCAATGCTTCGATTTCCAATAGTTCATTATGGAAATCTTGAAGAGGGAATACCGGAGCATCTTTTAATTTACGCGTGAGTTCGAGCCAGTCGGCTTTTACTTCGGTGAGATCCAATGGCCGACCGCGAAACAGTTCTTCGTGCAACGCGAAGCGGCCACGCAGCCTTAGAAAGTGGCAAAGCTGGTTGGTCGAAGCGGGCGCCGCTATCCCGGCGTTTATCACCTTGCGCAACGAGTCGCGCCAACAATCTAGTTCCTCGTTACCAATATTAGCCTCATGCATTTTGACGGCGGTCGTTGTGTAGGTCCGAATTGTTTCGGCATTTTCCAATTCGTCCGGTGACAAGCGGTCAATATCACAAAAAAATGTTCGGATTCTTTCCTCCTGACCCACGAGTGATCTGGTCTGTCGCATTGTGAGCGCGAGAATTTCATACATCACCTGCCGTCGCTCGTGGACATTAGTAACAATCCCTTCGAATTCACATAATAATCTGATCCAAACTGTGAGATCGGACTTGGCGTGAACTAATGCGTTTCTTGCAGCACGCTTGATCTCGATGAACTCAGCGTATCGCCGGATTTTTGGGTCGTTAGCGAACCATTTTTTTCGAAGCCGTTCGTACTCGGACTCGGGCTCAGTGGATACAGGAAAAATCTCTAACGGAATTGCAAGATATCGTCCGGCAATCCAAAAAACCTCCGCGTCAACAAGCAATTCAGCGATCGCCTCGCGGTCCAAAAGCTCAAGCCTCACATTGTGATCTGATTTCGCCCAATCTTGCAGAGACTGGCGTTGTGAGATGGGAACCGGCCGGGAAGAGAAAAAGTAAATAACATCAGGAGAAGGCCATCGGGCCATGATTTTCGCTACATCTTCGCGCACTTTCCTGCCCACTTGACGATCCAGTGAACACGCGAACGCGAGCTTTGTGTTGGGTGTCTCTGCAGAGAATTTCCCATCCACGATGCCGCCGACAAATGTCGGAAAGGTTTCGAAGTCGCGACCGCGATCACCACCGGCGGCGACGGGACCCGTGGCTGGCAACAGATTAAACGCGATTCGATACCTCGCCAGGTGCCTACATGCGTGCTCGAACTCATGATGAGCGTTGCGTTCGCTCAAGCCCTCGAGAGCGAACTTCACATGTTGAATCACTTGATCTGGCGTGGCCATACAAACCCGTGAATATAGCCTGTGCGTCTTAGCACGGTAAGTCGTGGCGGAAAAGTTTGAGCTTCAATCGAAAGTCGGCGCGATGGCTAACATTCACAACATGAGCGTTCAGGAAATTACCCGCAGGAGTGTCGCTGACACGTGACGAGTCCTTACTTCTAAGGTTTCCTGAGCGAGATGCGCCAGATATTATTTCTCTTCGTTCTTTGCGGTCTGGTAACTGTAGGTGAGATCGGGCGAGTGGCGAGAGACGCGGTGAATGCTGTCGCCGAGCGGTACATGCATCTCGTATTGGCTCTGGGACAACACGATCCCGATTACGTTGATGCGTTTTATGGACCGGCGGAGTGGAAGACGCAGGCAAAGAAGGAAAAGAAATCGCTCGATGCAATCGAGCGCCGAGGCTGCCCAAGTGAGCGCGACCCTATGGAAAACTCCCGACGCAGTAACGCGCTTCCCGGAAGAGCCTGACTCCGCTCCTCCAGTTCCCTCAAATCACCCGGGCGCCTAAGGTGCGCACGATCACCCATTTGCCTTCGCGCTTCTTGAGGAGATCCATAAAAACAAACTGACCGCTAATGTCTTTTCCATCTTGAAGCCTCTTTTCGGTGACACCGGCTTGGACTATGGCCACATCGCCGAACACCTGCGCTTCCACGGGTCCAAGTTCAAACGACAGGAGTTTGTGCTTGCCGGATTTAAAATCGCTTAGAAGGCCCTCCTTAGTGAAAATTTTGCCGGAGGAATCGACGGTTGCCCAATCGTCGGCATAGATCTGGTTGAGCTTGTCGATATCGTTGGCCACCATTGCATCTCCCGTAACCTGTACGAATTGCTTCATACTCTCGACAACGGTCGGATCTTGGGATTGCGCTTCGGGCGAGTCGGCCAAAACCACCCTGGCGCCGTCGCTGCGTACGACCGCCCATTTGCCTTCGCGTTTCTTGAGGAGATCCATCCAAAGGAACTGACCGCTAGTATCTTTTCCGTTCCGGGTCCTCTTTTCCTTCACGCTGCCCTGAGACACGGCGACATCGCCGAACACCTGCACGTCAATAGGTCCAAGTTCAAACGACAGGAGTTTGTGCTTGCCGGATTTAAAATCGCTTAGAAGCCTCTCCTTAGTGAAAATTTTGCCGGAGGAATCGACGGTTGCCCAATCGTCGGCAAAGATCTGGTTGAGCTTGTCGATATCGCCGGCCACCATTGCTCCCCCCATATCCTGTGCGACTTGCTTCACTGCGTCGATAACGGCCGGATCCTTGGATTGCGCTTCAGGCGCCTCGGCCAACACCAGTCCAACGCATCCACAGGTGAACACAACTGTCCCGACAAATTTTTTCATTTGTAGTTTTTTCATTTGTTGTCCTCGTTTTTGTTAGCGGAGTGTATTACTTGGAAAGTGGCTCGCACAGATCCATTCACGTCAAAACATGTAGGACCATTCTTACGTCGTGCCGGAAAATTTTTCAGCACATAGTCCTGGCAGAAAGTTAGAGATCCTCCAGCGCTTCGCATAAAGCTACGACCTGGCAGGCGACTCCGCTCGGAATGACACACGAACAAGGTGACGAGAGACAAGGGAAACGTACTTTCGGCCGCTGATGGCTTTGTTGAAAAGCTCGTCGCCTCCCCCCTTCGATCAAGGGGAGAGGACAAAGGTGAGGGGTTTCTACTTTTTGCTCTTCGGCAACCCTCACGCTAACCCTCTTCCTTGCGAAGGGAGAGGCGATTGGACCCGCTGTCCGATAATGTGCGCGATCCGCTCTCGTGTAATTTTCTCGAGCTTTTCAACAGAGCCACCGCTGATTCACCACAGCACGGCGACACAGCGCTGTGGCTACAGGCCGAATATCACGAACTACTCGCCGGGAGTGGTCGTGATGTTGCGCCTGAGTAGCAAGCGAGAATCATTTGAGCGCCGCAGCCAGGCAACGAATTCCCTCTCGAATCTCTGATTCCGGCAACGGCGCGTACCCGAGAACGACGCCGGTGCGCTTTGGCGGTTTTAGATAGAATGATTCTACGCCGTACAATCCCACGCCGGCTTTCTCTGCTTTGCCGTGCACGTCCGCGATCATTCCACCACTACTCCCTTTCAACCAAACAAGGAGATGAAGTCCGGCATTCGCACCGCAAACCTCCGCTCGTTCGCGGAACTCCTTGCGAACGGCAGCCACTAACGCATTTCGCCGGGCGGCATTCGAAATGTTGGTGCGACGGAGATGACGATCGAAGTGCCCCGTGCTGATGAAGTCTGCAAGAACGAGCTGTTCCAGTATCGCCGTTCCCGTATCTCCCATTGCCTTTGCAGCTACGACCGGTTCTACCAACACTTCAGGCAAGACGAGATACCCCAGCCTCAAAGCTGGAAAAAGAATCTTGGAGAACGTGCCGACATAAATGACGCGGCCTTCCCGGTCGAGTCCGGCCAGTGCCTGAAGCGGTGGTCCGTCATAACGATATTCACTGTCGTAGTCATCCTCGACAATGAATGCCCCTACGCGGGAGGCCCAATCGAGAAGCTCAAGGCGTCGGGCAATTGGAAGAACTACGCCGGTCGGAAATTGATGAGACGGTGTGACGTACGCGAGCCGAATAGCGCGGTTCTGTTTCGTCACTTTCGGGACCTGAATCCCATTATTGTCGACCGCCGAGGTGAGCAACTGGGCCCCCGCCGACATGAATACGCACCGCGCGCCGGTGTAATGAGGCTCCTCAATCAGAACGCGGTCTCCAGGATTTAAGAGAACCCGGCTGATCAAATCCAAAGCCTGTTGCGTTCCGTTGACAATCACAATTCTCTCCGGGCTTGCCTCAACTCCACGCAGCCGCCGGAGGCGAGCGGCGATCGCTTCCCGGAGCTCCCACCGACCCTGCGGCGGGCCGTAGTCGAGGTCGCGCAGCGTAGCATGGCGGGCGCGTGCGCCGAGCAGCCTGCACCACAGTGCATACGGCAGATCGGGAAACGCCGCGCGACCTGGTCGGAAATCGTACCGGAGCCGCGGCGGCGTTAGCTCCCAGCTCAAGCTTGGCAATCCCAGGCTATCGGTTGTTGCTCGCGCGGCTTTTAGGATTCTTTCTCCCACCATCGCAAGCCTGGCGTCACCGCGACTGACCGTGCGCCGTTGCCGTTCGAGCGACAAATGAGAGCGAAAAGAGTCCGGCGGTAGAACAGGCGCCACGACGGTTCCTGCCGCTCCCACACGTGTCTCAAGATATCCTTCCGCAAGCAATTGTTCGTAAGCCAACACAGCAGTGTTTCGCGATACTTTCAGAAGGCCGGCAAGGGCCCGGGTCGAAGGAACTCGTTCGCCCGGTGCCAGGGCCCGGGTCAGGATTTCGTTACGAAAGGCGCGGTAGATCTGCCGATAAAGCGGCCCCATTCCATCCAGCTGCAGCACAATGGACCTATTCAAATATAAAAACTCTAAGCATGCAAAGCTCCATCAACCCGAGAGTAACTACGGATTACGCAGATCCCATTTGCCGCGGTGGACAGCAGCCGCTACGATTTGGCCAACGTGAGTTTAGCCGAGATTAAGACTGCCATTGAACACCTCTCGTTTGAAGAACGCGCCGAGCTCGCGGCGTGGTTGCACGGTTGGAAAGATGACGAGTGGGATGAGCAGATGAAGCGCGATATTGCGAGCGGCAAGCTCGATGACGTTTTGCGCGAAGTCGAAGAGGATATCAAAGCAGGACGCGTCCGCGAACTGCCGTGACGTCGAGAACGCATCGACGCTTCTGGAACGAGTTCAATAGACTACCAGCCCATGTCCAATGTCTCGCGCGAGAAAAGTTTCAGCTCTGGCTGCGTGATCCATTCCATCCTTCAATGCAGTTCAAGCCACTTGTCGGAAGCGTCTGGTCGGTGCGAATCGGCGATCACTATCGCGCTGTTGCACAGAAGCGCGGCGACCTCGTGGTCTGGTTTTGGATCGGCACACACGAAGAATACAACAACTTCATCAATCAGTTACGCTAAGACGAGTTCTGGCGCTTAAGACTCGTCGGGTGCGCGCGACATTTGGTAAAATCGTCAGGTGAACGATTCTGAGAATGCAGGCCCGGCTTCAAACTTATTCGAAGCTGAACTTGGCCGACAAATTCTGGTGAGCGAAAGAGAGCGCGCCAGCCTGCAGGCGCTGATCGGCGTGGCACTTTTGCCGATCGTCGGTGTCGTCAACGCCGTTCATGTCGCCACGGCGAACACGTGGCCGGCGTTCAATGCCGCCCTGTTCGTGGTGGCGACCGTAATTGTCTACGAGTGGGCCATGCGACAGTTATTTAATCGATATCTTCGCCAGGATCGACAATTACCGCGGGTAATCCGGTACCTGAACGTTGCCATCGAAACGAGTTTCCCGACGATTCTCCTGGCTGCGTTCGGGCATGTCATGCGGGCCGATGTTGCGCTGACCAGCGCAGTCGTGCTCGGTTATTTCTTCTTCATCATTTTGTCCGCGCTTTCCCTCGACTTTCGACTCAGTGTTTTCTCGGGAATAGTCGCGGCCGCCGGTTATGTCACACTGACCCTGATCTTTCGCGAACAATTGCCATTTGGGCCGGGCCAACCGCCGGAAAGCAGAATCTCGTATATCATGCGCCCGGTTCTTCTTTTGCTCGGCGGGGTGACGGCCGGCCTGGTCGCAGCGCGGATTCGCTCCGGTATTCTACGGTCGCTTCACGCTGCGGAGGAACGCCGGCGCATTGTGCAGATGTTTGGGCAACACGTTTCGCCCGCGGTTGTGAACCAACTGCTCGCCCAACCCACCGGGCTTCAATCGGAGCTGCGGGACGTCTGCATTCTTGTCCTCGATATTCGCAATTTCACTGCATTTGCCGAAACAGCTGCGCCGGACGCGATCGTGAACTATCTAAACGGGCTCTGGAGCAAGGCCGTCGAAATCGTTAACCGGCATCACGGCATCGTGAACAAGTTTCTTGGTGACGGGTTCATGGCTGTGTTCGGCGCGCCGCTGCTAATGGGGAATCATTGCCAGAACGCCATCAACGCCGCGCGGGAGCTCGTCGCCGACATCAAACGCGCGACCGATGCCGGCGAAATTCCGCCGACACGGATCGGAATCGGACTGCATTCGGGCGAGGCGTTGGTTGGCAATATCGGTTCGACCGAGCGCCGCGAATACACGGTGATCGGTGACGTTGTGAACGTCGCATTTCGCATCGAGCAATTGAATAAGGAACTGAACTCGAGCTTTCTCGTTTCAGAATCGGTGCAAGAAACCGTCGGTGAACTGGAGGGCGTTGAGTCTTCGGTTTCACTTCCAATCCGCGGCCGAAACGCGCCGGTTCGGATTTACAAGTTGGGCTGAGCCAGCTTCAACTCGAGAGAAGACGTGCTACTCGGGCAGTGTTTTGGTTTTAGCGCCGATTGCGGCGAAAGACCATTTCTAAAAAGGACGACCAAGACGCATCACTGGCAGAACGCGCACGAAAAATAGATTGCGAATTGGTGACGATCCGGCGAAAGCTCGACGTTAATCTTCACTATGCGCCGTGTATTATTTCTCTTGGTTCTTTGTGGCTTCCTGATATCGAGCGGAGACGGGCGAGCGGCTGCAGACGCCATGAATGCTGTCGCCGAGCGAATTGCGGTAGACTTTCTCGGGAGATGATTAGTCGTCGGCAATTTACGAAAACTTTGGGCGGGGCAGTGACGTTGACCGCGATCAAGCCAGACGCTTTGTGGTCGGGCGAACCGACCACTACCGCCACACCGGCATCGGTGTCGCGCGTGGCGGCGGAATTGTATCGCAAGGTGTTTGTACTCGACGGAGACGTACTGGCCGAGATCGGGTTTCCGATTTCGACTGATGATCCGGTGGGCGTGACCAAGCTGATTGTCGGTTCCGGCGTGAACGTGGTGAAGTCGACACTTGGCGGCGCACAGGGAAATTTCGAGGAGACCGTGGCCGCGATCGCGAAGGCGGAGCTGTTGATGGAAAAGCAGCCGGAAGCGTTTTCAAAGTGCGCGCGCAGCCGATTTCGATCGCGCGAAGAACGAAGGAAAGCTCGGCATCATTTACTCGTTCGAATCACCGAACATGCTCGAGGACAAGATCGACAGGATCGAGCTGTTCCGCAGTCTCGGGTGCGCGTGATGCACACCTACAATCACCGGACGCCGCTCGGGTGCGGTTGTCTCGACGGCGACACGGACGGCCTGACCGATCTCGGCGGCAGCGCCGTGGCCAAGATGAATGAGGTCGGCGTTGCGCTCGATCTCAGTCATTCCAAACACAAAGACGACGGCGGACGGCATCGCGGCGTCGAAGAAACCGGTATTGATCACTCCCCGGCTGTCGCGCTGTTTACATGCATCCGCGGAACAAGGAAGATCGCGAATTAAAGCGTTGGCGGAGAAAGGCGGCGTGATCGGAATTTACATGCTGCCGTTTCTGACCGAGCCGCGGAAGCAGCCGATGCTCAAGGATTATCTCCAGCATCTCGACCACGCGGTTAAGGTTTGCGGTGAAGATCATGTCGGATCGGGACGGACGTTCCCTTTCTGCACGTCGGCGAAGAGGAACTTGCCGAACTGAAACGCAGGACCGAGGAACGGAAAGCCGCGGGGATCGCTGCGCCAGGCGAGGATCGGCCGGCTTATATCCCAGACCTGAATACCGAACGGAAACTCGAGCTCGTGACCGATGCGTTGTTGAAGCGCGGCTACAAGAGCGCGGCGGTAGAAAAAATCCTGGGCGGAAATTTCAAGCGGGTCCTGGCCGACATCTGGTCGGCGTAATTTACTCAGGCATTGTCTGTCCCGAGCCGCCGATCTCCGCGGGGAAATCCTTCAGCTTGGCCAGACCGTCCTTAATCGGCAGGATGGTTTCCGCGTAGTTCAGATGAACATTGGGTTTAAACGGAAAATTCCGGAGAGCGCCAATGCGAACATCCATTAGACCGAGCGTTGGATGTTCGACCAGGATGTGGCCGCCGCATTTTGCGCAATATCTGCGTTCGCTGATCTCGCTGCTTTTGAATCGGCCAAGGAACTCTTCGCCCTTTGTGACGTTTACGTTCTCTTTCTTCCACAACGTGAACGCGCTCACCGGCGCGGCGGAATAATGCCGGCAGTTCTCACAATGGCAGTAACCCATCTCCAGAGGATCGCCGCGCATCTCGATCTCTACCGCACCACAGTAACACTGACCTGTATGCGTTTCGGCCATGCTTCCATTTTTACCCCGCGATTCAGCCCGCCGCTAGGAAAACTAACTCATCAAAATCACGCTGCGCTCATTTGAAACTCGTTAGGCGGAACTAGTGCGAATTTGCTTTAATTCCCTGCTCGGACTGTGCAAGGTAGGACACGGAGGTTTTATGACGATCTGGCAAATCATTCTGCTTGTCGCCGGCTGTGGAGCCATCGGTGGAATTGTTAACTCCGCGATCAGCGGTGAGTTCAATTATCCGCGGTTTGATCCTGCGGCGAAGGTTTGGCGGCCGGGTTGGATTGGGAATGTGCTCGTTGGCGCGGTAGCGTCTGTTGTCGTCTGGGGCGTTTATGGTCCACTGGCGTCGTACGATTTGGTAACCGGAACAACAATTGAGTTACACCTGACCGTCGCTCAGCTTCTGACATCGCTTGTCGTTGGCTTGAGCGGTGGTAAAATTCTTACATTGATGGCTGAGAAGCAAGCAGCGACAATTTCGAAGGATCAATTAGCTGCCACGT
>JAALOD010000100.1 GCA_013372845.1 Candidatus Udaeobacter sp.
ACGCTAAACGCATAGACCGTGTTGTCTGCGCCAAAGTAAATCCGGCCGCGAGCGACCGCGCCTGTATTCCACTGGCGCGTGCCAGTCATCAACTCGTTGGGGCCGCCACCGGCGTAAACGACCGCGCCAGTATCGCCATTGTAACCGTGCAAGCGTTGGTCGCCCTCGGTGCCGGCCACCCATACAATTGCATTGTTGGTCCCATCAGTCGTTGTCACCCAGGGCGAGCCCCGGCCGTTCTGGCTCATGCTCCAGGCGAAGGTTATCGTAGGTGGATTTGTCGGAGTAATTTTGTAAGCGGAAATCGTGCTGACGTCGTTATGAAAAGCAAAATATGTTCCCTGGCTGGTGCGGTAAGTGACAGCCGATGTGCCTCTGATCACGGAACTGGAAACATTCGCCTGGGCCACCGGCGCGGCAATGCCGCCGAGGTTGTTCCGATTAAGCAAATAGGCATTGTGATCCTTGCCTAATGCGAGCACCAACTGCGAAGGTGTCGCTCCTGGCACGTCGATGAGCGTGGCGCTGACACCGCCGAGATCGGTGTCGCCGTTGTCGAGCGAGAACCAATTGGTGGGCGCCCAATAGTCAGTGGGCTGCCCGCTCCAGACTGGCCCGGCTTTCAACCGAATAATCGCTTCGCCGCCCATCCAGTTGCCTCCAGTGCCGAACGTGTTCCCGGTAATGACGAACATGTTGGTGCCATCGCTGGCCACCCCGCCGTGCCCCCAGATTCCACCGCCGACTGCTGTGGTAGCCCATGCCTTGACATTGGTGGGATCAGTGATCGAAACGCCAACTACCCAGCCATGATAAGTCCCGCAGTCGCCAAGATGACCGGAGTACGCCACATAGACGCGGCCGTTCACCAGAGCGAGCGCGCCTCGCTCGTTCTGCACGGTGGAGGTAAAGGTCATGCCGTTGTAAGTAGCGGTGGCATTCACGTCCACGGGCCAGCCAGCATTGGTGGCGCCGGTGTCCACGTTGAGGGAGAAAATGAGATGTTTCTTGGTCGTGCCGCCATCGGGCGTGGTCATCGCGTCAAGGAACAGCGCCCGCGATGTGAGATCGACAACGGGCGTGCCGGTAATTCCCAGGGGATCGATGTTGCCGCACGGCAGATTGGCTCTAGGCACAGGCGTGCCGAGGTTGCGTTGCCAGATAGTGCTGCCATCTGTAGCGTCGAGCGCATACACGTTATTCGATTCCGTCACGACGATAACCATCGCCGCGCCGCCGGGGCCGTTCTCGATATAAAGCGGTTGGGCGTAAAGATGGCCTGAAATCGTGCCGTCGAAGTTCAAGTCGCGCGTCAAGTTAGCGGCGGCGGACGGCGTGAAGGCCGAATCGATGTAAACACCGTCGCGGGAAAGATTGTTGTGTTCCTGGGTAACGTCGACCTGTGCGTTTGTTGGAAGAACGGCACTCCACAAACCAGCGACGACGAGTGAGGAAATGGAAATTAGAGGTCTCAAAGGGTAAGGCGTTGATAATCCCGGAGCCTCCCTTCTACCACACTGCGCTGCCTTCTTGTCAAGCGTTAATCCAGGACTACCCCGATTTTTGCTGGTGTTAGTCACTTGTCAGTTGGGGAGCGTGGGAAAATCGGATATGAGGCTGCCAGTCCGCCAGTAGACGGACTCGTTCCTGTGGCGAGTCTGACTCGGCGAGCGCGCCAGCCTCGGACCGCGCCGCATTCGCCAGGCTGGCGGTGCCGATCGTCAATCGACTGGCGAATCCATTTGTTTCTTGCCTCACTGCGCAAGAACCGCGATTTTCCGCGTTATCGCGAAGCTGTTTCTCTGGCCTAGTGGTGGAACCGGCGAATTCATCTTAACTCCGCGATCATTGAATGCACTTTGTGTTCCTCCGCCGTCGGCATGTCTTCCTAGGCGACGACGTGATCGCAAGACTTGTGAGCGGACGGTTCGTGGCAACCACTCGCGAGTTCCTTGTCTAGGTAGAACGCGTTATACTCGACGTGTTGGCAAAGTGACTGCGGCTCTGCCGTCTGATATTTGCGCCTTTGCAGACTTAATGGCGGGCCCAAAGAGCATGCTCACGAAAAAGCGTCAGAGGTCAGAACTGTAAGAGCCTAAGTCCAGGATCCCGGCTACAACCACATCTAATCTCCGGGCTACAAGGCCGTGCTACCCACCGCCGTCAAACCTAACTGTGACCTCGTTATAGCAGTTCTGAGTGCCCGCTTCGCACACCTTGTACGTGTAGGTTCCCCTGCCTTTGGCGCCGATGTGATCGGTGTAAAAACCGGGAATCTCGGGCACTGTGGCAATCAGCACGCCGTTGCGATAGACGTCGACGTTGCTCGACGTGCCTTCGGGCCAGGTGAGGTCCACTGTGTGCTGCCCCTTTACCTTGTAGCCATTCGCAGTGAGCCTGATCTGCCCAGGTGTCGGTATGGGCGTTGGCGTGGGAGTTGCAGTCGGCGCCGGTGTCACAGTTGCCGGGAGCAGCGGGATGGCCAGTAACACTAAAAGAACGAATATTCCGGCGGCCCAATGGATGTGGGCCCTGATATTTTTGGCGGTTCGCTTAATCATAGTCGAATTCTTCTCTGGTCTTCCTCACGTCGGTGAGAATCCCCGAACGCCACTGTCCTCAGTGGCGCAGGGAATGGTTTGGGTGTGGAACGCCGTTGATACTAAAAAATCGCGACAGGGCGTCAATACTTTTTCGAAAATTTTTTGTTGCATTTTTGTGACTCCGGGGGGACCTAGAGTGGCGAAGCCCCACGCGAAGCTTGTCGCTAAGCCGTGGCTGGTGGTCGTTCTGCCTCTTACTCGATGCTCGCTCCTTGATAGGCCCGCGTGCACAACAGATCACCCGTCTTCGCCAAGGTTACGGCGAGCAAGCTGACTACCGATCACCGATTTCCTGGGATTCATGGCCACCGCTAGCCGCCGCCAAACTTCACCGTGACCTGGTTAGAGCAGTTTTGCGTGCCTGCATCGCAGACTCGTACGTACGTCCCTTGCCACGCACTCCGATGTTATCGGTGTAGAAACCGGGGATGTTCGGCACAGTTGTAATCAACACGCCGTTACGATAAATGTCGATGTTGTTCGAGGTAGCTCCATTCCAGGAGAGGTCCACCCTCGCTGCCCCTGCACCTTAGCCGCGCGCACTAGCGTGATCTGTCCCGGTGTCGGAGTAGGCGTAGCTGTGGCGTCGCAGTAGGTGTTGCTGTGGGCGTAGGCGTTGGAGTGGGAGTTGCTGTTGGCGTTGGAGTCGGCGTGGGGTCGGTGCTCCGTGGGAATACGCGGACGTAATAGATGTCCTCCTCGTGCTGGCCCCGGTTCGGATTCAAGTTGAACGTCGCCGAATACGCCACGTTGCCGCCAGTGTTATCCGAGACGATCGTGATGTAGTCGCCGATCTTGTTCTGATTCGGGTAGCCTTCAAACGGATTGAACGAATTGCTTGCCGCGACGTTCGCCGCCCAGGTCACGCCTCCATCGGTGCTGTAGGAGTAGAACAACTGCGAATCGGTATTGTTGGCGGCGTTTCGCGTATCGAACCACACCGCATCAATTCGTCCATTCGGCGCGACTGAGAGTGTGCCAAACCAATGCCACTTGTTCGAATTCACTGGGTCGTCATTGATCCGGTGCGGCGCGCTGAAGCTGACCCCACCGTTGGTGCTGCGCGCGAACATCACGTCAGTTCCGTTGCCGCTCGACTGCACGCTGGCCAGCATGTAAATGTTGTTGTTGGTAGGGCCGCCCGACCGGTCCACTGCAAGAAACAGCTGCCCTGCAAGCCCTCCCGGATTTATCGCCCCACCAAAAACGAGGCTGCCGCCAAGGTTCACCTGAGTGATTTGGTCAAACGTTGGTGTCACGTTCGGGTTCTGCGCATTGCTTGAACGAATGCACCAGAACGGGCTGCTGAAGCTGCTTGCGCCACCGATGAAAAGGTTGCCGTTGGTGGCCACGTCGAGCGTGCCCCACACGGGCGAATTAGGAAGGCTGAGTGGACTCTGCCAGGTAAACCCACCGTCTGTGGACCGGCTAAATTGCCCAAAGCTGCAAGGGGCGGCGGTGCTCCAAGCCTGGTACTGGAATCCGTGCCCCATGCCGTTGGTCTTGTCGATGGTGAACCATTCCTTGTCCCCTCCTCCTCCGCCTCCCTCGGGTGGCAGACGCGTCCAGGTTTGACCGCCACTAGTCGAGCGCCAGATATCGTCACAAAATGATTCGAGCAGACTGAGATAGAAAAACCTCCCTGTTTCATCCGAATGCAAGACCGGATCGCTGCGGAACACGTTATTTTCCAGAACGCCGGGAAACGTCCAGGTCGTGCCGCCATCGGTGGTATATCCCCAGCCGCCCTGCCGGAAGTTGGACAGTACGCTGTCGAACTGCCGCCAACCGATTGTGATCTTGTTGCCATTGGTTGGATCAACGGCAATTGATGGCTCGTTGGCAGCGTCGCCGATGATATTGTTCCCGTTGGCATCAACGTTCGCCTGGAAACTGACGAACGGGCCGAATTGGGAGATCATTCGCGGCCCAGTCTCGAGCCGGTAAATGTACGCAGGCGGATTATCGTACCTTTCGAGCGGCTCACTCGGGTTAAAGGTGGTGGGCTGTGCCGTCTGACCCGTGGCAATGCCAGGACCAAGCAGCAAGGCCAGATAAATGAAAAAGCCCGTGCCTGAGAGGCCAAAGGAGCTCAGGCCGAATAAAGCACGGTTAGTTCTAGTTTGGTTGATCATAGGACATATTTGGTTGGAGGTTCTCACAGTGTTGTAATGGACTCGCGTGGAGCGACACCCGGCTCTCGTAGGAAAATTTCTTGGCTGTTTCGGATTGTTTTCAGAGCCGCAGTTCTTGATTCATCCGCTTTTGGTCAGATGCAAACGAGCGCGTCAATACTTTCTTTGCATTCGGGCATTGGCATTCTGCCAGGTAGCATCCTCTTGTTCTTTGAAATTGCAGCAGAAACGCGGCGCCGCTTGCACGGCGCCGCGTAGGTGAGCCTGCTTGCTTAGGGTAGCCACCACCGCCAAAGGTCACGTGACCTGGTTGAGCAGTTCCCAGTGCCCGCTATGCACCCTATACGTATAGGTCCCCTTCCCATTGCGGTTGATGTTATCGGTATAGAATCCACCCTGGTTCGGCACCGTGGCAATCAACACCATTGCGATAGATGTCGATAAAACCCGAGGTCGGCCCACTCCAGAACAGGTCCACCTTTTGCAGGCCGTATTTTGTAACCACGCGCCTGCAGCGTGATCTGCACCGGTGTAGGTGTCGTTAGCAGTCGGCGTTGCGTCGGCGTAGGTGTTGGTGTGGTGTGGGGTGGGGTGGCGTCGGCGTTGGTGTGGGTGTCGCGCACCGGACTAACCGGGCAGTTGAAGATTTCCATGGAGCCACGTGGCCAGTCCATCATACCCGCCTGCCATCCAGATGCGTTGGTCCATCGGTATCGGTCGCGAAGCTGCGCCGCGCGTTCAGATTGGACTACCTATTGACCAGTATTGCTAACCGGATCGTAAACGTCCACCTCATTGGAGGGCGTAGGGAAATTGCCCGCCCAAGACATACATCTTTTGCAGAAGTTAAGCCCACTGTATTCTTGTAGCCCTCGGTATGGCGCAATGGTCGAGATACTATCCGCAGGATTGAGCAAGAGGTTTGTGGTATCTGTGAGAGCCCGCCTGGATACTGGCGCGCCACCAGGTAGATAAGGCTACCGATGGTGGTGGTCGGTATACTATTAGGCGTGGCAGGTGGAGCCTCTTGACCCACTTGGTCATGGGAGTAAACTCCAGATCTGGTCGGTCGAGTGCCTAGGAGGATGTTGAACCCGCCCAGGATGTAAGCTTATTCGAAAATACGGTGAAACCTCCACCAGAGGATTGTCGTCCCGCAGCCGAGCGGCAACGGTGCTCAGTGTGTCAGTGACGGGTTGTAGGAAAACGCGCCAGTATGATCGTCCAGCAGCGAACACCGCCCACGCAGTAGATGCTAGGTGTTCCGGATCGGTGAGCACACCGCGCCATGTTGTTCACGAGTTGTCCGGCAATGTCGCCGATTTGATCGTCCAGGTATTGGCAACTGGGTATACTCAACACGTGGCGTGAAACGCTGCCACTAAGTCTGAGCTACGCCCCCCATCCGTAAAACTTCCATTGGCTGGGAAAAAGACGCCCACGATCGGGTGCCGACACGGGAGGCTCGCCCGCTGACCAACTGCACTGGTTGGTGTCGGTGTTGGCGTCGGCGTTGGGCCGCCGCCGACGAAATTGAACTTACCGATTTTTGTGGACCAACTGCTAGAGCTAGTGGTCGTCAAATATTCGTTAGCATGCCAAAGTCATACCATCGGTATCGAGGGTAGTCATGGTGTAATCGCCCCAACGACCACGGGTATCAGTTTGAGAGCCGCCGCCGTTAGTCCTGATGGCTCTCCTGGGCGAGGTTACCTGGAGGATCGGAAGCAAGACGGCCCGCGTAACGAATACCGGGAATATGCTGGCGCTCGACGTGGAATAGCCAATGGCCGTGTCGCCGCTTGATCAACAGCTATGCTGGGCATCCAGCGCCACAAACCATCGTTGCCATTGGTCCAATCCTGCTGTTGAACGGCTGTGGCGGAAAATTACCGCCGGTAACATCAAGCTGATACCAGCGCACCGCGTCGGCCATTCGGAAATTCAGCATATGGTCTGGTCAGCCCATAACGATTCGGTGCCACCGGATTCTGATAGACCAGCGGCGTCTGATTTTATCGCCAAGGGTATCTAATTGGCCCGTTCCTGCTGGGCACAAGCGGAGTGGTATTCGGTGAAGGCGTCAACGAACCGTTGACTGTGATCTGGGCTTTGGGCTGTGGTTGAGCCAATGCCAAGAGTTGAATTTGCCGGAGCGAAATCGACATGGAACAACCAGGCGTGGACCTGGGTCAGGCACCGCCGGTGGCGGGCTATCGACAGACGGAGCATTCATCTCTGCCGCAGGCGGCGGATCCCGGTGCGAAAGTGGCAGCAACCAAACTGTGGAATCGCCAAACCGGCGGGGATATCAAAATGGATGGCATTGGCGGACCGCCACCGGCATCGACGCGCGATCGAGCGCAAAACGCCCACGCCTTGAAACCGAGCTTGCCGAAAAAAGGTTGACCGTCAGAAAATAGGCATTTTACCAGGCTGCGGGTTCCACAGGTGGGGGCAAACTTGCCGTAACGCCAAGCTGCGGGGTTCGCGGATCATTTGCACGGCGTAGAGGAACGCCCACGGGCCACCATGACAGGGTCTGGGGTCTGCGAGACACCGAATGCATTGCCATATGAATCTGCCAGGAAAGCGAGGGGAAAGCGAATCGCTCACTACCCAGCGATCGGCCCATCTGATCATACATGATGAAAGGGTCTCCCTGTTCTGGTTCGGGCCTTCGCAGGGCGGGCCGCTGAGGTGGCAATGATGAATGAATTAACGGATGTGGTCGGCAGGCCCGCCACGAGTGGCATGATTCCCGTTTTTATCAAAACCTTGACAGAACTGATTAGTCGTTTCGACGTAATGATTCGTTTCGGCCACAGTCGCCATTTGCACGTGTCGGTGGAAAACAACCGCACGCCGCTTTGGGTCGTAGTTGATCCCATCGAATGGTCAGCAGCGGCGCAGCGGCATGTTTGTCGGTGTGGCCGCGACTGGAGATAGTTTCCTCATCGGTGACTGTCTTGAAGAACCGATTGCACGCTAAAGCTGTTTGGTGAGCGGTGTGCATCGCGCGCTCGGAGTGTCGGATAACGCGTCAGCGCGCCACTGTTCAGCATCCGGGATGCTTAAACGTTGGTCAGGAGAACGGTTAAGGGGTTGTGCGCAAATTTCATGTCCAACACCAGCACCACGATCGGACCCGACCACTGCACCACGTCCGGCGCCTGTTCGCCCGGGCCGAGTCGTGGTGGTTGACGGAACTGCGATAGAGGCGGTTGTTGCGCCTGCTTTGTGCGAACATTCGCCTGGGTGACCAGAGCCACAATAAGCGATACAGCCGAGGAGGCAACGACGCGGAAAGCAATTGAAAGCGCGCAATTAAAGATACGGCACCGGCATATAAGGCCACGGTGACGCTGATTGCGAAGTGGACTTCTTTTGATGGATTGATTACGGTTGAAGTGGATTGTATTTTGCGACCCCGGAGTGGAGCCGAGAGGATTGCTGTAGCAGAAGCGGCCAAATAGTCGTCAATGACTCTTTTTAAATTTTCTTTATGTAACCATGCGGATTGACCGGAAAAACCGTTAAGGCAACATAAAAAACAAACGATAAAGGCTGCGGGAGCGCGCACGAGTGCCGATCAAGGTGACCTTCGTTGTCTTGTGTTAAGAACCCCGTTGACTGCGTGCCTTGGGCAGCAAGCCTCGACGATCATCCAGCTACAACCGGTCGCTGATACTAGCCACGGTCAGTTCTCTGCATGGCTGCCGTTAACCGCCGCCAAACCTCACCGGACCTGGTTAGAGCAGATTGACTGCTGCATCACAGACCGTGACCGGTTAGGTGTCGTCAACTTGCCGTCCCCTTGCCGCGCACTCGATGTTATCGGTGTAGAAACCGGCGATGTTCGGCACAGTGGTAATCACACGCCATTACGATAAATGTCGATGTTGTTCGAGGTAGCTCCATTCAGGAGAGGTCCACCCTCTGCTGCCCCTGCACCTTGTAGCCGCGCGCACCGAGCGTGATCTGCCCCGGTGTCGCCGTAGGCGTAGCTGTTGAGCTCGCAGTAGTGTTGCTGTGGCTGTAGGCGTAGCTGTCGGCGTCAGTAGGTGTTGGTGTGGGTGTTGTGTAGGGTCGGTGTAGGTGTTGGTGTCGGTGTCCCGCCAACGCCAGGCGCTGATTTGAACCGACATGGGCGCGCCGGTCTTAAAGTAACCTATTGTGCGTTCACGCTTTGCGGCGGCTGATCAGCGTCAAACCGGAAATTATACAACGTTCCCCAGCGAATCGCATTGGCGTTCTGATTCTGCGCAAATGTTTCGCTGTTCCATGATATCGAGCCACTGACCTGCGTAACAGCCCACGGTTGGCTGCTATAACCCTGGTTGTTAAACGTCCCGTCGTTTGCCCAACCCGGCTCCTGAAGCGGCGCATGAAAGCCGATGTTACTGATGTTGGTTCCAGGGCCTAGCGGCACACTGAATGATTGGATTGCCCGGTCGAGGTTCTCGTTATACAGAGCGTACTCATAGTGCCAGACTCCAGGATTTGGATTAGTCACCTTGAAGCCCATGAGCCAGATGCCGTCGTTACCCGGGTCGGGCTGGACCTGGTTTACCGTGGCGCCTCTCCAGGCGAGGATGGCGGGCTGTGCTCGCGCCGTCGAGCCAACAGGCGAAAATGTGAAGTTGGTCGGGCCGCCGCTTACGGTGAACTGATGGTAAGAGGCGTTGTTGAACATATTGCATTGGCCAGGATGCGACTGACACCACGAGTATTCGTGCGGAGTGACATATTGCGCTTCGGCGAAATAGGTCGCACTGGGATTTTGCGATGGATCCAGGTCGCTCGTCGCCACTGTGACCCGGTGCGACGTGCCGGTGTGACTGTGCCCGGTATGGTTGTTTGCGCCCGATGGGAAAGCGCCGGTAAATGGGTTCACCCAGGCGCGCGAACCCAGCCCGTTTTGACCCGCATTTAAACCGGAACTGTAAGGATCGGAGCATCCGGGGCATAGCTGTGTGCCACTGCAACCGGGAGTGCAACCAAGGTTGCAAGCGTTTCCTTGTAGTGCCGTAAAGGCATGTTTAAGCCAGGACTGGCCGATTTGTTCGAACCGGTCGTCGTTACTGGCACCGCCGCTCATGCGATATAGATTTTGCGGAATAACAGGATGATCGGTATTCGGCAACGAAAACCAATTCAGTGGCTGGTCACCGTTGTTACAAGAAGTAGTTGCAATTCCCAGCCCGACGAAGTTTCCATTACTTCCGAATTGCGCCATGTCCGGCAGATCGCCAACGATTACATCGGGCCCGGAAACCAGTGTCGGTCCTTCTGCTCCGGCTGCGCCTCGCAACGGCGGCATGACCACCGATTTGGTTTCACCGTTGACGAGGGTCTGAACTTCGATCGGTTGCATCGCAGCGCCAATTGAGATTTTTCCAACTGTTGCACCGGCGTCTGCTGGCCGGCCCAGCGCATTGGCAAACTCTTTTGAAATGAGAAGTCTTCCCCCAGTGATGGAAAGCAACTGCGCGTTGGCATCGTAATCGTACTGGTGTCCCTCGACATTGAAAAAGACCAATCCGCTCTTGCTGTCGCGCACGACGAGATCAACCGGTGCATCCCAGTCCATTTTTTCAATGGCGAGCTGACCGAGGGACGCGCGAAGCGCCGCGGGGAGAGTACTGTAGCCGGGGTCGTAGACCTCGGCCCCCGCAGTGTTTTGCGGGATGAGGGTCAAGGAACCAGTTTCGGCTGCGCGCAACAGATCGTTAAAAACCAGAATAGGAAGGAAGGAATTGGCCGCCGCGGCGAAGTGCAATGTGATGGGTCTTGCCACCAAGGAACTGCTTCCATTCAACCCGTTCAGATCGAGATCCAACGTGACGCTTCCGCTCTCAACGATCATCTTTTGAAGTGTGCCGGTTGCCGCATCTGACGTTTTCTGGCTGGGTTGGGCTGCGTAATTTTCCCAGCCACTTCCGAGAAGCGAAAGGAAAGAGAGTGTGAAAGCGGTCAGTGTTTTCTTTAGCATTTTTTGGTCCTCCGATTTTGCGTTGTTAGTAAGCTTATGAGTTAAAGTTGGAATCTTTCTAATGAATCAAGCCAGCGAGGCCAAGAAAGAATTTTACAAAATTTTTTGGGCGAGTTCGAATGGACTTTTAATATTACGCTGTTCGAAAGACGCGGCGCCGCTTGCACGGCGCCGCGTAGATTGAACCTGCTTGCTACGGGGAGTTAGCCACTGCCAAACGTCACCGTGACCTGGTTCGAGCAGTTCCCAGTGCCCGCTATGCACACCCTATAGGTATGGTTCCCTCGACCATTGCGGTTGAGGTGATCGGTATAGAATCCACCCTGGTTCGGCACCGTGGCAATCAACGTGCCGTTGCGATAGATGTCGATGAAACCCGAGGTCGGCCACTCCAGAAGAGGTCCACCGTTTGCAGGCCGCACTTTGTAACCACGCGCGTGCAGCGTGATCTGCACCGGTGTGGGTGTAGGTGTAGGTGTAGCGTTGCAGTCGGCGTAGGTGTTGGTGCGTAGGCGTGGGTGTGGGGCACGGCTCCAACAGAGCCACATCGTCCACATACATGCCGGTGTCGTCGCCGAAGCCATCCTGATGCACCAGGAACTTGATGCGCACTGTCTGCCCCGCATACGGCGTCATGTCGACCGTCTGGTTGGTCCAGATCTGGTCGCTAACACACTGATGGAAGATCGTCGCCAGGATGGTGCCGGAGCTATTCGTGATGTAGGCATCCTGCCAGTCGAAGGTAATGCTGTCGGTCGTGTAGTCCCAGTGCCAGAAGCTCAGCGTGCCGCCAGTGGCGGGTACCGCGAACTGCTGATAGAATGAGCTGTCCCCGATTGGCTCGGGCGCTGGGAACGGGCCGAAGTCGCCTGCCGCGGCCGAAAACGTCCCGCTGTGCGGATTGGCGGTACTGACTACGGGCGGGTTGTTAAAGCCGTCAATTACCCAGTCGGGTGCGAGGCTGCCGGTCTCGAATCCACCATTAACGATCACCCCACTATCGCACGGAGTAGGCGTTGGCTCTGGAATGCACGCATCCAGTGCCTCCGCGCTTGCAACCGTGAACGTGCCGTCGTAGCCGCCGGCGGCAACTAATTTGGCGCTGATCGCCGCACCCGATGTGAATGCGCGCTGCACGTTCATGTTGGGCACGCTTGACCAGCTATCCGTGGCGGGGTCGTAGCGTGATGCGCCGGTGGTGGTGTTCGGAACCAGCTGGCCCTTGATTCGCTCCCTGGCAAACGCAGCTTTGGTCGAGGCAGTGGGGCCAAACGGATTGCCGCCCCCGAAAACCCACAGGTTGTCGAGTGCAACAGCGCTGCCGCGAACATTGTTCTGGCTACCCGGCATGTTGGCTTTTTGTGTCCACGTGTTAGCCGCGATGTCATAGTCCCAGACCAGGTTGAGAGAGACGTTGTTGAGATCGCGTCCGCCGGCCACGTACAGGTGGCCGCTGATAACGCCAGACGCGAAGCCACCTGCGGGGTGTGGAAAGTTCGCTTTAACGGCGAAAGTGTTGGCCACTGGGTCGTATTCCCACGTGGTGGGCTGAGCGCTGTCCACGAATCCGGTGTTGTAACCACTGACCAGATAGATCTTGCCATTAGCGCTGTTGTAGCCTGACGCCATAAAGCTGCGCACGTCCGGCATGGGCGTTCCTGCGCTCCACGTGTTGGACGCGATGTCATAAATTCTGGTCGCGTTACTATTGACGCCGGTGTCGCCATCTTCGCCGCCGAAGACGTAAATTTTGTTCGTCGGCGGGTAGTAAACGGCGGAAGCCATCAAGCTTAAGCTGTCGGGCATAGGTGCCAGCGCAGTCCACGTGTTGGCCACCGGATCGTAACGGTTGAAGACGTTCACAGTGGGCGGAACAGAACTAAAGGAGTAGCCGCCGGCATGGTACGAGAAGGTGCCGTTGGAAGCGCCCGCAGCCCCGTACAGGTCTAGCGGCATGTTTGCAACAAGTTGCCACGGGGTCGGGCAGACTGCCGGCGCCTCTGGCGTCTTTCGCTGTCCCACCACGCGGGGAATCACCTGGATAACAAGGAAAAGAAGAGTGAGGAAAAACGCAGCTCGAAGGAGATGCGTCTTAGAGGTAGTGGTGGTTTTTCTATTCATTTTTTGGGTTGTCCTTTATTTGTTTAATTTTGAAATTTTCCCGCAGAATCACTCTTGTTTATATTTTTTCTTCAGTAATTCCCTACTAGCCGCCGCCAAACCTCACCG
>JAALOD010000101.1:0-117 GCA_013372845.1 Candidatus Udaeobacter sp.
GGCGACAAGACCGAGAATTGCTCGGCGCAATTTCTCGCGGTCTGCTGGATTGTCCGCGTCGAGTTTAAGGTTCATCGCCTCCGCGACGGTTTTAGCGTAAGCAACGCCCTGCTGCTC
>JAALOD010000101.1:8400-10391 GCA_013372845.1 Candidatus Udaeobacter sp.
TTCTGGCATCAATCGGTGGTGGAACGAACGACGAAACGAACGACGCGCTCGACAATTTCTGCAGCGGTTTCTACAGGGCGAGACGGTTCCGCCTGGATTCCGAAGAGTGGATGTTCCACGCGCACGCGCGCGCCGAGGCAAAGAGCGTCGACCAACACCGTACTAATGGAAAACTGTCGGATCGACAGAGACATGGGATCACCGGCAAGCGTGCATAAAGTATGAAATCTCGGCGGATCGCCAACACTGCGATGTTTGCGAGACACCTAAGGAAAGTGATGCTGGAAAGGCGGCCGCCACTAACCCAAAAGGCGTTAGCCGAAAGAGTGGGCGTTAGTCCGGCAGCAGTGAGTCGCTGGCTGCGACAGGACAGGTTTCCTCACCCGCGTCATCTAAATAAGATTTGCGCCGTTCTTGGCGTGCACCGTCAGTGGTTGGAAACAGGAGAAGGTGAAAAATTGCTTCCTAGGCTGCATATCCATTAAGAAATACCGACCAGCTTCAGTTGGGGCGAAAAGCTTAGCTTTATCGAAGACCGTTTCCCGGAAGCTTTGCCAAGGTTGGACGCATTTCTGGACAGCATTTGCAAGCAAGTTGAAATTGCGCGCGTTCGTGAAGTACCTCGCGCGGGAATCAGGCGCAACACATGGTGGAAATGAACTCGGGGAAACCGCGCAAGGATTGGGGACCGGCTGAGACCGCAGAATACAACGCTTTGTTTCTACAGGCGCTTCAATACTGGCGCGAGGCTGAACAGGAGGGCGTCGCCTGGAGACAAGCCCAAGCGGCCATGATCGCAAACGGGCTTCAGCAGGCGGGAGACCAAATCCAACAGGGCGCGCAGCAGTCCGGATACGGCAGCGCCGTAATCCTTGGTCCCAACGGCGAGATTACTAACGTTATCGGGACCGGATTTTAGGGGTGGCGGCTTAATCTAATTTTCGCTGCGCCAGCTGTTCGCGTTTACGATGATGCTGGCAACCTGATTGAAACACACCGGCACGCGGGCGATTTTAAAGAATGGTGAACGCAACATTGCGGATAGCCGTGCTCGCGTTGGTGCCGGTATGCATGCCTGTTTGCTGGGTCAGCAATCCTTTTCGCCCGTGCAAAGACTATGATCTCTTTCGTGCAGCTATTGGGGGCAGGGTGCCTTGTGATAGTCGTGCTCACTCATCTCTCCGAAGCGCTTCACCTATTCCCTTGGATGAATTGGGGTCGCCCACACAGTGTTGGCCATTACCTTGATTTCTGGAGCGCTGTTCTTGGTGTCTCGATGTTTCCAATGGGATATTTGTTACATTCGCTGAAAAAGCGCTGACGGTGCGAATCAACGCTTCGAGTTCCATAAACGCAGTCAACAATTCATCGGCGTGCACAACGAAACGCTTTCCGTCATCGCGATGCGCAGCTGCAATCCAGATCGTTCGCCCGTTGGGATCGATGGCTGACACACAGCCCCAGCCTTCAACCGGCTTTACTGAGATTGTCCGCGCTGATTTCCCAGTATTTCACGCACGCTCTGTGCTTAGGCTATTCCAAGTGCTACCAAGGTTGGCTTTGTTGGCGTCGTATTTCTTCACCCAACCACGACGCGCAGGCAGGCTGGCTGCTTTATGCTGTTGATCGTTTCTCTGTCAAACGGTCTCAATCGTAATCCACAGCCCTTATCGGCAAGGCGGATATCCATCACGCAGGGCACTGGTTCAGTATGGTTAACGACCGTATAAAATCCTGACGGAAGCGAGAGCAGCGCCTCAACGACAATTTTCATGCACAAGTCCGGATGGTCTCGGTAGTCCGCTTCCGAGATTTTTACGATGTTGATTCCGACTAGCTTTGAGCATCTGTCGTCCCAAGGATACACGGTCATGCCGACGATCATGCCGCCAGTTATTGCGTTGCTCTTACTGTTGCCACGTCGTCGAGCACCGCGCCGGGACAAATCGCTCATTCAAGAACTTCATACGGATTTCTGCGCTCGAAGTTCC
>JAALOD010000101.1:10401-12955 GCA_013372845.1 Candidatus Udaeobacter sp.
CCGGGACAAATCGCTCATTCAAGAACTTCATACGGATTTCTGCGCTCGAAGTTCCCGCAACGTCTTTTGGTGTGGCAACCACTTAGCTCTCGAACTGTTGACCTACTGGTTGCTAAGAAAAACGTCAATTGGCTGCAGAGTAAGTAAAAGCAAAAGAGGAGCCAAGCGACTGCTCAAAAAAATCGCTTGGCTCACTAACCAAGGCACTCCTATGGGGATGGGGAATTTGGGGGATGCCTGTTAACTTCTTCTCCGGTTTTTTCGGCATCAAGTTGCAATGTAAATAGGTTTCCAGCGCGGTCAGGGATCACGCGAGAATCGGTTTCTGGTTGCTGAATGACGGCTGATGGCGCAGCCGTGTCAGCGAGCAGCCCGTAATAAGTCGCTCACAGCATAGGTCCGAACTCTGTACTTTTGCATCGAGGACACCGGCCAGCCGCTCTGATGGAACCGGGCCGAGTGAAATGTTTGATATACCTACAATTTTTATCCCAGGGAACTCCGCTTCGGCAATTCCGTAGAACTAACTGATAAATGAAAGGACCCCCCACAAATGAAAGGACCGCCCAGCCAGAGCAACCATGTTCTGCACCGCCTCCCGCAAGAACCGAACGAAAAGCGAAACCCGTCGATCAAAACGAACCTCGGGCATTTTGATAGTTTGATCGCTCGTCATTATCCCGCCGTTTACAACTTCGCTTCTCGGCTGACTGATGACCCTCGGGAAGCAGTTTTGCTAACGTACCGCGCGTTCAATAGCATCCGAAAGCAAGTGTGGCTTCCTCGTGATGAGATCGCGGTTGTGAGGATCCTTCTAAAGGCCGTGGTTCGGGCCGGTGTTACGACAGCTTGACGCACGGTCTGCGGCACAGAACGGCAGCTCCGTTTCTAATCTTTAGGCGGGCGTCGATCTAATTTCCGATGCGCTGCCATTCGGTCGGTTGTGGTACACCGAAGTTCCGCACGCACTGGATACGCGCAATTCTACAGCCGCTCACATGATGCTGTTGATTCGCGTTTACGATGCAGCCCGCAACGTGATCGAGACGAATGAGCACGCGGGCGATTTTCGGGAGCCGTAGGGGTTCGCAAGTACTCAGCGCTGCGACAATCGATGCTTTATCGTCCGTGCCGATGAAAATTGATCACCCCTTGCCATGGGAGGACAAAGGACGGCGGTGTTGTCGTGAAGTCGATCTGCCCGCCCAGAGTAAAACTGCCGGTGGCGTCGGCGAATCGACCCGTGCCGCCTGTCACCTCTGCGGTTTCATGGTTGTCGTACACTCCGTCCATGTCTGGGTCCGTCAGGTACCCCTCGAACGTGCCGGAGATTTCGTCGCCGTTGGCCGCAAACCAGTCAAATGTGCCAGTGTACGTAATATTTGGAGGGTCCTCGCAGAAGTTCGGGAAAAATTCTGCTGTCCCGGTGAACGCTCCCAAGTGATTGGCGTTTCCGAAATTGACCACATGTGTGTGAACGGTGCATTCGTCCACAGGCTCCTGAGTCTCAACGAACCCAGAGACAGTCCCATTAAACGGCACCTCGTCACGGGCTAACGCGGGAGTCGGTGCCGAGATAAACACTGCCGCAAGGCAAGCGAGGAGCACCGGCGCGAGTCGCAGAACACGGTTAACCGAATTTCTTAGCGATAGAGTTGTCATATTTTCTATTTTCCTTTCTTTTCTGCTGAGGTTGGATGTTAACTGCAATCCAGTTCTGCGCGGAACCAAGAACAAACCTTTACAAGGCGCTTTGAACAGCGGCCTCACTTTCGGCTGACTCAGGGTTCCAGTTGGACCCGGAGATCGCGCTAAGCGGCAGTCCCAGCGAAGGTCCAGCCCCACGAGCTTCTTCAGCCCGGCCGAAGATACGTTGAAATGTCGGATGACGTAACCGAGGAGGTTTTTACTTGGTCCGCGACAGTGTGTCGAGCTTTATTTCACGCCCTCCGCAATCCTCTGGGCGTCCTGCCGCACGAATCGCCGATTCCAATTCCAGAAACGCCGTCAGCTTCTCATCCGCGTGCACAACGAACCGCTTTCCATCGTCGCGATGCGCGTCGGCAATCCAGATCGTTCGGCCGTTGGAATCAATCGCTGAGACTCAGCCCCAACTTCAACCGGCTTTGCTGAGATTGTCAGCGATGATCTCCCAATATTTCATCTTGCATCGAGCGTAGTAGGTTTTGAGAAGAGTCGCTTGGTTGAGCTTTAGCAGCCAGCGGAACGACGGTGTGCTCCACTTTTGACCCAGTGTGAGCGTCAAAGATCTTGCGATGGACTTTGTACGACCACGAATCATCGCGATTGTAGTAATCAGCAACCCACAATTGCAAATTGGCCAGCATGGAGTTCTGCTGCTCCATTGACGAGTACTTCTGAGGCTCCCACGAACGGCGGAGATTGTTTGCTTGGCAAGTCTCCAGTCCAGGGTTGAGAAAGACAAGTTGAGTGCAATGCGTGGAGGCGGCCTCAACGAGTTCTCCGTAGCATCCCTCAGGTAAATGTCCGGCTGGCTGCACAAGTGAAGGGTGAAGTCGTCGGAAATCCAGAC
>JAALOD010000102.1:0-8979 GCA_013372845.1 Candidatus Udaeobacter sp.
GCCCAACCTAACGCGACTGCGCCAGGTGGCGTGATCAGCGAGATCGCTTGTAGCCGCGCTACAGTCATTCGCGGCAATAGCCAGTAAAGAAGCAAAAAGGTCAGCGCCGAGCCGATTACCGCGAGGTAAAGCAGACAAAGCATCGACAGGACGGTCCAATGAAATTTTAGCGGATTTCCTTCGACCAAAAATCCTATCAAGAGCAACGGCGCTGCACCGAAAATCATTTGCCAGCCAGCAATCATCGCCGGCGCCAGTTGGACCGCGCGCGCTTTGAGCAAGACGTTCGAAAACGCCGCGCTGGCCGCTCCGAGTATGATGCCGAGCCCGCCCCAGAACGCCATCAAGCCGTTGAAACCGAGAAGGCGCTCGCAGATCATGGCCACCCCGCCGACCGCGAGCAGTGCGCCCAGAAGTTTGGGCAGTTGCAGCGGTTCGTCGGGAAGCATTAGATGCGCGAAAACCATGCCGAAGATCGGAATTGTCGCCTGCAATACTGCTGCCAGACCCGATGAAACGTGCAGTTCGCCCCAGAAAAGCAGGCCGTAATTTAGCGCAAACATCAGAACACCAGTAAAAGCCAGCAGCAGAAGGTCGGACCCGCGCTGCGGTAACAAGCCCACTCGTCCGGCGGATACGGCAAAAAGGACAATGATTGCAACCAGAAAACGGATACCCGCATAAGAAATTGGCGGCAAATCGCGCAATCCGATTTTGATAACCAGCCACGTCGAGCTCCAGACAACGCAAAGCGTCAGCCATGCCACAGGCACCCCCCATCCGGTCCTTGGCTGCCACTTGAATTTCGGCGACACGCTTTTCATTTTTGTCCGCTCGACCATCGCGTGTCGGCTCCGATTCGTAAAGGCAAGCGGGGAACTACCGATAGAGGCATTAACACGTTGTGCCGATCAAGGAGATGATGGCGGCCACTAGACGCATTCGTTAGCTCCGAATCTCTTCACTCTCACCGGCAGAGCCTGCATAAAATATGGTTCAAAGATTTAGCTTGCCCATAGAGACGCACCCCGATAGACCTGAGCCTTTAACCCCTTAATCCACATGATATTACTTATGCAAAATCTGCTCATCCATCCCCTATCACTGCTCGCACAAGTCCAGTATTCGTACTCATCTAGTTCACAGGGCCAAGCTCCGAGCCCAGCCGTATTAATCGCCGAGTTACTTATCGCCTTATTGGTGATCGTGGCGATGTGGAAAGTGTTCACCAAAGCTGGTCGCCCAGGCTGGGCCGCCATCATCCCGATCTACAATATGTACGTGTGGTGTAAAATAGTAGGCCGGCCCGGTTGGTGGGTGATTTTGATGCTTATCCCATTGGTGAATATCATCGTAGGAATTATAGTTTGCATCGACATGGCAAAAAGTTTTGGCAAAGGCGTCGGGTTCGGAATTGGCATCGCTTTACTGGGAATCATTTTCCTTCCTATTCTCGGCTTCGGCAGCGCGCAATACCAGGGACCTTCCGCTTCGCCTGCGGTAGCGGTTTCGCCACCGCCGCAGCCTGCCTAGGCCACCTAGGCGCGAAAGCAAGGAGCGGCGGTCTCTAGTCCGCCGTCCACACGGCACAGGTGGAACGTGTCGTCCCCACCACCTTAACTGGGCTCCATGCTAACCGATTGAGGACAATCGGTTCCACCTTCTGCGCCTTCTGCTTGCTACAACTCCGCCCAACTAGGCTTCCGCTTTTCGTTGAACGCGGCTATGCCTTCGCGCGCTTCCTCCGACTCGCGCGCTTGCATGTGATACTTTAGCGCAAGATCGACATCTTCTTTTACCGAGCTGGACCAAAGTTCTTCGATCAATCGTTTCGTTTGCGCCAGCCCGCCAGGGGCGCCTTGCAGGACCGATTGGGCAAACTTTTGCGCTTCATTCATCAAATCAGCTTGCGCGACAACCCGATTCACGAGACCGATTTCCTTTGCGCGATCCGCATCGATCAACTCTGAACCTAACAACAGCTCACGCATGTTTCGCTCGCCGATCTGCCGGCGCAGGAAAGTCATCACCAGACCGGCGACTAGTCCACGACGCACCTCGGGATAACCGATTTTCGTACGTTGCGCTGCGACAACAAAATCGCACGCCGACATAATCCCTGCGCCGCCCGCAACTGCTGCGCCGTGCACGATAGCGATCGTGATAAGACGGGTTTGGCTAATTGCTATCAAAGTGTTCGCGACCATCTCGGCCGTCGCATGCGCCTTCGTCTGGTCGGCCGCTTCCTTCAAATCCAATCCCGTGCAAAATGCCGCGCCTGCTCCGCGCAAAATGATCACGCGCTCCTGCGGCTGGTCGGAAGCAATCTTAATGGCGGCGTTTAGTTCACTCAGTAACTCAATCGTTAACGCGTTACGGCGCTCGGGTCGATTGAGAGTAAGAACAGTTATTTGCGGCGTTTGCTTTTCGATAAGGACAGTTGGCATGAGCTGAATGTCGAAATCCGAATGACGAATGTCGAATTAAACCTGGATTACGCCAGTGTGGAAATGCGCCTGTGGCGTGGGTCGCGTGACGTATTGCAACAAACGAATCAGAACATCGCGCGTCTCGTGCGGTTGAATAATCGCATCCACCCAGCCGCGCGCCGCGCCGTACCGGATGTCGGTTTGTTCTTCGTAACTCTGCTTCACTTTTATGCGGAGTTCTTCCAGTTCTTCGTGTGTGGCCTTTTTGTCACCTCGCTCCCGTGCGCGGGCGAGAATCGCAAAAACAGTGTCCGATGCCTGGGCCGCGCCCATCACGGCGTAGCGCGCAGTTGGCCAGGCGACAATAAAGCGCGGGTCATATGCCTTGCCGCACATCGCGTAATTCCCCGCGCCAAATGACCCGCCGACAACGACGGTGATCTTGGGCACAATGGAATTGCTGACCGCGTTTACCAGCTTCGCACCGCTGCGAATGATTCCGCTCTGTTCTGCGTCGCGACCTACCATGAATCCGGTAACATCCTGCAAAAAGATGATGGGCAAGCTTGTTTGATTACAGTCCATGATAAAGCGCGCTGCCTTATCTGCGCTATCGGAATAAATGACGCCACCCATCTGAATTCCCTCCTTTTTGGTCCTGACCTGCAAACGTTGGTTAGCAACGATTCCCACTGGGCGTCCGTTAATGCGCGCGTAGCCGGTTACGATTGTCTTACCATAGTCGGCCTTATATTCGTCCACAGAGTTTTCGTCCACGATTGTGGCCAGTAGATCGCGCGCGTCGTACTGCTTTTGCCCATCGAAGCTGATCAGATCATAAACAGTATCCGGGTCTTTCGCCGGTTTGAATGCTTCTTTGGGAGTCCTCGATGTTTTGGATTCTTTCGCTTCGGGCAGCAGTCCAACAAGTGAACGAAGACGTTTGAGGCAGGACGGATCGTCCTTTTCAAAAAAGTCCACCGTCCCGCTGATTTCGGCATGCATTTGCGCACCCCCTAGTTCTTCCGCGTCGACAACCTGGCCAATGGCTGCCTTCACCAGGGAAGGACCAGCGAGATACAAGCCGCTGCCTTTTGTCATCAAAATTTTGTCGCAAAGGACAGGAAGGTAGGCGCCGCCGGCGACACAATTACCCATGATTGCTGCGAACTGAGGAATCCCAGCCGCCGAAATAACCGAGTTATTCCGAAAGATGCGGCCGAAATCGTCCTCGTCTGGAAAGATTTCGTCCTGCATCGGAAGGAACACGCCTGCAGAATCGACCAGGTAAATAATGGGAAGCGAGCACTCAAAAGCTATGCGCTGCGCGCGAATCACTTTCTTGGTCGTTTGCGGAAAGAAAGCACCGGCTTTTACGGTGGCGTCATTAGCAATAATCATGCACGGAACAGCCTCGACGTTGCCAATGCCAGCGACGACTCCGGCCGCCGGAATCTTTCCCCATTGTTCGTACATTTTGTAAGCAGCCCAGAGGCCGATCTCGAAGAACGGCGATTCTTTGTCGAGCAAGCGACTGAGTCGTTCGCGCACAGGCAACCGGTTCATCTTTCGCTGACGTTCGTGGCCAGCCTTGCCCCCACCCTCACGAAGAACGGCCTCCTCCTTTGCTATCGCGGCGCAGTGAGCGCGCAACAATTCACTACTGGACGACGCTGAAGAACGGGACATAACGCGAAACGCTTAAACTGCGAAGGCGACTGAATCAAGCTATAGTCGCGGGCATTCCAACGCGGAACGACGCCCTCCAACCGCCGTTGAGGGAAGAACTGAAGAAACCGCGGATTACGCGGATGGCACAGGATCAAGAAACAGAGAAAGGATTATCAGGATCGTCCCCGAGAGCTTTTTGATCTCGACAAGGTTGTCAGATGCTCGCCACACTCGCTTATGAAAACACCTATTCCACTATTCCTCATCATATTTTCACTCACCTGCTTTGCTTTCTTGTCAAAATCGCAAGCTGTTTACCAACACGACGGGCGCCCAAAACACAGCCACGGGGGCCGCAGCGCTCTTGAGCAACACGAGCGGCGTTGGCAACAGCGCTAATGGTTTTCAGGCGCTCTCGAACAACACCACCGGCGCCTTCAACACAGCCAAGGGTGCTTTGGCGCTCCTTAGCAACACCACTGGCGACGTCAACGTCGCTGCAGGTCAGCAGGCGCTCTTTAACAATACAACCGGCGACGATAACGTCGCATTGGGAGCTAGCGCACTGTTTAACAATACAACCGGCACCGACAACGTGGGCATCGGTTTTGTCGCGCTCCAAAACAACACCGGCAGTGGTAACGTCGCATTGGGCAGCCTCGCCGGTGCTGCTCTCACTTCGGGCAATAGCAACATTTGTATCGGCAATAACGTTATTGGTGTTGCCGGTGAGTCCAATACCTTGCGCATCGGTCAGAGCGTGTTTACAACATTCATCGCCGGCATTCGTGGGGTTACAACGGGGAATAATAATGCTGTCAATGTGGTTATAGACTCCGATGGACAGCTCGGCACGCTGAGCTCCTCCCGTCGGTTCAAGAAGGAGATCAAGCCGATGGACAAAGCCAGCGAGGCTATTTTGGCGCTTAAGCCGGTGACGTTCCACTACAAGGGCGACGAGACAAACAGACCAGAGTTCGGCCTGATCGCGGAGGATGTCGCCGAGATAAATCCAGATCTGGTAGTTCGCGATGACAACGGCAAGGTCTATACCGTGCGTTACGACGCCGTGAATGCGATGTTGCTGAATGAATTCCTTAAGGAGCATCGGAAAGTGGAGGAACAACAAGCGACCATCGCGCGGTTAAAGCAAGACTTTCAGTTTGAATTCGCCGAACAGGAGAAAAAAATCGAAACGCTGACCAAGGGTCTGGCGAGAGTCAGTGCTCAACTGGAAGCCGATAGGTCTTCGCCTCAAGTCGTCGCGAAGAGTCCGTAAACGTGTGCCCTGTTAGATTGTTAAAAGCGTTAAACTCTTCAGGGTCCAGCCGGTGACAGTTATGGTGAGCAAGTTAAGGAAGATGCAAGCCACGCTATCCTGGAAATCTGAAGAACGGCCTGAGGGCAGGCCGTCTCCAACGTTTATTGTCGATGCGTGTCGATGGAGCCGGGCCGCCGTCGGCCCCGCGAGCGACCGATCAAACCATTACGAGATGGCTTTAACAGAAGGAAAGAAGGCTGCCTCCAACCCAAATTCAACCTTCGTTTTCTTCGTTGCCCTCTGTAAGACTTCCGGCCCCTTCTTCCTTAAGCATATCTTCAAATGGCCGATAGAAATTTGCATAGAACGGATAACGCCGGTCGGCGTGTTCAGGAAGGTAGCGCCAATGTTTGTACATCCAGAGCCAGGGCGCTGGATTCTTTCGCACATACGGTTCAAAGGAATTCCAACATGCTTGCGCGATTTGTTGATGGGTCATCCCGCCTGTGTTGCTGATCTTCGGGTGGAAGATAAGCCTGTAACGCCCATTCGGCAGCGGTTCGCAATGCGCGGGAATGATCGGGACACCGGTGCGTTCGTTCAACCAGGCATGCGCGGAAGTCACGCTTGTTTTTAATCCGAAACAATCAATCGCGACCGCGCCCTGACTGGGTGAAACGGTGAGATCGACCAGCAGCGCAGTGCGCCCTTTTCGTCGCAGCACTTTGTAGAGCCGGACAATCCCGCGCTCTCGCGGAATGAGCTCATGCCCGGATTGCTCGCGGAGTTTTTTGAAAATTGGATCAAGGAGCGAGTTCTTAAATTCCTGGGAGATGATTGTGCCTTTGAGGTCCAGGAAACCACCGGCCAGACTGAGCCATTCGAAGTTGCTGTAGTGATAGCAGGCGATAATGAAGCCGCGCTCCGGCCCGGTATCACGCATGGTTTCTTCGACGTTCTGCAGTTCGATATACCAAAGGAAGTTCAGTGGCGTCAGGCGCGGGCTCCACAGCAAATCAACCATGGTCCGCGCGAAATGTTGAAATGATTCACGAACAATCTTGCGTCGCTCACGGGCAGATAACTGATCGCCAAATGCGACCTCCAAGTTGCTTAGCGCAACATGGTATCGAGGCCGATCGAGAAAGCCAAGCAACGCTCCGGCCAGCTGAGCAAGACGATAGCAGGCCTTTCGCGAGCATAATGGGATTAATTTTGTCGCCAGAAAAAGACCGGCCCACTCCAGGCGGTATCGAATTCGCTTCCAGCGTGAGCGCATTTCTCACTTTGAATGACGAAGCATGAATGTCTAATGACGAAAGAATTCCTGGAACTCGTTATCGTGCTCGTGCTCCTGCTCGTGATCCAAGCACTAGCGTAAGTTTTCGTTTTCGATTACGAGCACGACCATGAGCATGAGTAGGAGATCGCAGAGCGTTCGCCTTACCAACCCCGGCCGGGATTAGCTACCGGAGGGAGGCCCTTGCGAAATTCAGCCTGTTGTCGCTCGGCATCTCTCTGCTGGTCCGCTTCGCGCGCCTGCTGCTCGGGACTCGGACCTGAACTACAGCCAACGAGAAAAAGAAAGAAAACTGACGCAAGCAGAACAAAAAATGGGAGCTGTTTCATAGGGAGGATTCAATCATAATCAGGTCAACTGATACAGCAATTGTTCTGCGCCTGAAAATCCAGGGAGTCGTGAAAACTGTTCATTCTGATGGTTTATCCGACGCCACCTTCAGGTAGTCGCGCTCGAGAGCTTTTAGGCGCTCGATAATTTCATTTAATGCGAGTTCGTTTTTCAGGTTCAGCTGGTAATCGAGATCGGCACGCAGGCGATCCTTATGAGACTGCCGATTTTGCGACATCATGATGATGGGCGCCTGCAGGGCGAAGATCATGTTGAGCGCAAGGTTGAGCAGAATGAACGGATACGCGTCGAACGGCTTTTGCGAGAGCAGCACTGTGTTCGTCACCACCCACAACACCAGAAACGCGATCGCGGTAAAAATGAATTCCCAACTCCCACCGAATTCTGCGATAACATCCGCCGCACGGTCCGCGAACGTGCGCTGCGCCTCTTCTTCCACATTAACATTGCGCGTGGCGGTATGGCGCAAAAGCTCATCGGTGCGCCGCAAGCGGTTGGCGAGCGCGGTGAGCATTTCCAGCGCGACATTGGGATTGCTCCGCATAAACGAAAGAAAATGCTCGCGCGAAAGTACAGCCAAGCGTGCATCCTCCGCGACTATCGCATCGGCTGAACGCCCTTGGGCCTCGAGCAGCGCCATTTCACCGAAGAAATCGCCGCGACCCAATTCCGTTAGCACCATCTCACGTCCGTCCGTGGCCTGCACGCAAATGCGGACTTTACCCCGCTCGATCAAATACATCGCGTCTCCCTCGTCGCCAGCGCGGAACAAAGACGTCTCGGCTTTGCAGTCGGTGCTCTCCAGCAACTGACATAATTTCCGGCCGCCTCGTCATCGAGCGATTCGAACAATGGAACGTGGCGCAGCGTGTCGATGGTCATCCGCCGTCAGATAATACGCAAGATGAGTAGAAAGCGCCAGACGAAAAGGTCAATTATGTACGCCGAATGTCAAACTTATGCGCCATTACTGACGAATCGGATCCTCCAAAGCGCAGCTTTTGCTTCGGCAAATTTGATATTGCTGCGATTGATTTCCAAATGCAGGAGTTAGAAAAAAATATGCTTCACCTCATTTGGTATATCTTCGTCGGCTTCCTCGTGGGTTGCGTGGCCAAGGCGCTCATGCATACGCATCTATCGATCATGTGGACAGTCGTGCTCGGTATTGTCGGCTCGATTATCGGCGGCGCGGTGACTCATCTGTTTTATCCGCCTGGCGCAGGAGGCAAATTTCATCTCGGGGGAGTAATTGTTTCAATCGTTGGGGCGATTTTGGTTTTGTACATTTGGCACAAGTTCAGACTGCAACTGCCACGGGGATAACTAGTCTGATTTGGAACTAGTTTTCACGTCGTAGGAATCGGACCGCCGGGCCGTTCGCGGACGTTCCTCGGCGCGCCCTGCCGATATTCCAAGGCAAAATTGACTTGGATCAGTTCGACTCTAGGTTGGGATTGCGCTCGCTCGCGCTTTCCAAATTGTGAAAAGCGTCCTCTTTGTTTGTACAGGTAATATCTGCCGCAGCCCGATTGCGGAAGGGCTTTTTCGCCGTCTGCTTGGGAACCAAAAGGACATCGAGGTTATTTCGGCTGGGGTGCACGCGGTGCGCGGCCAACCGCCAAGTCTTTATGCAGTTGAAGTCTGCGCAGAAGCAGGCGTGGACATTAGCAATCTGCGCAGTCAGCCTCTGACGGCAGCGCTGGTCGATCGAGCGACACACATTTTTGCCATGACCGGCGCGCACCTTGAGACAATCCAAACATTGTTTCCTCAAGGCGCTGAAAAATCGTTCTTGCTTCGCGAATTTGAAGAGCCGGGCACTACCGTATGGCGCGATGTGCCGGACCCAATCGGTCTTGGTCGCGAAGTGTACGAACAGTGTGCCCGCATCATCAAGAACGCCTTGCCAAGCGTGCTCGCATTTGTCGAACAGGGCGAACTGGTGCGGCCTGGTGCGACGCGCG
>JAALOD010000102.1:9079-12774 GCA_013372845.1 Candidatus Udaeobacter sp.
CGAAAGCGCTGGTACGGCGGCTGCGAGAATGTCGACATTGCCGAGCAACTGGCGATTGATCGCGCAAAACGGTTGTTTGGCTGCGAGCACGTGAACGTGCAGCCGCACAGCGGCGCGCAAGCGAACATGGCGGTTTATTTCGCCCTGCTCAAACCGGGTGACAAGATTCTGGCGATGAACCTGGCGCACGGCGGGCACCTGACGCACGGGCATCCCGCGAATTTCTCCGGTAAATTTTACGCCGTCTCACAGTACGGCGTTAGCGAGAAGACCGAGCATATCGATTATGACGCGTTGCAAAAACAAGCCGAAGAAGTCCGCCCAGCTATGATCACCGCCGGCGCGTCCGCCTATCCGCGTATCATCGATTTTCCGCGACTCCGTCAAATCGCGGATTCGGTTGGCGCGGTTCTGTTCATCGACATGGCGCACATCGCAGGTCTTGTAGCAGGCGGCCAGCATCCCAGTCCAATCCCGCACGCGCAATTTGTCACCACCACCACGCACAAGAGTCTGCGCGGACCGCGCGGCGGCATCGTCATGTGCGAAGAGAAATTTGCCAAGCAGCTCGATGCGACCGTTTTCCCCGGCGTGCAGGGCGGCCCGCTCATGCATGTGATCGCGGCAAAAGCCGTTTGCTTTCATGAAGCGCTTCAGCCGCAGTTCCGCGAATATCAACGGCAGGTTGTACTCAACGCCAAAGCGCTTGCCGCCGGCCTGGCCAAACATGGTTATCGCATCGTCTCGGGCGGCACCGATAATCATTTGATGCTCGTCGATCTTCGCCCAAAGGAAATTAACGGCAAAGAAGCCCAGGAAGTTCTCGACCGGGCCGGCATCACCGTTAACAAAAACGGCATCCCATTCGATACCTATCCAATCTTCAAGCCGGGTGGTATCCGGGTCGGCACGCCTGCCGTCACAACGCGCGGCATGAAAGAAGAGGAAATGTTGGAAATCGCAGACCTGGTCGCTGAAGCGCTCACGAATCGCGTCGATGCCGACGCGCTGGAGAAAGTGCATCGAAGAGTCCTCGACTTGACGAGAAGATTTCCACTGCCCATCTAATCTCGAATCTTTCGGGCGTTTCGTTTATGAATCAAGCTGCCGATCAACCGGAACCTAATCCGCTGCGCGAAGGTTTGTCTGCGCGCGCTGTACCGCAGCCATGCGCGATTGTGATCTTCGGAGCCACCGGCGATCTCACCCATCGCAAACTGGTCCCTGCATTGTATAACCTCGCCGCCGATGGCGACCTGCCGCCCGCTGTCGTGATAGTTGGTTTCGCCCGCCGGCCAAAAACTGATGACGAATTCCGGCACGATCTCGAAGAATCGACGCGCAAGTTTTCGCGGCAGCCGGTGCGCGATGAAATTTGGAAAAATTTTGAGGAATCGATCTTTTATCACCAGAGCGAGTTCGAAGATGAAGCTGGTTATAAAGCGTTGGCCAAACGGCTCGATGAAATCGATAAGAACCACGGCACCCGCGGCAACCGTCTTTTTTATTTCGCCGCTGCTCCCGATCAATTCGAGCCGATTCTTAAGCACCTGAAAGCCGCTGGCTTGAATGAGACCTGCAAAGGAAGCTGGGTACGAGTAATCGTCGAAAAGCCTTTCGGTTCGGATCTCGCCTCAGCCCGCGAACTCAATCGCATCATCCACAATTCCTTCAGCGAAGAACAGACCTACCGGATCGACCACTTTCTCGGGAAAGAAACCGCGCAAAACATTCTTGTCTTGCGCTTCGCCAACGCGATCTTCGCGCCCCTTTGGAACACGCACTATGTCGATCAAGTCCAGATCACTGCGGCGGAGACGCTCGGCGTAGGAACTCGCGCCGGATATTACGAAGACGCAGGTGCGCTGCGCGATATGGTCCAAAATCATCTGCTGCAACTTCTCTGTCTTGTGGCGATGGAGCCGCCTACGGACCTCAGCGCAGACAGTATTCGCGATGAAAAGGTCAAGGTCGTGCGATCGCTGCGTCATTGGTCGCGCAAGGAAATCGCCACCGAAGTTGTTCGCGCTCAATACGCCAAGGGCGCCATTAACGGTGAACCGGTCGTCGGTTATCGGCAGGAGAAAAACGTCAACCCGGATTCACAAACCGAAACATTCGTCGCGCTTCGGCTGTTCATAGACAACTGGCGCTGGGCTGACGTGCCGATTTATATGCGCGTCGGTAAGCGGCTTCCGAAATCGGCCACAGAAATTTCCATTCATTTCAAAAAGGCACCCGCCGTCCTCTTTAACAAGGATTTGCGTGATCTAAATGTGCTCGTGATTCGAATTCAACCGGACGAGGGAATCTCTTTGCGCATCCATGCCAAGGTACCGGGCACCAGCTTTCGCATCGAGCCGGTAAAGATGGATTTTCATTACGGAACCTCTTTCGGGAGAGCGAGTCCTGAAGCTTACGAACGCTTGCTACTCGACGCCATGAGCGGCGATGCCACGCTCTTTGCGCGCCGCGACGAAGTTGAGCAAGCATGGGCGTTCATCGATCCCATCGAAGAGGCATGGCATGCGAAAAAGGATGTGCCCGAGCTGTTCTTTTACCCTGCGGGATCGTGGGGACCGGAAGCAGCGGATGATTTGCTCGCCCGTGACGGCCGGGCGTGGAGAAGATTGTAACCGATGCCTGCTATCGCTGAAGCATTCTCGTTAGGCCTTCCGGTCGAGGTCAGCAAGATCGATCAGGAGCTGAAGAAACTCTGGCAGGAAAGCCAAGGGGCCACCCGCGCTTCACTCGTTAACCTTGCCGTTTATAGCGAGGACGCAGGCTCTCTCACGAAGAATACGCAGTTAATGGCGAAGATGACTGAGAACCACGCCTGTCGCGCCATCGTCATCGAAGCTGATTGCGACGCAAAAGAAAATCGCGTGGAAGCCTGGATCAGCGCGCACTGTCACGTGAGCAGCGTCGGAAGCAAGCAGGTTTGTTCGGAACAAATTTCATTTCTGCTCAAAGGCAGTTGTACGACCTTACTGCCAAGCATTGTTTTTTCGCATCTGGATTCCGATTTGCCGTTCTATCTCTGGTGGCAGGAGGAGTTCCGTGAGCCGATGGATCCGCAGCTTTGGACATGGGTCGATCGAGTCATCTACGATAGCCAGCGGTGGGAAGATTTTCGCGCGCAAATGGGCTTGTTAGAATCCGCGGAACAGGAAGCCAATCAGCGCATCGTGCTTTGCGACTTAAATTGGACGCGCCTGGACAATGTCCGCTTCGCGCTCGCGCAATTCTTCGATCATCCTGCCTCGCATCACAATTTTGCCAAGATCAACAAGTTGAGAATCGACTTTGCGCCCGGCTATCGATCGACGGCTGTCCTCTTTGCCGGGTGGCTTGCGGCGCAATTAAACTGGCAAGGTGAGAAAACAGATGTGCCGAATAAGCCGTCATTCGTGAGTCCAGTTGGCCACAAGATCGACGTCGACCTGCGCGAACGGTCTGGAGAACCAATCGGCGAAGTGGCCATGGCAACCGCCGACCTAGAATTTCTGGTCACTCACGCCAAATGCGGAGATCTCTTGGAGGTTTCGCGCGGAAAGCCGGGCGAAAAGCGAATGCCCCAATTGATGCCCGCAGGAAAAAACGATCCAGTCAGCCTGATGAGCGAAGAATTGATGCGCGGCGGACCGCATCACGTGTACCTGCACGCGGTCAATCGCGTCCGCGATCTATTGTAG
>JAALOD010000103.1:0-5248 GCA_013372845.1 Candidatus Udaeobacter sp.
TTTCTCCTGGGTCGAGCCCCTGAGAAAGGGCATTTGGAACCTTTTTGAAATGATGTGGACCGCAAGTAACGAGAAGCTGAACTTGGAAACATCTTAATAATAGTTGGCACTCGGTCAGCTATTGGTTGCCTTCATTAATTCCGATGGACTTCGGGAATAATTAGATCCAAAACGCGGTAGTAAAGGAGAGATTCCGTAGTCTGAGAAGGCGATCGAGGTCGGCAAAATGGGAACAGATAAAAAGACACAAATAAGAATCATCAAGCAAGGAATGGCAGGCAGTATCCCTGAGTCGAAAGCGGTGTCAGAAGAGAGGCAAAAGAAGGATGCGATGGCCGACTTGATCTGTAGCGTCTTCGGATGGGTGGCCGAGTTTAAAGGAAGGCGTCGGCCCGATCCGAGGATCACATTTCAAACTCTATTTAAAGAGGCTTAGACCCTTGTATGAGAAAACATTTTCTCAGATGCCTTCTGAAGCTAGCCTCCAGCCGCGTTGGTCAACGCTCGAGTATTCAATCGCTAATGATGAACCGGCTCTCGCCTGGCCTGTTCCTTGATGCGGTCAACTCGTATCAGCGCACTGCGGCAATCAAAGCTGCCATCGAACTCGATCTCTTCACAGCCATCGGTCAAGGGCGCGAAACATCTCAGGAGCTTGCTCTGAGTTGCGGCGCCTCCGAACGCGGCATGCGTATCCTTTCCGATTATTTAGTGGTCATGGGATTTTTGAGGAAGAAAAGGGGTAGATACGGTCTAACCGTTGATTCCGCAATGCTGCTGGATCGTCGCTCTCCCGGGTATCTGGCGGATGCAATTGAGTTCTTCCTCTCGCCGATGGTGACCGACGGATTTAGAGACGTTACGGCCGTCGTTCGCAAGGGTGGGACTTTGCTTCCAGAAGCTGGAACAACCATGCCTGACCATCATGTGTGGGTCAAATTTGCCCGGGCAATGGCTCCGATGACCGCAGTCCCGGCGAAAAAGATGGCCAGACTTGTCGATAAGAGGCCGGAACAGAAGCTGAAGGTGTTGGATGTTGCTGCCAGTCATGGAATGTATGGGATTGAGATTGCTCGACGCAACAAACGAGCTGAAGTGATTGCAATTGATTGGGAGTGCGTTCTCGCCGTAGCAAAGGAAAATGCTCTGAAAGCGGGAATAGATAATCGCTATAGCACAATCCCTGGCAGCGCCTTCGAGGTCGATTACGGCAGGGGTTACGACTTGATACTTCTCACAAACTTCCTTCATCACTTTGATATGACTACTTGCGAAAGGCTGCTCGAAAAAGTCCATGCGGCTCTTGCCCCGCGCGGTAGAGCGGTCACGGTTGACTTCGTGCCCGATGCGGGCCGCGTTTCCCCTCCCGGACCAGCGGCTTTCTGTATGACGATGCTCGGTACCACGCCGAACGGCGACGCATATACCTATGATGAATTCAAGCGAATGCTCAGCAACGCAGGATTCGTGCGTAGCGAGCTTCGCCCCCTGGTGAGTAACTTTCAGCAGATGATCATCTCTTATAAGTAGTAGGACCGCGCTGTCACTGTGCTGCCCGATCCTGAGTTGAGTGTTAAGGAAAATTGGGCTTGGCCGGTCCATCCGTGATTCCTCCTGCGATGGATCCGGCCCGCTTCCAGTTATCACAGCCTAAGGTTCAATTGCGGTCTTTATCGTCTTTGTCCGGAAGTTTGCGAACAACCGAACCCGTTTCATTCGCAATCAGTTCTTATCGGTCAGATTCTCTTTGAGAATCCGTTCAACTTCGCGGATCGCTTCTGGATCGTATTGCGCTCCATGACCTGAGTGCACAATTAATTCCGACTTCGCACCATTGAGATGGGAGCTCCAATATGGAACGATCCCGTCCGAGCTATTTGGCGTATCGCCTCTGCCGCGATCTCCAATGATTGAGTGATATGGAATGTTTGGCGCGATCAGCAGTTTGTTGACCGATTGGACGAAACGATCGTTAGGCTCGAGCGTGTCGATACTGTTCGGCATGCGTTTCAGCGTGCTCGCGGCTGGATCAGCGATCAACAGTGGTTTCGCAGACGCGTAGATGGAGGCAAAGGATCGCGGAGTCCGGACAAGGGCGGAGCCGATACGACCTATCCAGCCGGCGGCGAACCGGCTTCCTCGATGCGGCGTGGCAATGAATATCACACGCTGGACATCTGGACGGTGATTAAACAAGAGGGATTCTTCGACCATTTTGCGCGTCCCGCCCGATAGCTGCGTTTGGCCGGGGGCGGTGGAAAAGTGAGCGCGCCAGACTTTGTCGCCTGCGTCGGTGACCATCAATCGACAAATCATTCCGCCCATGCTGTGACCGATCAAAACGACACGCTTGTGGTTTGGAAATACGCGCCTGATTCCATCAAGGTCCTGTCGAAATAGGGCGGCCGAGTAGGGATATGGGTAGCCGCTCGGGTAACTGTAAAACCAGAATTGGTAGTTTTTTCTAATCCAAGGATCGTCTCGCAAAGAATTAACCATAGGCGCCCAGCTCGCCGGGGTTTCCTGCAAGCCATGAACGAACACCACTGGGGTGCGTACGGGATCATACTGTTGGAGTTGAGTCAAACCCGCTGTGTCTGCGAACTTTTGTGGATTCAGCATGCGCGAAAGGCCGAGTCGCTCTACACGCTCGCGCGCAATCAACATTGCAGTCGGCGTCCTAAGATCGATAGCCAGCGGGAACGTTCGTCCGCCGACCGCGACCCGCTCTACGTTCAATGGATCTACGAACTCTAATCGTGCTTGTTGTTCCGAAAATTCAACGATAGCGGTGGCCGGTGCATAGACGCGGCAGTTTGTATTGCTCACGAAATTGCCGATTTTCTGAGCGGGCAATTGCAACTAGCGTCGCGCCGACCATTAACGTATGAGTAAGTTTTAAAATTGGCCGCCGATTTTTAGATGTCGTCGGAACCAAATCGTATCGACTCGGATCGTGTTCGACATCGATTGGCATTGGCGAAGTTAACGAGAACTCTCCCGAGTCGATGTCGATCTTGTGTTGCCATGGTTGAATCTTTGCGCGTTGAACATTGTCGACGATTCGCGCGACGGAGAAATTGTAAATCCGCTGCGCAGACAGATCGTCCGGTCGGCGTTCCAAAACATTTAACGACAGTTTAGCGGCTGAAAGATCATCGCCTAACGACAACGACGGCTGTTCATGTTTAGCACGAGCTAGGTGTTCGGTTGCGCTCTGCAATTGCTCTTCCTCAACCATGAGCCTCGGAACGCCCGGTTGTGTTGTTTTTACGTTCGCGAGATGCGCGCAGCCGGTTGCGACGAGGCCCTGTACGATTATAAGAACAGGATTGCGAAGGCTGTCGAGATACACCGGAAGATAACCGCGTTAGACGAGAACTGCTCGTACGTTTGCGAAATGACATTGCCAGAGACACGCGCCGAGATGTTCGAGTTGATAAATCCGTTAGCGTTCTGACATGTTCTTTGATCACCGGGACGTCGCGCGGCGACCGTCGTAATAAGAACCTCGGGCGCGGCTGGGCCCGTGGGCGTCGATATGCGCGAGCAACCCGTCAAATTCAGGGCTCCGATCGGCACGCACAAACTTAAGGACCGTAAGTTCATTCCTTAGGCGGGGTCATGACAGTGCCCGTTCTTCCATCCAGTCGACGTAGAGCCGGCGCTCCGAAAACAACCAAGCACCGTCGATCTTCACGAACGTGTCGAGGTAGCGGAGCGAGGCGAGCATCAACCGTCGCTTGCCACCATCGACTGTGATGTGATGTGCCAGACAGTAGGCTTGGCCGGTGGCTCGATCGCGCGTCAGAGTGAAGATTGTGCTCTGTCCGATAAAGTGCGTGGTGGCATGATACTTATTTAACTCTGCGAACACTGGAGCGAGTGCTTCGCGCGAGTGCAGCTCTTGCGAGGGCTTTGGATCTTTGGCGTTCATATACACCACGAAGTGTGTGTCAGTGGTAAAGAGAGCCATCTGACCTTTCGCATCACGGCGATCGGCGCAGTGCGCGTAGGCTTCGATGAGCTGGCGGATAGCAAGGCGATCGCCAGCTTCTTCAACGGAAATCGTAACGTTAGTTAACACCTTCCACGATCAGCCCTTGGTAAATCGCTCCTTTTTGACGGTGCTGCGCGACACTTTGGTATGCTTCGCCATAGTACCAATCTTTCGCCGCCTTTACGGTAGGGAATTTTGCTATCACGATTCCCTCAATGGGATCGCCCTCCAAGACTTCGTACTTCCCATAAGCCACCAGGACTTCAATTGGATGTCCTTTCATTGTCGCTTTAATTCCGGCCCAATAAGTCTCAAGCTCCTTTTGATCCAGTGTTTTTGTTCTAGTGAAAACGATGTAAGCGGACATGATTGTTCTCCTTTTATGGGTTAAATGCCGTTCTCATATGGCACCTAGGATGGCCTTCGGTTCAAGAAACGCCTCGATTCCATACCGGCCATATTCGCGGCCGATGCCGGAATATTTGAATCCGCCCCAGGGCGCCTGCGCATCGTCCGTCATGCGGTTAATCACAACGCGACCGGCTCGCAATTGAGAGGCAACGCGGCGCGCACGCTTAAGGTCGGCGCCGATAACGGCGGCATGAAGACCATATTTAGAGTCGTTAGCGATTCGGATCGCATCGTCCTCAGAGTCGTATGCGATGACACTGAGCACGGGGCCAAAAATCTCTTCCTGGGCGATTGCCATGTCGTTCTTCACGTTGACGAACACCGTGGGTTTCACGAAGTAGCCCGCTTCGAGACCTTCCGGATGGCCCTCGCCACCAACCAGCACCTCGGCCCTTCCTCAATACCCTTTCGGATGTAGGACTGCACGCGGTCGTACTGATTTTGCGACACCATCGGTCCAACAGCGATTTTGGGATCGGCCGGATCGCCGACGGAAAAGGATTTCATCGTCTCCTGGATGGCCGTCTTCACGGAATTTAGCTTACTCTTGGGCACCAGAAGACGTGTTCCCGCTGCGCAGGCTTGACCGCTGTTCAAAAAGGCCATGGTAAGAGCTGCCGGTATAGCTTCGTCGAGGGGGGCGTCGTCGAGCAGGACCGTGGGCGACTTTCCACCCAGCTCGAGTGTGATGCGCTTCATCGTCGCGGCACCGTCGCGCATAATTCCTTCACCGATCGCCACCGAGCCGGTGAACGAAATTTTATCGACATCCGGATTGCGCACGAGCTCGGCGCCGACGACCTTGCCAAGGCCCGTAACGACGTTCATGAGACCTTT
>JAALOD010000103.1:5348-12746 GCA_013372845.1 Candidatus Udaeobacter sp.
CGAGCTCGGCGCCGACGACCTTGCCAAGGCCCGTAACGACGTTCATGAGACCTTTCGGGAGGTCGGCTTCGTGGAGAGCCTCGACCAAGACACGGGTCTGCAGCGAACTCAACTCACTTGGCTTAATAACGACAGTACAACCAGCGGCAATGGCCGAAGCCAGCTTGAGGCAAATGAACAACGCGTTTGCATTCCACGCAGTGATCAAACCGGCAACGCCTACCGGCTCCAACGTGACCGTGGTCTTGTCCCAATGGCGTGTCCACGTCATTTCCTGAAGCGCCTTTTCAGCGGCGAGAAACGAGTTGACGCCCGATTGCACGATAAGTTCGGCGAACCGAACAACTCCGCCGTATTCTTCGACCATCGCGGTAGTAAGATCGTCTATGCGAGCCGAGGCGGCTTCATACAGCCTGCGCAAGATCTTGGCGCGTTCGTCTGTTAATGACCGACCGTATGTCGCAAACGCGCGCTTTGCAGCAGCGATTGCATTTTGCGTGTCCGTCTCGTCCGCCAGCGTGACTCGCGCAATAACTTGACGGTCCGTAGGTCTGATAATGTCCATGACCTCGCGGCCATGCGATTCAACAAATGCTCCATCGATGTAGTGCGTGGTGATCGTCTTGATCATATCTTTTGCTGCTGTTTTCATGGTGCTTCTCCTTGTAAAACTTGCTGTCAGAACGAAGTAATGACGACGCGATTGAGCGAGCCGTCCTTGAGCGCCGCGTAACCATCATTCACGTCACGCAGTGCGATCCTTTTCGAAACCAGATCATCAAGGTTTATTCGGCCTTGCAGATACAGCTCGGCATACATAGGTATGTCGCGCTTGAAGTTGGTGGAACCCAGGTTCACGCCTTGGATGCGCTTTTGGCCGCCGATTGCATCAAAAATGTTCAGCTCGATGCTGACCTCTGGTTTGGCTACACCGACGAGATAAAGTCCGCCGCCAACGCTCAGCATAGCGAGGCCTTGTTCAGCTATCTGTTTCAGCCCGACGAAGTCGAAGACATGATCCGCACCACGCGGCAAGAGATTGCGAAGTGCGTCGACTGGATTGGTTTGGGTTGAATCAATCACATCTGTCGCACCGAATTGTTTCGCCACATCGAGTCGTTTCGGCCGAATGTCGATGACGATGATCCTTGATGCACCAGCGATGAGAGCGCCGCTTATGGCATTTAGCCCAACGCCTCCGGCTCCGAAAATGACGACCGTATCACCGGCGCTTACGGTCGCAGTGTTCAAGACTGCGCCCGCGCCCGTAACAACACCACAGCCGAGCAGGGCGGCTTGAGCAAAAGGCATCTCCTTGCGAAGAAGGGCTAGTTGATTCTCATGAATTAGCGCGCGTTCGGCGAAGCCGCCAAGCCCCAGGCCTTGGAACAAGCCAATCCCTTTGCGGCTCAAGCGCGGTTCATCATTCTGCCGTCGCAGCGTCGACTCAGGATGTTCGCACTGGAATGTGCGACCCGACTGGCACCGGGCGCACGATCCACACGTCTGCGCTAAAGAACCTACAACATGATCCCCAACGCGGAATTGTGTTACGTCAGGTCCGACTCCGGCGACGATTCCTGAGACCTCGTGGCCCAGCACAGCGGGTATTGGAACAATGTCGTGAGTCGCGAACAGCAGGTCGGTGTGACAAAGACCGGATGCCTGCACATCGATCAGAACTTCGCGGCCAATTGGCGTCGCGATATCGATGTCTTCAAGTTCGAATCCGCTTCGGAGCGCGTTAACAACAAGTGCTTTCATATCGCTGCTTATCCATGACCTCGCGGCCATGTGTGTCCACAAACACGTTGCCAGATCGTTTAGAGATGCGTCTAAAACATCTTTACTATCAGACTGATACCGACAGGGTATCGGTATGGAACTGCGGCATCTCAGATATTTCGTAGCTGTCGGCGAGGAACAACATTACGGGCGGGCAGCCAGACGCCTGCGCGTTGCTCAACCCGCGCTCTCGCGCCAAATCCAGGATCTAGAGCAGGAAATTGGTTTTCGACTTTTTGACCGTCTTCCGCGCGGCGTGAAAATAAGTGACGCCGGAAAACTATTTCTCGATGATGCACGCCGCATTCTTCAGGAAGTCAATGACGCAACGGCGCGCGCAAAACGAATCGCTTCCGGACAATCGGGCACTTTAAGGATCGGGTTTGTTCAAAGTATGTCCTGGCAAGGGATCGTTCCGGATTCATTCCGGCACTTCCGGGAACACCAGCCAGACGCGGAACTGCAATTAAAGCCATCAAGCTCCTCTGAACAGCTTGGCGTTATTCAATCGGGTTATCTAGATGCGGGCTTCGTTTTTGCTCCGTCAAATACCACCCGCGAGTTTGCGCAGTTGCAAATCGGCTTCGTGAATGTGGTCTTGGCGATTCCCACGGGACACGCACTCACAAAACTGAAGGAACTTCGACTGAGAGATTTAATTGAGGCGCCTTTCGTCTGGTTTCCGCGACGGGTAAGTCCAATCTTTTTTGATCGGTTAATGGCCAAATGTGCGCGCGGCGGCCTCAAGGCACCCCGTGTTGTTCAAGAAGCGTCGGACGAAGTCGTTATACTTAGCCTGGTAGCATGCCGGGTTGGTGTCGCATTCGTCAGCAGCGCTTCGCGAGGGCGACTTCCTCCAGGCGTGGAGCTGATGCCAGTGACAGATTTGAATGTACCGCTGCCTTTCGCGCTAGTGTGGCGGAAGGACAACAATTCTCCGTTACTCGCTAAATTCGTAGCTGACGTAAAGTCGATGGTCCAGCAAAGAGGTCGGAAAGGCGAAATACTCGGTTAGTTGCCTCCCACTATAGCTCTTTGGAATTAGCGATAATTTGCTTCAAGAGCTCATTCGCCGCGCGACTTAATGGACGTTGCTTTGGCCAGATCGCCACGATCTTTCGCTCAGGTTTGGGTGAAACGAGCGATCGATACTCTGGCAAACCTGCGCGTTTCTTTCGCGCAGCCATCGCGGGGACAAGCGAGATGCCAACACCGGAATGAACAAGCGCTTGAATCGTCTCCAGTTGAGCGGTGCGAAAAGAGATCGTCGGTTTCAAGTCGCGCCGTTCGCAAAAATTCAATACCTGATCGCCCAGGCAGTGTCCTTCCTTCATCACGATAAAAGGCTCTTTTTCAAGATCAGCCAGGCGCACAGTTCGTTTGCGCGTTAACGAATGGCGCGGCGGCAATGCCAGGCGCAATTCCTCGGTAAACAAATCCTTCACCTCCATCCGCCGGTCCTGGATCGGTCGACTCGCCACCGCGAAATCGATTTCACACGCATTCAGAAGCTTGAGTAACTGCGCCGTCGTCTCCTCCTGCACAACGATTTCCACACCTGGAAATCGTTTCGCAAAGTCACCCAGCACCGCCGGCAGCAGATATGGAGCAATCGTTGGCAGCACGCCTACGATCAAACGGCCGCGCAACAAGCTACGGGCCTCCGACGCCTCGCGCCTGGCCAGGTCAACTTCCTCAAGGATCCTCAGCGCGCGAGGCAGAAAAGCTTCGCCGTGTGCCGTTAACTTGGCCTCACGTTTCATGCGATCAAACAATCGCTCGCCCAATTCTTCCTCCAGTTTCTGGATCTGCTGACTCAACGAAGGCTGAGACACGTGACATTGCTCCGCCGCGCGAGAGAAATTGCCCGCGCGCGCCACGGCCACAACATATCGAAGCTGGTGCATCTCCATAGGCGTTTCCTATGATGATCACAGGAAACAAATATTTCAACTATCACGCAAAATTGCTGAACCTTCTGTGCGGTTCTTATTCGGAATTCCGCTCAACCCATAAGGAGAAATCACATGACAACCGAAGCCAAGTGTCCATTCCATCAAGCAACCACCGGCGGCACGACGAATCGTGACTGGTGGCCTAACCAGTTAAAACTCGAACTCCTGCACCAGCATTCGTCCAAGTCGAATCCGATGGGTGAGGACTTCGATTACAGAAAGCAGTTCGAGAGCCTCGACTTCGCCGCGTTGAAAAAGGATCTCGCGGCTTTGATGACCGATTCGCAGGACTGGTGGCCGGCGGACTTCGGACACTACGGCCCGTTATTCATTCGCATGGCTTGGCATAGCGCAGGAACTTATCGCACTGGCGATGGTCGCGGCGGCGGTGGCAGAGGCCAACAACGCTTCGCTCCACTGAACAGTTGGCCGGATAACGTCAGTCTTGATAAAGCGCGGCGCCTTCTCTGGCCTATCAAACAGAAGTATGGCCGCAAGATTTCGTGGGCCGACCTGATGATCCTTGCCGGTAACGTTGCGCTCGAAACGATGGGATTCAAAACATTCGGTTTCGGCGGCGGTCGCGAGGATATTTGGGAGCCCGATCAAGATGTCTATTGGGGGGCTGAAAAAACGTGGCTCGGCGGCGACATCCGATACGCGCACGGTTCGCCCGGTGTCCTTGAGGATCACGCGGTGCTCGTCTCCGACGAGGATGCGGATGGCGACGTTCATAGTCGCCGATTAGAAAATCCGTTAGCCGCCGTGCAGATGGGTTTGATCTACGTCAACCCAGAAGGACCGGACGGTAACCCGGACCCGACTCTTGCGGCGACAGACATCCGGGAAACGTTCAAACGCATGGCCATGAATGACGAAGAAACGGTCGCGCTCATCGCCGGCGGTCATACCTTTGGCAAAACACACGGCGCTGCGCCTTCGTCGAACGTCGGTCCGGAGCCGGAAGCGGAAGGACTCGACGCACAGGGACTCGGTTGGAAGAACAGTTTCGGCACGGGCAAAGGCGCACACGCCATCACTAGCGGTCTGGAAGTTACCTGGACCACGACGCCGACCAAATGGGGCACAGGTTTTTTTCAACACTTGTTCGGCCATGAATGGGAACTAACGAAGAGCCCGGGTGGCGCCCACCAGTGGGTGGCAAAGGGAGTCACCGCCACCGTGCCGGACGCACACGATCGAAGGAAAAAGCATAGGCCGACGATGTTGACCACCGATCTCTCGCTGCGGATCGACCCGTCGTACGAACGAATCTCGCGACGCTTTATGGAACACCAGGACGAGTTCGCTGATGCGTTTGCTCGGGCGTGGTTCAAACTCACGCACCGCGACATGGGACCGCGGGCGCGCTATCTCGGGCCGGAAGTTCCTGCGGAAGATCTCATCTGGCAGGACCCAATTCCGGCGGTAAACCACAAACTAATCGATGCGCAGGATATCGCCGCACTGAAGACAAAAACTCTGACATCGGGTCTGTCGATCTCGGAGTTGGTTTCAACTGCATGGGCATCCGCGTCCACTTTCCGCGGATCAGACAAACGCGGCGGCGCGAACGGCGCCCGTATTCGTTTGGCGCCGCAAAAGAATTGGAAAGTTAATCAGCCGGCCCAGTTGCGTAAGGTGCTGAAAAGGTTGGAAGAAATTCAGACCACGTTCAATCGGGCGCAATCTAATGGCAAAAAAGTCTCGTTAGCAGACCTGATCGTGTTAGGCGGGTGCGCGGGAGTCGAGCAAGCGGCAAAGAACGCCGGTCACAATGTAACCGTGCCGTTCAACCCGGGACGTAGCGACGCGTTGCAGGAGCAGACCGACGTCGAATCCTTCGCGGTCCTGGAGCCGATCGCGGATGGCTTCCGCAATTACCTCAAAGGCAGATACACTATTCCGAGTGAAACACTCTTAATAGATAAGGCGCAGTTGCTAACTCTGACCGCGCCGGAAATGACCGTGCTCGTTGGCGGGATGCGCGTTTTGAAAACCAACGTCGGAGGGACGCAGCATGGTCTCTTCACCAAACGGCCGGAGTCATTGACTAACGACTTCTTCGTGAACCTCCTCGACATGCGCACAGAGTGGAAGCCACTGTCGCCAAATGGCAGCGCGGAGTTGTTTGAAGGCCGCGATCGAAAAACGGGCGAACTAAGGTGGACCGGCTCGCGCGTCGACCTCGTTTTCGGCTCAAACTCGCAACTCCGCGCACTGGCTGAAGTCTACGCCAGTTCCGATGCGGAGAAGAAGTTTGTTAACGACTTTGTCGCGGCCTGGAACAAGGTGATGAATCTCGATCGATTCGACATCGCGTAATCTATCGAGAAGAACAGGAGGTTCCATGCATCTTGGAATACTCGTCCTTGCACCATTGACGAATCCAATGACCGACCAAGCACGTACACCGAATATGTGGCCAGAAGATGCAAGCAGGCCCAGATAATGTAGAAAACTGCACCGATCTTTGAAGTTGTGTTCGAGCTTCTCATAAAATCATCTGTTAAGGAGCTCCTCGGTTGCTTGTGCCGGCCATTCGGCATCCGACTCGTGTGGCGCAATAGCGTCGCGCGGAAGTCGTGTTCAGGTTCAGCGGTAGAAGAATTGCTCACACGGCCACAAGGCCGCCATCGACCGGCAAATCGATTCCAGTAATGTAGCTGCTCTCTTCCGAAGCGAGGAACACCGCTGCCGAAGCAATCTCCTCAGGCTTCCCGATGCGCCCCATAGGAACCATCGCCTTGAACCGTTCCTTCACCGCATCTGTGTTCTCGCCAAACTGACCTTCGAGAATAGGTGTCTCGACGGGGCCGGGGCTGATCACATTCGCGCGGATTCCTTTGCCTGCGAACTCCGCGGTCCAGGTGCGCACAAACGAGCGCAGAGCCGCTTTAGTAGCTGCGTAAGCCGCATACATCGGGATACCTTTCTGCCAGGCCCCGGAACCGTTCACGATGATCGATCCGCCGTCTTTCATCAGTGGTAGCGCCTTATGGACCGCGAAAAACACGCCACGTGTATTGATGTCGAAGGTTCTGTCGTAGTGCTCCGGCGTAACGTCGGGAGTAGGTACCGGCTCCGCAATTCCGGCATTCGCAAATAGCACATCGAGCTTGCCTTTCTTTGTTTCTACTTCCTTGTACAAGCGGTCCAGGTCGTCGAGATTGGAAACGTCCCCTTGGACGCCAGTCACATTTCTGCCGATTTCGGCCACGGCCTTATCCAGTTCCGCCTGCCGGCGGCCCGTAATGAAGACGTAGGCTCCCTCTTCGACAAAGCGCTTGGCAGTAGCAAGCCCGATACCGCTGCTGCCCCCGGTGATGACGGCGATTTTTGCACTTAGTTTTCCAGTTTTCATTTAATTCCTTTCATTTGGTTGCCTCTTATTTGGCAGACTTCACAAGGTCGGCTGAAGATGATCCCTCGAGCGATAGTCCGTAGCCGACTTCCCGCACAATGCGCTCTTTCAATGGTTGGACGAAGTGCACTCGTGTGTTGCGACGCGTCACTTCCGGAGCCTTCAGGTACAGCTCGGCTAATTCCTCCGCCCGACCGAGTGCCTTGCCGTTCGGCACAACTTCGGCAACGACCCCCCATTCGTGCGCGGTACGCGCCGGCAGCGGCTGTGGGTTGAGCAGGAACGCCTCCGCTC
>JAALOD010000104.1 GCA_013372845.1 Candidatus Udaeobacter sp.
GCCCAAGAGCGTGTTCGGATTATTTCAATAACCTCCCCAATTGTCCGGCGCAGCGATGCCTTACAAAACGCCCACCGCACGCGAGATCAGCAGGACAACGATAGTGAGTGAGATTGAAATCTGGGTCATCGCCAAGACTTTTGCCCAGCGCGCCAGCAGTGGCGCATCCGTTGGGCCGAAGGTGGAGCTTTGCGTGAAGGCGACAAACAGATAATCGATAAAATGCGGCCGCCAACGCACGCACTCGAATTGGGCACGCTCATCATGCGGGATTTGCATCTGCGGAAAGAGAAAACTTGTGCTGCCGAATTTCTTTTGTTTGTGGCGTAAGGACGGCCCGCCGCCGTCCAGTCGCCAATACCAGAGCGCGAACACCATCACATTCGTCAGCCAGAGCAGTCCCCCTGAGCGCAGCAACTGCGACGGCGACTCACGGTGCGTTGGCAGTGCGCGCACGAGAAGAATGACCGAACCGATCAGCGCCAGCGTCGTGATTCCGCTAATAATGATTCCGAGAGTGCGATTCAATGACTGTCTTCCCACGCGATGGCTCACCACCGTTGGCACAAGCAGAACGACAATTACAGCTGGCAACAACCAGATGGGGCCGATGATCAAATTGCGCGGAAGCGCCAGGTAAATTCCTCCGATGGCGAGCAACGCAAGGATCGCCTGCCACCGTGGCTCAGGTTTATCAACGTGATCTGATGAGGCAGGCATGACGCTTGGCTATAATCGAGATTCGCATATGAAGCCATCCCCGAAATGCGCCACTGTCATTCCGAGCGGAGCGAGGAACCTCACACAAACTCTTGGATCAGACTCGCTAATTTGTGTACGAAACTCCAACTGCGTGGTCCCTCACTTCGTTCGGGATGACAGAATGATTGTCTGGCGTTGAACATTAGGCTGACGGGTGTGCTACTTGCACTTGATAAACTTTTGAATCCAAGATGGACAACCGGCGCATCCTAGCTACAGGAGGCATTCCCACTCTGACGCGAGCACATGTTTAAGCGAATTTTCAAATGGTTCGGCGCAATAATTGCCGTCGTCGCAATCGCGATTGCGGTCTTCCTTATTAATTTAATTTGGTTCCGGCCATGGAGCCTGAATCTGTTTTACGAAAAGGTCTTCGCCGAAATTCTCTTCGATCACCCGGAGATACTCTCCACGCTCGGTCTGGTGGAGCAATTCGGCATTACGGGTCACAATGGAAAGCTCGACGACGAATCGCCCGCGCATCAACAGCGTGAATTCGACAGGTGGAAGCGCGATCTGGCCCAGCTTCGCCAGTATCCGGTCGATCGCCAATCGTCTTCGCAAAAGCTTTCCACGCGCGTGTTGGATTGGTTTTTGCAAGTACAAGCCGAAGGCGAGAAATGGCAGTGGCATGATTATCCCGTTAATCAGCTCTTTGGAGTGCAAAACCAGTTTCCGTCATTCATGGCGAATACCCACCGGCTCCTCAGCAAGAAGGATTGCGATTATTACGTGATGCGGCTCGATGCGCTGCCGAAGAAGTTCGATCAAACGCTCGACGGCCTGAAGGTCCGCGAACAAAAACAGATTTTGCCGCCCCGTTTTGTAGTTGAAGAAGTGCTCAAGGAGATGACCGAGTTTATCGGCAAACCCGCTTCGGAAAATATTTTGGCGACATCATTCAAAACCCGCGCTGGCAAGATTGACAAGTTAAGCGAAACGGATCGCACCGAGTTTCAAGCGCGTGTGGAATCGGCGATAACCAACAAAGTCTACCCGGCATATCAAAAACTGATCGATTATTTTCATGAAATTTTGCCTAAGACGACAACGGACGATGGCGTCTGGAAATTGCCGGACGGCGGTGCATTTTATGCCTACAAGTTGCACGAGAACACGACCACCACGCTCAAGCCGGATGAGGTGCATGAGCTCGGTCTGCGTGAAGTGGCGCGCATCGAGAGTGAGATGCGAGCGATTCTCGATGCAAACGGTTTTGCAGGTCAGCCGATCGGCGAGGCGATGGACAAACTCGCCAAAGATCCGCGCTTTCTTTATCCAAACGATGACAAAGGTCGTGCCGATGCCTTGGCGAGGTACACGGAGTTGATCAAACAGGCGACCGAACGTTCATCGAAGGAATTATTTCTCACTACGCCACGCGCGAAGATTGAAGTGCACCGCGTCCCGGAGTTTAAGGAAGCAACCGCGCCGGGAGCATATTACGACATTCCCGCGATGGATGGCAGCCGTCCCGGCATTTTTTTCGCGAATCTGCGCGATATGAACGAAGTGCCCAAATGGAGCATGCCGACACTCGCTTATCACGAGGGCGTGCCGGGACACCATTGGCAACTCTCCACCGCGGAGGAACTCAAAGGCGTGCCACAATTCCGCAAAGTGCTGCCGTTCACGGCGTACGCAGAGGGCTGGGCGCTTTACTGCGAATGGCTGGCGAAACAAGTCGGCTGGTACGACAATGATCCGTTTGGGGATCTGGGACGCCTTCGTGACGAACTTTTCCGCGCGGTGCGATTGGTTGTTGATACGGGCATTCATGCGAAGCACTGGACCCGCGAACAGGCGATCGCCTACATGCGCGAGAAAACCGGCATGGGCGAGAAAGAAGTGAAATCTGAAATCGAACGTTACATCGTCGCACCTGGTCAGGCGTGCGCCTACAAAATAGGCATGTTAAAGCTTCAAGAATTGCGCGCCCGCGCACAGAAAGAACTGGGAGAAAAATTTGATCAGCGCGAGTTTCACGATGCGGTGCTCAAGAATGGCGCGTTGCCCCTCGAGATTCTGGAAGAACAAGTGAACGATTACATTCAGCGGAAGAAGGGATAGCTGTAGCCACGGCCCTGTGGGCCGTTTAATGTGCCTTGTTTTGCCCGAAACGGCGCATCGCGCCGTGGCTACAATAAGAAGCCAAGATGCGCAAAATCCTGATCACGCTGGCGATTCTCATCGCTTTTATCATTGCCGTCCTGGCCACCTGGATTTTTGGCGGACGCCAGATTTCACTTTTCCTCGATCGTTTTGGGACGATTGAAATGACCTCAGCGCGAATTAATTCGCTCGCGTATGAAGGCAGCGGAACTGGCGGCATTCTTCGCGTTAACGATCTCGGGCTAAGTCTAAACGACACGAAAGGCCCGACTCCGAGCATCGGCACGACGAAAAATGATCAGCTTGGACTGGCAAACGGTGGAAAGGTTTTCGCGTTCGGTCCGGCGCGATCGGAGGCAGAGAATCTTGCTGTTGTACCGCCGGCGGGTGACGATGCTTTTATCGAAATTCGCCGGAGCATTCTCAGCTGGCCGACGCCATTCGATTTCAATTTCATGACCGGGCAGTCCCCGTCATGGAAACGCCATTTGTATTATCGGTTGGTTTGGAAAAAGCCCCCCGGCACAAAGTTAGAAATGCTGTGGCGCTATGAGCAATACTTCTATCCAGTCAACGGCTGGGCTAGCGGATTCATGACCCATGAAGGTTCCACGGGCCTGATCCAACTGGATATCAGTCCCTGAGACCTGAGCAGAGTCATCGCCAAACTTGTCTATCGAGCAGTTAGCGGCATCGTTTCGATGTGCGACTCTCACGCAAATTTCGAAAGCTTTTTTCCCGCGATGCAGCAGAAAGCCTCTGGGAAAATACTTGTCGCCGGATTCATCCGGTAAACTCGCGTCGAATTCTGGCTGGGATTGACCGAATCGAACTTGAAAACCTGCGAGAACGTTATCCCTATCGGCCTAATGCGCGTAAGATCAATGCTTACGAAGACGCTGCATACTGGATTGGGGTAAATGTTAAGCGCGCGCAGGACCTTTGGCTCGATCGTTCTCCGCCATTGCAGATTCTCGATCTGGGCTGCGGCGCCGGTTACTTTCTCTATCTCTGCCGGTTATTTGGTCACGATGGGCTCGGGTTTGATACAGACGAGGAGCCGTTCTTTCGCGGAACAACCGACTTCTTCAAGGTCCGCCGGGTGGTCGGGCGTATCGAACCGCAAACGCCCTTGCCCGATCTCGGAAGAAAATTCGATCTCGTGACCGGACACCGCGTCTGTTTTCATCGTGTCGCGCGCACGGAGAACGGAGAATGGCTCGAATGGACACCCGCCGATTGGGAATTTTTTATCAAGGATATCCGAACACGATTTCTCAAACCCGAGGGGCGCCTCCTGCTGGAATTTAATCGGCGGCAGGATGGGTCCTCATTTTTCACGGATGAATTGCGCGCTTTCTTTGAGTCGCAAGGCGCGCGCATTTTCCGTTGGAAAGCACTGTTAGCTGCAGACCCGAATCAACGCCCACGATTCAAGCAGACGAGCGTGAAGGCTGACAAATTGTTGTAGAGGCGCTTGTGCCAAGCGCCTAGTTCTTGGCCCGGTGCTTGGCACAAGCACCGCTACAACTTCCAGTTTGCGCAATTCCAGCCCAACAGCTGCTCGAGCTTTGCGATGTCTTCCTCGAAGAGGTTGTAGAGGAAAACTCTTTCCTCCCAATTCATCGCCCGCTCGTAGGGCACAATATTTCTATCTTTACTGCGAACCGAACGAAGTGGTTTGAGACCGAGAAACGAAAAGATGGAAGTGAGCGTTTCACGTTGTTTCTCCTTAAAGTCCTCAAACTTCACCGCCTTGACTTGGTCGCGCAGGAAGAATTTGAACAGACGCTCGAGTTGCCGCCCGTAAAAACCTCGATCCACATAAGCAAAACGACGCGCTTCAGCAGGCGGCGCGCCGGCGATACGTGCTTTCTCTTCTCGCACGGCATCGAAAAAATCCAGCGGCTCGCGACCTCTGAATCGTTGCATGTTCCAGTGAGCAAAGGCCCGGTCCACAGGATTCCGCAGGAGGATCAGCAGTTTGGTTTTCGGATTGTATTTGCAAATCCTTTCCGCGACCGGTTCGTGATAAATGTAACTTGGCGTGCAATCACCAGCGATGGTTGAGGGACCAAGGGGCGGATAATGTTTGTGTAATTCCTCGTAATCGACCCCGGAAGCAAACAACGCGTCGTTATCAAAAAAATGTATTTCCTGCTGATCACCCATCGTGATGTTCGGGTGCTTGCTTAGAAAATAATGCAGCGCAGTCGTGCCGGATTTTTGCGCGCCGGCCAGAACGAAATCCAGCCGCTGGATCTTTCTCGGCTTGGGCCTCCACATCGTCATGAATCAAGAACCGCTAACCCCATCGCGCAATTGATCTTCCAGAAAAGAGGCCACACTGAGATTGTCGATCTTTTTTGTAACTTCGATATCGGGTTCCCTGTCTTAAGGAGCAATGGGCGCTGCTTTGAAGGTGTTCACGCGCGGGACGTTGACTTTCTTCGAGATCACAATCGTCGTCCTCTTCATTGCATCGCTCGCTGCGTTGGCTGCCCTTGGTTGCCTCGGGGCGCGCAAACGGAGCCGTCCGTCCGAAATTTCAGGCGTGCTGTTTAATCGATTGAATCCTGACCCGCGACGCGGCTTGATCGCCAGGTGATAGAACCAGGGTTGTCGCGCGCTGATCAGCATTTTATGCTGCGCGATGTTCACCGCTTCCGAAATTCCGCGAAACCTAAGACCGCTCGCCGTCGTGTGCATAATTGCCTTCGTTGCGTCTGCCGCCGCCGATGAAGGAATGTGGCTTTTCAATGCGCCACCGCTCAAGCAGCTCAAAGAGAAGTATCAGTTCGAGCCGACGCAGCAGTGGTTGGAGCATCTGCAAAAAGCGAGTGTTCGCCTCAACTCCGGAGGCAGCGGCTCGTTCGTATCTGCGAATGGTCTTGTGATAACAAATCACCATGTCGGCGCCGACACCCTGCAAAAGATCAGCGATCCACAGCACAATTATTTAAAAGACGGCTTCTACGCCAGAACTCAGGCGGACGAAATCAAATCGACCGATCTCGAGCTCAACGTGCTGATGTCAATCGAAGACGTGACAGCGCGCGTGGATGGAGCGGTGAAACCGGGAATGACGAACGAGCAGGCTTCCAGCGCGCGCAGCTCAGTCCTCGCGGCGATCGAGAGAGAGAGCAAGGATAAGACCGGACTGCGTTCTGACGTGGTTACCCTTTACCAGGGCGGCGCATACCATCTCTATCGCTACAAACGTTACGACGATGTGCGGCTTGTATTCGCGCCCGAGCAACAGATCGCGTTTTACGGTGGTGATCCAGACAACTTCGAATATCCGCGATACGACCTCGATATCTGCATCTTTCGCGTTTATGAAAATGGACAACCGGCGAAGATCGATCATTACCTTAAATGGAATTCACGTGGGCCGAGCGATCGCGAGCTGATCTTCGTGAGCGGAAGCCCGGGCAAAACCGACCGGCAACTCACCGTCGATGAATTGGCCGACATGCGAGATCGTTTTCTTCCGTATCTGCTGCGCATGTTTAACCGGCGCGAAGTGCTGGGGTTGGCTTATGGTGCTCGGTCGTTTGAGAACGCAAGAAAGGCACGCGACGATCTTTTCGGCGACCAAAACAATCGGAAACGTTATAGCGGTTATCTTGCCGGCCTGCTTGATCCGCAAATCTGGTCGGCCCTTCAGGCGCGCGAACAAAAACTGCGTGACGCAATCGCGCACGATTCCAAGTTGAGATCGACAATCGCTGCATACGATCGAATCAAACGTGCCCAGGCCGAAATCGCCAAAAACGCGCCGCTATACAACTATCTTGAACAGGAACGACCGAGCCCGGTCGGTTACCGCGGCCCGCGCGCGTTGTTCGGAAATCTTTTCAAATACGCGCGCCTGCTGGTTCGCGCGCTGGACGAACGAGCCAAACCGAATGGCGAACGGATTCCCCAGTTTCGCGACAGCGCACGCGATTCACTGGAGCTGGAACTTTTTTCGACCGAACCTATTTACGACGACTATGAAATATTGCGCCTAACGGATTCGTTGACCGATTTCGCTTCCCAATTTGGTGCCGACGATCCGCTCGTAAAGAAGGTGCTCGCTGGAAAATCGCCGCACGATCGCGCCGTCGAGCTAGTCTCTGGGACCAAACTGAAAGATGTCGCTGTGCGCAAAGATCTTTACGGAAGGGATGCCGCCGCGTTGCAAGCAGCGCGTGATCCAATGATCGATCTCGCGCGGCTCGTGGACGGCCCGGCGAGAGAAGCGAAGAAAATCTACGACACGCAAGATGAGATCAAAAAACAGGCCTATTCAGAAATCGCCAAAGCGCGATTTGCCACCGAGGGGACGGGCAGTTATCCGGATGCAACTTTCACGCTTCGCCTTTCCTACGGAACAGTGCGCGGCTACGAACAGGACGGGAAACAAATTCCCGCCTTTACCGATTTCGCTGGTTTATATCAACGTTCCGCCGAGCACGACAACAGGCCGCCGTTCGATTTGCCGAAGCGTTGGATCGACAAGAAAGCCAGCTTGAATCTGGCGACGCATTTTAATTTCGTGTCCGACCCTGACATCATCGGCGGTAACAGTGGCAGCCCTGTTGTAAATAAGGCAAACGAATTCGTGGGCATTATTTTCGACGGCAACATTCAGTCGTTAGTCCTCGACTGCATTTACACCGACACACAATCACGCGCTGTCTCCGTTGATTCCGCTGCCATCACCGAAGCGCTGCGCAAGGTTTATGATGCGGGCCCGCTCGTGGATGAATTGGAAGGCGTAAGGAAATAGTTCCGGATCCTAGTGCGGCAGGTAATTGAGCAACTTGAGGATATCGGAGAAAACGCCCATCGCCGTAACATCCGCGCCCGCCCCCGGCCCCTGAACAACGAGGGGGGTACGCGAATAACGCTTCGTCGTAAATGCGATGATGTTGTCGCTGCCCTTGGTAGCGGCGATTGGATGATCGTGCGGGAACTCTCTGATTCCGGCGCGGGCGCGACCGCCTTCTAGCGTGCCGACGTATCGCAGCACTGCGCGGCGCGATTGCGCGCGCTTCAATCGTTCTTCCATTTCGCAATCGTGCTTAGCCAATGAGCTGAAAAATCGGTGCGAGAATGGCTTCAGCGCCAAACTTCGAGGAACCAGGCTCTCAACATGGACGTCCGCGATTTCCAATTTCAATCCACTTTGACGCGCGAGAATAAGCAACTTTCTAGCGACGTCCTGACCGGACAGATCATCGCGCGGATCCGGCTCGGTTAGCCCGGTCTGGTAAGCTGTTCGCACGAGAGCGCTAAATGGCATGCTCCCATCAAAACTATTGAACAGATAGCTCAGCGTGCCCGAGAAAATGCCTTCCACCTTCCTGATCACGTCTCCGCTGGCGATCAGGTCGCGCAGCGTCGACATGATAGGCAGTCCCGCGCCAACGTTGGCTTCATCTAGAAAGTACTTCTGCCGCTTTCGCAAAAGCTCCATGAGGGCCGCGTATTGTCGCCACGGCAACACGTTCGCGCGCTTGTTCGGCGTGATGATGTGCAGATTCGCTCTGACAAACTCGGGATAGGCCTTCACGATTGAATCGGCGGCCGTGCAATCAACTACCGCTGCGTCGGTCAACTCAAGTTTTGCGATTTCCCTTGCCAGGACCTGCGGATCCATCCGTCTTCGCGAAGCGGATAATCTCTCGCGCCAGCGTGCGAGATTGATGCCGTTACCCTCGAGCGCAAACCACTTGCTATTGGCCACGCCAACCACCGTGACATCGAATCCACGGGCAAGCAGATACGCGCGCTGCTCGTGCATTTGTCGCAGTAGCGTTCCACCGATATTTCCGACGCCGATCACCACAAGCGCGAGGCGTTTGCGGACTTCGAAGAACGCCTGATGGATGATATTCAGGGCACGCGCTTGCTGCGCCACGTCGATGACGCAAGAGATGTTGCGCTCTGACGCGCCCTGCGCAATCGCGCTGATATTAATGTTATGTCGGCCAAGCGCTCCGAACACTTTGCCAGAGACACCGGGGTGCCCTTTCATCTCATCGCCGACGACCGCGACGATCGCTTGATTTGGTTTTTCATCGAGCGATGTCAAATGGTTCTGGAATTCGAAACGAAATTCGTGACGCACGGCCGCAATCGCTAAAGCCGTGTCGGCCTCGCGGACGGCGAAACAAATCGTGTGCTCGGATGAGGCTTGGGAGATGAGGATGACGTTGACGCCGCGAGATGCCAGCGCACGAAATAATCGCTCGGCGATTCCGGGAACTCCAACCATGCTCAGGCCCCGAATGGTGAGGAGCGTCAGTCCCGCGATTGAGCTGATCCCCTTCGCAAGTTGATCGCCATCGCTGCGATCACCCGAAATCAACGTACCCGGCGCCTCTGGATGGAACGTATTCTTGATCAGAAGCGGAATTCGCCTGGCTACGGCCGGAGCAATCGCGGCGGGGTGAAGCACCTTCGCGCCGAAATACGATAGCTCCATCGCTTCTTCGTATGTGATCCGCGGCAAAACAAACGCAGGGGCGACCGCCTTCGGATCGGCGCTCAAGACGCCGTCGACATCCGTCCAGATCTCAATCACGGACGCCCCAAGAGCGGCACCTAGAATGGCGGCCGTGTAATCGGATCCATTGCGGCCGATTGTTGTAGTTTGGCCGTCGCTGGTCGATCCAATAAATCCGGTCACGACAGGTATCGGCCGGCGGCGGCGAAGTTGGAACAGGTCTGTAAAGTATCGTCGCGCCGCGCGATTCGTTTTGCTAAAAATCACGTTCGCGTTCGTGAACTGGTTGTCCGTAACCACGAGTTGTCGCGCGTCAACAAACCGGGCGGGATGAACCCGGGCAAGATGTGCCGCCACGATTAGCGCGCACAGTCGTTCGCCGAAACTCGCGATTAGATCGAGCGCACGTGGTGGACTGTGACCTAAGAGCTGGACGCCGTGAAGCGCGTCATGCAAATCGCCGAGAAGTGTATCGACTTGCGATCGGATTCGGATAGCTCGACGTCGATCGAGCAGACTGTCGACCGCCGAGTGGTGGCGGCTGGCGATTTTTTTCCACGCCGCGTCGTAGCGCCGATCGTTCTTTTCCGCCAGCCGCGCACAATCGAGAAGCTGGTTTGTCACGCCCTGAAAAGCGGAAAGCACTACGATGACCGGTCCCCGCCGCGCTTCCTCAAGAACGATCCTGGCGACACCCCGGATGCAATCGGTTGTGGCAAGCGAAGAACCACCAAACTTAAGGATTTTCATAGACCGGAACCAATGTAGCCGCGAACGCGACGAGGATCGCGGCACGCCACAAATTTTGTCGGCACACGTCTGACGAATTTCTAGTGATAGCCCGCAGAGGATCCTACCACCGACTTATGGCAGTTGCTTGAGCAACGTTTTCCAGCGCGCCCAGGCTTCGTCGCGCGCTTTTTTATCACCTTCGCGAACTGCGGGGTTGGATGGTTCGCCGGATCGCATGAAACCGTGACCGGCGCCTTTATAAATCACCGGTTCGTATTTTTTGCCGGCGGCTTTCATCAGCTCTTCGGCCTTGGGGATGGTTGCGTTCACTCGCTCATCGTTCTCGCCGTAAAAGCCGTAAACTGGACACGCGATATTCGCGACTTTGGAAGCTTCATCGGGCGCGGTACCGTAAAACGAATAAGCCGCTTTTAGTTTTGGATTTTCATTCGCGTACGCAAACGCCCATCCCCCGCCCCGACAAAATCCGCAAACCGCAAGCGTGCCATTGCACGCCGGAATTTTGAGCGCGTAATCGGCCGTCGCGTCAAGGACCGCTTTGATCTGATCTTGCGTCACGGCCGAGACCGCTTTGCTCGCGCTATCGGCGTCTTCAAACTTTTGACCATTGAGAAAATCGGGCGCAATCGCGATGACTCCATTTTCTGCTAGCTCATCGCACATGCTGCGCAGCCAATCAGTCAGGCCAAAAATTTCCTGAATGACCAGCACGGCAGGGGCTTTATCTTTACGTTCGGGATAAACGACGAAGGCTTTAATCGTACGGTCGCCTGACTTGATATCGACCCATTCGCCGTGGCGTGGCGAATTGTTCAGGCGGTCCTTGCCGAAATCTTTGTACTCCTGACCGGGCAGTGACTGCGCGACAAGTACAAACGCCAGTGTGAAAACAACGGCTTTCATATGCAAGAGATTCCTCGACTTCGCTCGGAATGACAAGATCGCTCTGTTACGGTGACGCCGCGACCGATGTCCCTGCCTTGCCTTTGATCAAGGCATCGATGCTCCAGCGTCCTGGACCGTAAAATAGGACAAAGAGAAAAAACCAACAGTAAACGATGGCTAGTTCGCCTTTGTTGATGATCGGGAAATAGTGCATTTTTGCGTGGACCATGAAATAGGCGACGGCCATTTCGCCTGCAGCAAAAAAGGCAGCGATGCGTGTGAGAAATCCAAACGCGATTAGGAATCCGCCTGCGAGCTCGATGATTGCACCGATCAATCCCAGCGTGTCGAGCGCACCAGGGTGCGCGGAAGGTGGGAAACCGAGAATTTTTTGTCCCCCGTGACAGGCAAACATTAGGCCGATGATGAGTCGCGCAATGCAATAAACCGGGTCCGCAAATCGATTGAGAGAATTCATAGCCGTTCAGGCTGAACGATGTCGATCTTGTCTGTCAAGCTTCCAGGCGATCATGTAGCCACGGCCTTGTGGGCCGTTTGCCTAGGGTTTGCGTTCAGAAGAACCGGCCACAGGCCGGTGGCTACAGCTACGCTGCTTTCTTTGCAGGTTGCTTCTGTTTCTTGCGCGATTTGGCCGGCGCTTTTTTCTTCGCACCGGTTTGTTCCAAGCTCTTCTGCAACACGGAAACCAGATCAATTACCTTGGTCGGCTTGGGCGCTTTCTTCGGTTTCTCTTCGATTTCTTTCCCGCCGGCTTCCACTTTCTCTTCGATTACTTCCATCAGCGCTTCGCGATAATCGTCTTTGTACTTTTCCGGATTCCATTTCGAGCTCATGCTGTCGATCAGTGATTTGGCCATGTTCATCTCGCGTTTGCCGACCTCGGTCTTTTTCGGGACATGCAGTTTCCCTGGATCCGCGAGTTCATCGGCGAAATGCATTAACTCGAGAACGAGCGCGCCATCTTCCGGTTTTACACCGGCGAGATATTGGCGCGTTTTGATGACCACCTTGGCGATACCAACCTTGCCGCTGTCCTTTAGCGCATCGCGCAGGAGCGCATAAGCTTTGTCGCCCCCCTTTTGAGGTTCCAAATAGTAAGGCTTGTAGAAAAACATTGGATCGATCTCTTCCTGATCAACGAAGTCCTGGATATCGACCGTCTGTGTGGCTTCCAGATCGACGCGCTCAAAATCTTCATCCTTAAGCACGACGTATTTCCCTTTCTCGTATTCGTAACCTTTCACGATCTGGTCCCATGAAACTTCCTTGCCGTCCTTTTCGGCAACACGCTTGTAATTTACCGGACTCAAATCGCTTTTGCGCAGTAATCGAAACTTCAGTTCCTCGCGTCTTGTGGCGGGATACAGAGCGATAGGAATGTTAACCAGCCCGAAGCTGATGCTGCCTTTCCAGATTGCGCGCGCCATACAAACCTATTTCGCGCCACGGGCAGAAAACGCGCGTCCAACTGTTGTCATCTCGAGCGAAGTCGCTTGCCTCGCCGTAGCTTTATGCAAAGGC
>JAALOD010000105.1:0-7706 GCA_013372845.1 Candidatus Udaeobacter sp.
ACCTGGCCACGTGTTCGAAGTGACCTACAATCCAGCAACGCCTGATGCAACGTGGACGTCCCTTGATAATCCAGGCGGGACTGCTTTCCCAGACTTCCCGGCGACTGGCATCGCTCGTGACTCAAACGGCGATCTCTACGTCTCGAACGACTTCGGAGTAATGTTGCTGGCAAACGGCTCAACCAGTTGGGCAACGGCCGGCACAGGCCTTCCCATGGTTGAGGTCGCGGGTCTAACGATCGTGCCCAGCGCGCGAGTCCTATATGCGGCTACGCACGGTCGCAGTGCTTGGAAGCTGACACTGCCGTAACGTTTGGTTTGTAGCTTGGGCGGGATAGTGAGAATCTATCCCGCCCATTTTTTGTACGGAATGCGTTTCAAATTCCTGATTTCGGCGTGCCTTTTTTTGCTTTCGATCGGCTGTTTGGCATCGGATGATGCTGCGCCGGGGTTCCTCGAAGGACGTTTGAGGATCCTTGCGTCTAAAGATGTAGAGCTTGCCGAGGGAAACCCGCCAAAGTTCAGCGATGGGAATTACGCCGAATATCCGCTGATCATCTTGAGCCGGGACGGAAAAAAAGAAATCGCACGCGTAACGGCGGACGAAAATGGAAAGTATCGGATTGCACTGCCACCTGGCGATTACATCTTAGATGTTCAAGGGCGCCGACCCAAGGGCCACGTCCGGGCGAAACCGCAACCATTCACGGTCGTTTCGAGTCAGACCGCGCACGTAGATATGGATATCGATACCGGCATTCGTTAAGTCCCCTTTCGCAGCATCCGATAGGACGGGACCGCTTGGCTAGGTGACAAAAGCTACGCAGCGTAATTGACAAACGGTTCTTGTTGCGATTGAATAGTGCGCGTTAGTTCCTTTCCTTGCCAGCCATTCTGTCGGCGAGGTGTTGTTCGGAAATTCGCACGTTCAATCAGCAGTTGCATAACATCCCCATCCATGGCGGGACATAGTAAGTGGTCGAAGGTCAAGCGTTTTAAAGGCGCGATCGACGCGAAACGCGGCAAGATCTTCAGCAAATTATCAAAGGAGATCACCATCGCGGCAAAGCGCGGCGGGGGCGATCCGAATGGCAATCCGCGTCTACGCAGCGCGATCCAGGCTGCGCGCACGCAGAGCATGCCAAACGATAACATTGAGCGCGCGATTAAGCGCGGCACCGGTGAGGGCAAGGATGGACAGCAATTCGACGAGATCGTTTACGAAGGTTACGCGCCGGGCGGCGTGGCGGTCATCGTCGAAACGGCGACCGACAATAAGAACCGCACCGGAGCGGAGATTCGGAGCATTTTCAGCCAGCATAATGGCAATCTCGCCTCGACCGGAAGCGTTTCGTATATGTTCCACAGGAAAGGACAAATCACCGTTCCGCGGTCGAGCATCGACGAGGATCGGTTACTTGAGATTGCCCTGGAGGCTGGCGCGGAAGAGTTGACAACTGATGACGATCAGTATGTTATTATCACTTCCCACGATCAGCTATACGCGGTAGCTGAAGCTCTCAAAAATGCGGGCGTAACCACCGATGGGCAAAAGTTTACATTCATTCCCGATACGACTGTTGCGGTGCCCGACGAAGCCGCGGTACGTCAGGTGCTCCGCTTATGTGATGCGCTTGAGGACGACGACGACGTGCAAAACGTCTATTCAAATCTAGAAATTCCCGACGAATTGCTGGCCAGATTGCCGGCCTGAAAACTATTGCTTCCAGGAGACGTGTTAAGGCGGTGCTGCGCCGCGAAGAATTTTAGCTTATGAACGAAGAAAACGAAAACCAACCTGTGCCCACTGAGTCCGCCTCGCCGGAGCAACGGCATCATCGCCCCCGCCGCCGTTTCCCGCGAAAACGTTACCGGGGCCGGGACGATCGGTTCAGGCGCGATGACTCGGAGGAGTCGCCAAATTCTTCGTCAATTAATGCCGATTCTGCCGGCGCGGTTACTGAGGTCGAGACCCTTGACCGGCCCGCCTCTGGTGGGCGCGAGGGGGCGGAGGCCGGTGCCGAAGGGGGCGAACAAGTTCAGGCCGAACCGGAATTCGGCGAAGGCATCATCGAAATCTCGGGCAAGGGTTTTGGATTCCTGCGCGATGCGAAGCGTAACTTCGTGCAAACGCCGCAGGATATTTTTGTAACTCCCGAGATTGTGCGCCGTTTCGGCTTGCGCGATGGCATGTGGATTTACGGTGAAACCCGGCGCGGGAGCCGCGGCCCGCAATTGGTGAAGCTGCTCAAGATCAATGGTGAAGAGCCCCCGAAATATCAGGGTCTGACACCGTTTGAAGAGTTGACCACGATCAATCCGAACAAACGAATCAAGCTCGAAACGGTGCCGGACCGTTACACGACTCGGATCATGGATTTGATGACGCCGCTTGGAATGGGGCAGCGCGGTTTGATTGTCGCCCCGCCGCGCACCGGCAAGACCACCCTGCTGCATCATATCGCCGAGGCAGTGGCCAAAAATCATCCGGAGGTCATTCTGATCATTCTGCTTGTCGATGAGCGCCCGGAAGAGGTGACCGACTTTCGTCGTTCGCATCCAACGGCAGAACTGATGGCCAGCTCGAATGACGCCGACATCAAAAGTCACACGCGCATTTCGCAATTGGCGATCGAACGCGCGAAACGCCTCGTCGAAGCAGGAAAACATGTATTTATCCTGCTCGACTCCATCACGCGGACTGCTCGCGCGTTCAACAATGCAATGGGCGGCGGGGGCCGTACCATGAGCGGCGGCATCGACGCGCGCGCCATGGAAATTCCCCGGAAGATTTTTGCAGCCGCGCGTAATACGGAGGAAGCGGGTTCTCTGACGATTGTCGCTACGGCACTGATCGAAACCGGCAGCCGCATGGACGAACTGATCTTTCAGGAATTCAAAGGCACCGGAAACATGGAAATGGTGCTCGACCGGAAAATCAGCGACCAGCGGATCTATCCGGCGGTGGATATTTTTCTCTCTGGCACACGGCGCGAAGAGTTGCTCTTGCAACCGTGGGAACTGGAGAAAATCAATCTCATTCGGCGCGGACTGGCCGGACACAAACCAGAGGAAGCAATTCAGCGACTGTTGATGTTCGTGAAAAAATTCCCGACCAACGCTGAGATGCTCAAGGGCATCCCGGGCTGATCGGTCCACAGGCGATTGCCGGTCTTAACGCGATCGGACACGGTCCACAATTCGCTGTGCGCACTCGAAGGCTCTCCAAGATTTTTTACCGAAAAATCCTTGGGAGAAAGCAGCGGCGCGAGAGTTCCGAGCTAAGCACTTCGCGGATTCATCAAGGTGTCCTGCGCGCGATCGCAGCCGCACCTGCCATGCCATCGAGCGGAGACCATCTCGATGTCGGCAGCGGGACGGGGGAATTGTTACGACTGGTTCGAGCGCGTTATCCCTTTCGTTCGTTTGGCTGCGATTACACGGACAAGTTGCTCTCCGGTCCCGGTGAAAGGATCGACACGGTCGACCTGAATCGCCAATCGCTTCCGTACAGCGATAATCGTTTCGCGCTGGTTACATGCATCGAGACGATTGAGCACCTGGAAAACTATCGAGAGGTCATCCGGGAAATTTATCGTGTTCTCCAACCAGGGGGTGTCGCGGTATTTTCGACTCCAAACATTTTAAATCTGCGCTCCCGTCTGCGCTATCTGTCGTCCGGTTTTTACAATTTGTTTGGTCCTTTGGCGGCTGACGAATCCGATATTCACACCACGCGCGGCCACATCAATCCGGTGAGTTGGTTCTATCTTTCGCACGCCCTTCTCAGCGTTGGTTTCCGCGATTTGAAACTGACAGTGGATAAATACCAGCGCCGCTCTCTTCTGGCATTTCCGTTCCTGATCGTTCCTCTCCGCGCCACAAACTGGATCGTTTATCACCGCGATAAAAGCACCTACGGCACCCTCGACGAGCGGAATGCGTGGGCTGTCCGAGCGATGAATTCACCGGGCATGCTGCTTGGGAGAACGTTAATCGTTACCGCGGTTAAGCCGGCGTAATGTGCTGTTGGTAGAGTGCGTGAATCGCCTCGCGAGCATCGAGATAATCGCGACGGAAAGCGTCGAATTCCTGGTAGGCAAGACGGATGGCAAACTTTCGTTGTTCGTCTGGATCGCTCGGAAGCGTTGAAATGCTTCTGTTGTCATATCGACGCAACACCAGTTCGCAGCGGCGCAGGAACGCATAAGCGTCTTTGAGCTTCGCAACGTCCGACTTGTCCAGACGCCCGTGCTCGTGCAATCGATCGACGGCGCGCTCCCAGTTCTGTTCCCAGATATTTCCGCGCATCTGCAACGCTTGAACGAGAAACTCCGCTTCTATGATGCCGCCAGCTCCGGTCTTTAAATCGAGAAAATCCGATCCGCGTCCGCGGTCGCGGCGAATGCGCTGGAGCATGTCATCGATTTTTATGAAAAGGCCGGCATCCTGGCCTGCGCGACGCCATGCGCGTTTTGCAATCTCCATGAATTCGTGTTGCCACGGTCCGCTAATGCTGCGTGCGCGAGTCAGAGCCTGCAATTCCCAAAGCTGCGCCCGGCTCGCATAGTACGATTCGTAAGTTTCAAGGGAGCAGACAACCGGGCCTTTTTCGCCTTCAGGACGCAGCCTCGCATCCAGCGCCCAGATATTTCCCTCGGCAGTTGGCTGCGCCATGGCGATCATCAGATTCTGCGCGGCGCGAACGTCCTCGCCTACGAACAAAACGTCCAGGTCTGCGCCGTAACTGATCTCGCGTCCCCCAAATTTTCCGAGCGCGATGACGGTTAGTTGCTCACTTGCCAGGAGCTTGGCGACAACAATCAGACACGCTTCCGCGACGTCCGAAAGCTCGGCAAAAGTTGCCGCTGGCTGGATAAGTCCCAGCACGTCGCGCAGGATGATGCGCAGCAGTTGCCTCTGCCGGTAGGTGCGTATGGGGTCCAGATTGTTTGCATCTGCACCTAACGAATCGAGCCGCCTTAAATTTTCCGCTACCGACCGGGGTTCGCCAAACGTTGGGTCCCGGGTGATGTCTTCCAGAAGCTGCGGACGACGAATCAAAAGCTCGCTCGCAAAGTGACTGGCATCAAAGGTCTTCACCACCAGCTCCAGTAATCGAGGATTTGCGACCAGAAGCTCAAAGAACAAACTCCGCAAACCGTAACCCTCCACGAGGCGAACGAATTGATTGAGCGTCGTATCCGGGTCTGCGGTCTTAGAAAGCCATTCTAGTAAGGCCGGACGCAGCTTGCGAAAGATCTGCCGTGTTCGTGGCGCGATATGGAAACTTCCGGCGCCCTGTGCGAGATCGGATAGCGCCTTGGCAGCTCGTTTCTGGTCGCTGAAAATTTCGGGATCGTCCGGCTTGGACACTCCGGGCGGAGCCGTTGACGTTCCTGAAACGATCCGTTCAAAAATCGGACGCACTGCGCGCATCCTTTCTTGCAGCGCCGCAGTGAAATCTTCACTGGATGAAAACCGGAGACTCAGTGCGAGACTTCGCAAAGCTTCCAGGTCTCGAGGAACAATGTGCGTTTGCTGTTCGGCTTCTATCTGCAAACGATGCTCCACACGGCGGAGGAACTGGTAAGTGTTGTCGCAAGTCAGCACATCCTCGCGCGGAAGAAGATCCAATTGACGAAGCGCTCGCAGCGCCTTGAGCATACTTGATTCCTGCAAGAACGGATGCCGCGCTCCGTGGATAAGCTGCAAGGTCTGCACGATGAATTCGATCTCGCGAATGCCGCCGCGGCCGAGTTTCACGTCGCGTTCGAGCTTGTCCGCGCCGACGATGTCGCGCTCGATGCGCCGCTTGATACCGGCGATTTCATCCAGCAAATCGGGCGATGCGCTACTGGGATAAATAAACGGCTGATGTTGCCGCAGGAATTCGTAAGCCAGCTCGCGGCTGCCGCCGATTCCGCGCGCCTTGATCAGCGCAAGACGTTCCCAGGTTTCGCCGAACCCCGCATAATAATTTTCCATGCTCTCGAGCGAGCGGGCCAATGGTCCTGCCGAGCCTTCCGGTCGCAGACGCAGATCGACGCGGAAAAGCGAGCCAGCCGGATGCCTGGTGGAAAATGTTTCGAGGATTCTTTTTCCCAGCCGGTTAAAGAATTCGTGATAGGAAACGTGCGCCGTGAGCTGGCCTTCCTCACTGTAGAGAAAAAGAAGATCGACGTCGGAGCTGTGATTCAGCTCTCCGCCGCCGAGCTTGCCCAGTGCAAGAATGGCGAATTCCGCCTTGGGCGAACCATATTGTTGCCGCAATTCCGTGTTCCAATGTTCGAACACATTGCGGATACAAATCTCCGCCACCTGCGAAAGCTCGCCGGTGGTTTCCTCCAGTGACGCCACGTTTGCAAGCTCGCGAAGGGCGATGCGCGTCATCTCACGGCCCTTCCAAAAACGAAGAGCAGAAAAACCCTGGTCTGCGATCGAGTTGCCTGCCGATCTCTGCAGGTAGCCCAGCATTTCCGCATACCCGCGAGGCGCGCCGCAGATTTGCGGCTGGCACAGCCACAGAAGACTGTCCGGGTCGTGCGTGAGGCGCGCGGCGCAAATACTGGAGACAGCGAGAAGATGAAGCAGGGCAGCTTCGCCCAGCGGAAATTGTTCGACGACATCGACAAGTGGCTGGGCTGTTTCGGGCCAATGTTCCTCAAGATGAATCAGGACAGTCTCGACCTGCGCCGGGTTAATTGAAGCGGCCGCTTTTTCGCGAATCCAACGATCACCACGAGCCATCGTGCAGAACATCACGCGGATTTCAGCGAAGGCCAGCCGGTTAGGGCGGCTCTCCGATCAGGCTCAGGGCGAGGGGGCCAAAACGCGAAGGGCTCTCTTCCGAATTCGGAAATCAACCGGGCAATTGCCCGCAAGCTCGCCATCAAGCTCCAGGGGCACGTCCTGTTCGCTCGTTATGCGCAGCTGCCGCGTTTGAAAATATTCGATTTCCGGAACCTTAATGTCGGAGCTGAACACAACGTCCTGGAGATATTTGATGATTTCGAGATAGCCGAGGCGTTTGAAGACGACGACGTCAAACAAACCATCATCAATGATAGCGTGTTTAAAAAACGGGAAGGGCCCTCCGTAAAGGCGGCCATTTCCAATGAGAACAAACGATCCTTCTTCCACGGAAGTATGCTCCGATTCGATGAACAGCTTTGGCGGTTGCCGTGCCGCGATGTGCGCTGCGGAGATGAGATAGCTCAGCGGACCGAAACTGCGTTTGAACGCGAGGCTGGTCTCTTTTACCACTTGCGCGTCCAATCCCACCCCGGCAAGCTGCACAAAATATTTCTCATTTGCGCTCGGCATATCCACCAGACGAACATTTGTGTCTTCGATGATTTCCCAGCAGCGCTGGAGATTGTGCGAGGGCAAGCCAAGCTCCATCGCGAAAACATTGACACTGCCCATTGGGAGCACGCCCAATGTGGCATTGCTGCCGGCGATTCCATTGGCTACCTGGCTGACTGTTCCGTCGCCGCCTGCAGCGACGATGCGCGTAAATCCCTCCTCGACTGCACGCCGCGCCAGCGCCTCCGCTTCGCCGGAATGCGATGTAACGCGGACCGGGCAGTCGCCGGCGAGTGATTCGGTGCGCTCCTGCCAACTCCGAACGTGTTCAGGGCTGCCCGCCGTTGGATTGAGAATGACAATCGTGTCGGTCACAAGGAAAAGTAGCAGAGGGCTTT
>JAALOD010000105.1:7977-12424 GCA_013372845.1 Candidatus Udaeobacter sp.
TCCAAGGCATTTCCTCGAAGCAAAAACATTTCGACTGCGCGTTCGTTTCCTCTCTCTTTTTTCCCGGCGCCTGGTGATCAAAGAAGTCGCGCTCATCAATCCAAACGTAGTTTGGCCTCAAGATGCCGGGGGAAAATGGAAATTACCCGGTTCACACAGGAAAAAGACGGCACCTCCAACTGTGTCCCAGCCGGAAGTAGAAAGCGAACCCGCTCCAACCTCGCAGCCACAGACCGCTCCTGTCGTTGCCATTTCTCCGGCGAATCTTCCTTCTCCGGCTCAGGCAATAGTCAACAAGCCATCTCCGATGCAGGAACCGAGACTGGCGGTGCCTCCGGAGGTTCGACGCGTCAGTATTAAGAATGGCAATTTCAGTTTTCTCGATCACGCCGGCAGGCTGCTTGCGAGTTTTAATGGAGTAGACTTTCGCACCAGCATCCGCAGCGCCCTGGCGCTTCACGGCGATACGAAGGTGGCGAGAATTTCCCTGCAGGACCGTTTTTTTCTGGAGCAGCTGCGCTCCCCACTGCGTTACGAGCCGGACGTGCTGGAGCTTTCCAAGATTTCCGCGCGCGCCGGCAACGGTGAGATCAACGGCTATTTTGCGATGCAACCGGAAGCGGAGGATTCTCCGTTTACCACGAGCGTAAAGTTTCGCAATGTGCTGGCCGATCAGATTATCGCAAACGCAGGCGGACCCAAGGGAATCGTGCAGGGCAAATTGGAGGGCAATTTCCAGGCTTCCGGCAAAACGGCCGATCCGGAGGCGTTCGTTGGAAAGGGCGAGATTTCCCTGCGCGACGGGCGGGTCCAGCAATACAGCCTGCTGGTGCTACTGGGGGAGCTTCTTCAGATTGAAGAACTGAGAGAGCTTCATCTCGAGCAAGCGGAGGCAAAATATCATGTGCGTCCGGGCCTGGTCACAATCGACGAATTGATTTTGCGCTCTCCGAATATTCGTCTCACAGCGTCGGGAACAGTTGCGTTTAACGGCAGGCTGAAACTCGATTCGCAGCTCGCGATCAACGAAAAAATTCGTGGCCAGCTTTTCAAAGCGATTCGCCAGAATTTTCAACCGATCAACGAACCGGGCTATTCTGCGATCGACTTTCGGGTTGGCGGGACCATCGATCGGCCGAGCACGAACTTAATGGACAGACTGGTCGGCCGCGATCTTAGCAGTATGATAAACAGCTTCTTTGGCGGCGGAAAAAAGGAGCGAGCAAAAAAGAAAAAGAAACAGATGGAAGAAGCCGCGCCCGCAACTGCTGAGCCTGGCGAAGCGGCCAGGGCGATGCCTGCCGGGCCATCAACTTCTGCTTCGCCGCAGGAGGCGCTGCCTGAGGCTAGCGCAACGCCAACGCCAGCCGCGTCGCCATGAGAGTGATCGCCGGCAGCGCCGGCGGAATCCGCCTGGCAGTTCCGAAACGGGGTGTGCGACCGACGATGGACCGTGTCAAAGCTGCTATCTTTTCCAGTCTGGGCGACGCCATGCCGGGGGCGCGCGTGCTCGATCTTTTCGCGGGCAGCGGCGCACTCGGAATTGAAGCACTCAGCCGCGGCGCGTCTTCTGGTGTTTTTGTTGAGGGAGATCGACAATCGGCGCAGATCATCGAGAGCAATCTCGCCAGGACCAAGTTGAAAGGACGAGTTCGACAGCAGGATGTCTTCGATTTCCTCCGGCACGCTTCAGGCGCTGAAATGTTTGACGTCATCTTTGCGGATCCGCCGTACGAAAAAACAGAGGCCGGTGAACGCTTTACCGAAAAACTGCTAGCAAACGAAGCGTTGCCTCAACTGATGGACGCAGATGGGATTTTCGTTTTGGAGAAACAGCCGACAGAAGCTCTTCCCGAAATGAAACACTGGCGTTTGCTTCGCCAGAAAATATACGGGGCAACTGAAGTCTTGTTTCTGTCCCAAAGCGGTGCGAGGACTCACCACACTCCAAAGCACTGCGTGCGAAATTGTTGAGAACGTGAATCCCGTTTCGCGAAGCTTTGGGAGTGCGCACGCGTCCTCGCGTCGCTTTAAAATTTTGAAAATGTCGTGATTCGTTTCATTTACAATTTGTTTTGGCCAATCGGACTGTTGTTCTTTTTACCGGGCTATTTGGTGAAGATGATTCGTCGCGGCGGTTACCGCGAAAAGTTCGGACAACGCCTGGGAATTTACGATGGTGAACTACGCGTTCGTCTGTCGAAGCGAGAATCGACATGGCTGCATGCGGTAAGCGTTGGGGAGGTAAATATCGCGTTGAAACTGGCCCATGCATTGCGCGCGCTCGAACCGGATTTGCGCTGCGTTCTGACCACGACGACTACAACTGGTTTCGCACTGGCAACCAAGAACGCGCCGCCCTGGATCGACGTCATGTACACGCCTCTCGATTACTGGCCGATCATGCGACGCGCGTTTTCGGTGATCAGGCCGACGCGGATCTTGCTGGTGGAAGCTGAAGTTTGGCCAAACCTTGTCGCGCTCGCGCACGAACGCCGAATTCCAACAATATTGGTGAATGCGCGCTTGTCGCCGAGATCGGAGAGGAGATTTCGACGGTTCCGATTTTTTGTGGCGCCTACATTTCGGCTGTTGGATCTGGTCTGCGCACAGGAGGCGGATGATGTCGGCCGCTGGGTTGCGATCGGGGTTGCGCGCAACCGGATTCGAGCGGTTGGAAGTATCAAATACGATCCTGATGGGCGTGACCAGGGTTTGGACGCGCAAGAAAGCGCGCAGCGACCCGATTTCAATCATGCGGATCGGGAGAGCCCGGTGTTGTTCGGCGGCAGCACCCATCGCGGCGAAGAAGAAATTCTGGCCGGCATTTTTCTGCGCTTGCGTCAGCAATTTCCATCGTTGCGGTTGTTCATTGCGCCGCGGCACGTCGAACGGCTCCGCGAAATCCGCGCGCAATTCGGCGCCTTGCCAATGCGCGTGACCCTTGCAAGCGAAGTGGCGATCGGCCGCGAATCAGATGCGGATTGTATTGTTCTCGATACGACAGGTGAGCTACATCGGTGGTATGCTATCGCCACTATTGTGTTCATCGGGAAAAGCCTGACTGCGCACGGCGGACAAAATCCCGTGGAGCCGATTATCGCGGGCAAGCCAGTTCTGTTTGGTCCACACATGGAGAACTTCGCGACACTGGCGAAGGCGCTCGTATTGAAGAAAGGCGCGATCCAGGTCTCCGATATGGATTCGCTTGAACTGACGATCGCCGAACTTTTGCGCGATAGCGAAGCGTGCCAACGCCTCGTCCAAAGGGCGCGCGAAGTTTTGAGCGAGCACCAAGGCGCAACCGCGCGCGCAGCGGGGTTGATTCACGAACTCAATCCCAGTCTATAGCCACGGCGCTACTTGTCGCGCCGAAGCCCGCTGCGGCGGGCCGTCAGCGGATGCGCCGTCTCAAAAAGAAAAGACTGAAAACAGTTCGGCGATTTGCCTTGCGTGAGAGAGCAGCAATTCTGATATTGCCCGGCTTTTGTGACCCTATCGTCTAGAGGCCCAGGACACCGCCCTTTCACGGCGGTAACACGGGTTCGAATCCCGTTAGGGTCGCTTCCCTCGTGGGAGCGGCACACGAGGCCGGTTGCATAACAGTATAGCATAACAAATACAGGGGAAATCCACTATTGTCCGCCAATGTCCGGTTGGGGCATCCCACTTTTTGATTGCCGTACGGATTGCCACATGTCGGAGCACGTGGAGGCTGTACGTTGACGTTAACGTTCACTCTCGATATGGCTTCCGCTCCGTATACAGTTTCAGGGCTTTTTCCATTAGCTCTTTATCTGGATAATCACTGTCCATGGCCATTGCCTGCTTTTGATATCTCACGGCTGCATCAAAGTCACCAAGCTCGGCGAAAGCCGCAGCAAGAATTCCGATGAAATTCGCTTCTTTCCATCCTGACAGTTGGCATGCCTTCTTCGCGTAAAAAACAGCATCTTTTCCATTTCTTTGAGATTGATCTGGGCAGGTGGCCCGAAACCAAGCAAAATCGTTAAACGCATATGGAGACTGACGGCGGGGAGTTCAGATCCGGAAACACCAACCCGTTGGTGGGGTCTGTTAGAGGAGGCGCATTTGAGTGTTCGTTGCAGTGGAGCGCAATCTCCAGCCTGAGAGGAAGTTTTTCCAGAACTTCGCCCCGCAGTTCCCGGAGAAGGAGGTAAGGAACTGCTTGGCGTTGCGCTGCCCAGCATTTCTCTCGAGGGCGAGGTTTGCTCTCGACCGTCGGTAGTCTAAGTATCTCTTTGACGGGCGTTTCGAGTGAATCCGTATGTCTGCCGAGGTTAAAAAAGGAAATTCAACTCGAAATCGCAAAGGGTGAACGCCCAAGATACGTCCGCTGAGCCGAAGCCCGATCTCCCGCTCGAGATCGCACACATCTTGTTAATCGACGTGGTCGGTTATTCAAAGCTGCTTGTGAACGAGCAGA
>JAALOD010000106.1 GCA_013372845.1 Candidatus Udaeobacter sp.
TGTGTTGATGCTTTTGAATTCATTCTGTTAACGGATAATGCCCGGAGCGACCGCGCCGTTGGTCGACGGGTGGAAATTCTTCGTTTCCCGCTCCTCTTGGAGTGCGTGTTTCGTCTGGAAACGTTCGACGATGTCGATAACACTGCGCCGTCTCATAAGTTTAGCGATGGCGGCCCAGATTCCCCTCGACTCGCCTGGCACCACCGAGAGATTTTTTTCTGGTTTCATCGTCATTCCTTTCATTGTTGGGTTTTTGAAGACCGTGTACACGGGCTCCTGCGCTGACTTAATAATCCACATAAGCGAGAGGTGATTTGTAGCTTGGCATATCGAAGAAACGATGCGGCGCCCGGTCCTCTTCCTGTTTTGTCGCCGCGGGTTCGAGCGAGCTCAGCTCAATGACATCTGAAGGTTCGCCGTGAGCTACGAGTTGCAACCGCCGCAGTATGTTCATGATTTTTTCTCCGTTGGTTTTGCGCTGGCTTGTTGATCAGAGTTTGTTGAAGACTGCGTTTGCACTTTCACTTCAGCGCCGTCGTGCAATGCGTCGGTTGGATTAGCGACCACCGATTCAGCTGGGTTAAGACCTGAAGCGATCTCAACCTTGTCACCTAGATCGCGGCCGAGTTTCACTGGGCGAGCGCGAATCGTTTGCTTGGCATCGACCACCAAAACTTTCGGGCCATCGGACCGAATCATGACAGCATTGCCCGGAATCAAGAGCGTTCGACCGTCTTGCGGCAACGCGAACTTCACCTCTGCATACATGCCCGGAAATAATTGGCCTTCGCCGTTCGGTAGTTGCAACTCGGCCAACAGGGTCCGGGAAGCTGGATCGAGTGCCCCGCTGGTCCGAACAACTTTAGCGTTGAAAGTTTTGTCCGGAATTTCGCGCACCGAAACAGTTGCGCTTTGTCCGGGAGCGATCGACCGCGACTGAGTTTGCGGCACGGTCACATAAATTCGCAACGTGTCGGTCTGCGCCAAGCGAAACAGCGGCGTGGTCTGGCCAGCGCTTCCTGACGTAACAAGATTGCCGTTGTCGATGTTACGTGCGGTCACGATTCCGGTGAACGGCGCGACGATTTTTTCGAAGCCTTGCAATTCTTCGAGCCGCTTCACGTTTGCCTGTGCAACCTTAAGATCAGCCGCGCGCGCGTCGGCGGCGGATTTCTTTTCATCGAATTCTTGCGAGGAGACGACTTTTTGAGCGACCAGTTGCTGCCAGCGCGTAAGCGTCGCTCGCGCTAGATCGGAATTTGCGATGGCTTGCGCAACATTCGCGCGAGCCTGGTTTAATTCCTGATCGACTTCTGGCGTTTCGATCTCAGCGAGCAATTGACCCGCTTCGACTTTCGCGCCGATATCAACGTTCCATTTGCGGACGTAACCGTTCGTGCGCGCGTAAATGGCCGTCTCCTGGATTGCTTGCGTGCTGCCGGGCAAAACAAGACTCGCTCCGTCACCGGGCCGTTGCGACGAGATCACGCTAACGGTCGGCCGTTGATCGCGAACTGAACTCGTTAACGCGGCGTTCGCGCGCCAACGCGGAATGAACCCGACGGCAAACAGCGCGGCGAGGACCACAAGCGTGCCAAGAAGGACGCGGCCATTTAAACCGTGCTTAATCTTATTGGCGGAGAGTTGGAAAGTCGTCTTCAAGGTTTCAAGCGGTTGAGTTGTAGTCATTGGTTGTTCCTAATGTTGAGTTGCTGGTTCCAGTTGGGTCGCGACAAGATCGACATCGTCATTGGTTTCTCGTGGCCGCATTTTGTGGCGGATGATGCTGAACACGACCGGCACGAAAAAGAGCGTCGCAACGGTCGCGAGTAACAATCCGCCGATCACCGCGCGACCGAGAGGTGCGTTTTGTTCGCCGCCTTCGCCCAGCCCGAGGGCCATCGGCACCATGCCGATGATCATCGCAAGCGCGGTCATCAACACGGGACGCAAACGTGTGTGACCGGCGGCGATAGCGGCGTCGAGCGCGGTCTTGCCTTCGCGTAATTGTTCGTTCGCGAACGTGATCATCAAAATGCTGTTCGACGTGGCGACGCCGATGCTCATGATCGCGCCCATCATCGATTCCACGTTGAAAGTCGTGTGCGTAAGAAACAGCATCCACAAAATGCCGGCGAACGCGCCCGGCAGCGCGGTAATGATGATGAATGGATCGGTCCACGACTGGAAATTGACGACCATCAGAAAATAAATGAGGACGGCGGCAAAGATGAGACCGAGCCCGAGTTTGCCGAACGCGGTATTCATACTTTCAACCTGGCCGCGCACAATGATTGTGCTTCCGGCCGCGAGCTTCGGGCGAAACTCATTCACGATCTTTGTGACTTTGTCTGAAACGCGGCCGAGATCGGAGCCCTGCACATTTGCGTAAACGTCGAACACTGGCTGGACGTTGGTGTGACTCTCCACCGCCGGCGTTTCGGCACGATCAAGTGAGACGACGTTGGTCAGCAATTGGGGATGCGCCGGGTCGTTGCCGGCCAGCGAGGTCGATGTTAACGCATCCACGGAATCGACCAAATGCTGCGGCGTTTGGATCGCGACCGGATAGTTGATTCCGGTTTTCGGATCCGCCCAAAAATTCGGTGTGACCTGCGATGTGCCGCTGAGCGAAATCAAAACGCTGTTCGCCACGTCGCGTTCGCTGAAGCCGAGTTCCTGCGCGCGGGTACGATCGACTTTCAACTTCAACTCCGGCGCGTTCGTCACCTGGTGCAGACCAACGTCAACCGCACCGGGAATTTGTTTCACGCGCGCTTCGATCTCGCGCGCGATTCCGTAGTTTTGCGGCGCGTAACCAGCGATCTGAATGTCGATCGGCGCCGGCAAACCGAAATTCAAAATCTGACTGACGATGTCGGCCGGTTGAAAATAGAAACTCAAATCCGGAAAACGCTTTGCGAGTTCTTCGCGCAACGTTTTCATGTAAGTCGGCGTCGAGCCGCGATGATCCGGTTTGAGCGAAACGAGGATCTCGCCGTCAGCCGAGCTGATGGTCGAATTGTCGGTAAAGGCCAAATTGATGCCGTTCGGCGTGCCGATGTCATCAATCACGGTTGCGATCTCGCTCGGCGGAACGACTTCGCGGATCACATCTTCGACGCGCGAGAAAATCTGTTCGTTCTCTTCGAGCCGCGTGCCGGGCGGCGCGTTCACGTGCAAACGGAACTGACCGGCGTCGACGGTTGGAAAGAAGTCGCGTCCGACAATCGGCAAGACCACGAACGCGCTGGCGACGAGCATCGCGAACAGAATAAAGATCGTTGCGCGATTTTGGAGCGACCACGCCAGCGTATCGACATAACGTTGCCGCAGATTCTCGAAGCGTTTCTCGAATGATTGCTGAATTCGGGTGAAAAAATTGGGCGCCGGTTTTTCGCCCTCGTGACCGCGGATGAGATACTTGACCATCACGGGCACGAGCGTGCGCGAGAGCAAATACGACGCGAGCATCGCGAATACCACGGCGAGCGCCAGCGGGGTGAACAAATATTTCGCCGGCCCAGTCAGAAAGACGACCGAGACGAAGACGATACAAATGGCAAGTGTGGAAACGAACGCCGGCACTGCGATTTGTTGTGCGCCATCGAGGATCGCCCGCTGGATTGGTTTACCCTGGGCGAGATTGCGATGGATGTTTTCGATCTCGACGGTTGCGTCATCGACTAGAATACCGACTGCGAGCGCAAGACCGCCAAGGGTCATCACGTTGAGCGTGTAGCCGAGCAGACTCAGGATCGACAACGACGCGAGGATCGACAACGGAATCGAGATCATAACGATGAACGTGCTCCGCCAACTGCCGAGAAAGAGCAGAATCATGGTGGCGGTGAGCAACGCGGCGATGACGCCTTCTTTTACGACGCCGTTGATTGCGGCGCGCACGAAAATCGACTGATCGAACAACTCGGTCATCACCAGACCGGGCGGCGCCGCTGCGCGCATTCCCGGAAGGAGCGCCTTGATCTGATTTACGATGTCAATCGTCGATGAGCCGCCGTTTTTCAAAATCGTCAGCAGCGCAGATGGGTTGCCATCCTGACGAACGACATTGGTCTGTACGGCAAAACCGTCGCGAACGTGAGCGACGTCGCGGATGTAAACCATCGAACCGTTTACTTGCTTGATCGGAACATCGTTCAGCGCCGCGACCGTGTCGGGACTGCCGTTGATGTCGACAATGAATTCGGTCTTGCCGATCTTCGTCGTGCCAGTCGGAAGCGTGAGATTTTGCGCGTTAACCGCATTACTGATATCGAGCGGGGACAAACCTTTCGACAACAGGGCTTGCGGATCGAGGTCGACCATGATTTGGCGCGGCTTGCCACCGTACGGAAGCGGGAGCGTTGCGCCGCGCACAGGCGCGATTGCCTGGCGCACGCGATAGATTCCGTAATCGTAGAGTTGCGCTTCAGTCAGTGTCTTGCTGCCGAGAGCGAGTTGTAAAATCGGAACGCTCGAGGCGTTGTAGCGGATGATGAACGGCGGCTGTGCGCCTGGCGGCATGCGGCGCAAGATTGTTTGCGACACCGCCGTCACCTGCGCGATCGCCGAATCAATGCGCACGTTCGGTTGAAAGAAAATGCGAATTACGGAAACGCCGGCCAACGTCTGCGACTCAATGTTCTTCACGTTATCGACCGCCGACGAAATCGTGTATTCGCTAAAGGTGGTGATCTGCTTCGCCATCTGATCGGGTGAAAGACCGGCGTATTGCCACACCACGGTTACCACCGGGATGTCGATCTCGGGAAAGATGTCCGTCGGCGTCTTTTTGATCGCCGAGACGCCGAGCAACAATATGAGCAGCGCCATCACGACGAACGTGTACGGACGCCGGAGAGCTAACTTAACAATCCACATAAGCCGGAGAGAGCCGATCACTCTCGATTTCGATGAAGGCGCCGGGCGCTAACAAATTATCGTGCCTCATAGACACAGGTTGCAGACCGAGACGCTCCATGTGCGTTTCCACCAAATCGGGCAGCAACAAGTGCGGGAAAGACGATAAGTCCCACGCCTTTTCCTCTTCTTCGTCGAGAACGATTTGGACGACGTTCCCCAGGCCGGGGTAGGCCTGCTCATAATCTTGTTGTAGCCGGTTTTTTAAGTCCAAAATCGCATCGGTCAATGTCTGGAGGAAAACTGCGTTTACTTCTGTTTGCTGGTCAGTTTGCATGGGGCTGAGTTTTTGATTTTCTTGGTTTGTATTTGACTAGTCGTCTATAAAACTGGGAAAAAAAGAGAGGGTTTACGAAGAAGCAGCGTGTTCGTGTTTCACGCCCAGAACATCCATCGCGGCCTGCTTGAAATCACGAAGCAATTCGACGTCGTTTTGAATTCGGGCCTGGGCAAGCGTCCCGTGATAACAGGCAAAGAGTGCCCTCGCTTTGGCTTGGGGATCCGGCGCCACAATTAATCCTTGCGCATGCGCATCCCGGATAGCGGACTCGAAATACTTTATCTTCCGATCCCAGATACGCTCAACGGTAGCGCGTACGCCCTGGTCCTGCGTGCTCACTTCGCTGCCGATGCTCAGCATAGGGCATCCAAGGATGGAACCGCACTTTTCTTGAAGTTCGGCCAGATGATCATGCACATAATCAAAATACCGATCGAACCGTTCGAGCGGCGGAACTGTTGGAGAAAAAAGGGCGTCCATGTTCGCCTTGTTCTTGTTCCATTCCGCTTCCAGTGCGGCGGCGGTGAGCTCGGACTTCGACTTGAAGAAATAATAGAAGCTTCCCTTTTTGCGCCGGCCCGCTCGCAAATCGCCTCCACCGAAGTGGTGCCGTAGCTGTTTTCCCACATCAATCCAACGCCGCGTCGGTTAGGCGCTTCTTCATATCACTTACTCTAGGCATGAGAGCATCTTTACCAGTCTTGACTGATCAGTCAACTATTATTTTCGTCTTTTTTTGCCGACACGCCCAGCTTCGAAGCCCCTTATAAATGAGCAGGCGGATCGCCAGGCGGCGAGAACTCACACGCGCGCGGCGAGGGCAAAGTGGTCGTCGCCTTGCACCTGAATCAGGACTCAATCCTGATTGCTTCGTGCAATCAGATTCGCATTCATCTGAGTTGATCGCCAATCGCGGGTTCTGGGGAGAAGAGACATGCCCGATCTCGAATTCACATCTGAGGAACGCACAAAGGATTTAGGTTTTTGACAAAATGGTTTAGTTAATTATACGAAGCCGATCGAAAGGAAAAATTATGGCCAAACAAGCTGGATCTGGGAGTCAATCTATAAAATAGTGGAAGTAATTGGAACGAGCACGAAGTCCTGGGACGATGCGGCAAAGAATGCCGTGAGACCGCTGCCGTACGCTGCGTGATCTGCGCATTGCCGAGATTGTGAAATTGGACATGAAGGTCGAGGACGGCAAGGCAGCGCCCGTGCACGCGTGGCGTTGTCTTTCAAATACGAAAGCTGACAGACTGCCCTGGGCAATGCCCGTGCGGAGGAGTCGGCGCGTTGAACGTCCATAATCACGACAAAATTCCGCCGGCGAATGGGACCAAAGTCTGATGGACTATAAGCGGCATTGCTGGTAAAAAAGGCATAGACGCGATGCGCTATGTGCAGCGCATTGCCGATCGCCATATCCAACTAAAAGTGTAACTCTATGCCATTCGATAAGATCGATATCGAGAGCATCACAGAGGAGAGGCGCAAATCCGTCGCGAAATCCATTCGCACGGCCAGCGGCGAAGAATTACGGAAACTTGGCGATGAGGTCTTCCATGACTTGGATGATCCGTGGCGCGAGGAATTCTTTAAGTTCATCGAAGAGCACAGCGATGCCACCATCTATCACGCGATTGCTAGTGTAGAAGCTAGCTACCGTGATTCTGTCCTTGATGAGGGTTCACATGCTTTATTGCCCCACAAAGACAAAGGCATCTGGTTTCTGCCGGGAGTCGGAAGGGGATATTGCCGCCAACGGGTCGGCAGATGATGAAGGAAGCAGTCGGGGGCCAATCGTAAAATCGACTGTGAGCAAAGAAACGAGCAAGGATTTCGTCCTCCTCGCCATCACCTCAATCGCTGCGGCAATCGGTATGAGATCCGTGTTCGCGGCTTCTCGCCTCTCGCGTGGAGCGCGATAGTTATTTCGACGCTGAAGTGTTCATCATTATCGTTTGTGAGGTTTGTTTCTTAATCGAAGCCATCGGTTAGGCGGGGGCGGGATTTAGTGTGCGAACCGCGAGCGAAAGAACAACCCTGGAGACGGCACTTAGCATCAAGCTAATACCAATCAACACCCCGATTATCTCTGGAGTAGCTGGCGGCCATTGCCTAACCATCAGGATCCCAAGAATCAGAGTTCCAATCCCGTCAATCAGCACCCACAAGGAGTGGCGAAATCGCCTGAGACAAAAATAAAGGGCGAGCTCCAAAATGCCCTCCAGGAGAAGAAAAATCGCCAGGATTAGGGTCAGCGAAAGAACACTCAAAAGCGGGTTCACCAAGAGGAATATTGCACCCATCCCATAGAGCACGCTCACCAATATTTGCCAGAGAAAACCATCAACGCTGCGCGTCTCGAATGCAAAAAACAAATGGGCGATCCCTGCGGTCAAAATAAGGCAACCAATGATAAGCGCGATTCCAAAAGAGAACGTCAGAGGAAGAATTATGGCCAGAATCCCGCAAACAAAAGTCACGATGCCCCAAATGATCACCCATGCGGATGCTTTCTTTATGACTGGTACGACCGACTCGATGTTCATCAATTCACCCTTTCACCGTTAAGCATGATTTCACCCTGTTGCGACATGATGTGTTATTAGCGAAGTGCGGCCTCCAAGCGGATGCGCTCGGAAAAGTCGGGAGCGTTGTCAGCGTCATTCGCACGCGCGTTGATATGAGCGCGGCGCTTCAACTCGGCGAACGGCAGATTGCGATTGAGAACACCACGCTCATAAAGCAATTCATCGCCTTTACCATCGACCAGGATACGCCAATCCCACGGCGCCGGCTTCGCAACAACGTGTTGGGTGCGGATGTTCGTAGTGCAATTGCTCGTGATGGCGTTGTACCATTCAGGCCGATCGTGCAGTTGATTCATGCTCCGCAGGTATTCCAGAAATCGCGTCCGAATCTCTTCTAGCGGCCCCGGCCGCGGTCTCCGATGATCGAGTGATAAGGAATACCCCGTGTGATCGGCAGCTTGTTCACCGCTTCATGTGGATCGCTTTAGGGGGCTCGGATCGCAGCAGCCACCTCAGCAGACCAGTGCTCGAGCGCCGCCGACAACCGTTCGACGTACGAATCAACAGTGCCCGGAGCTTGCGTTGGCGGAATGACGTACACCGATCGCTTGCTGGTTTTCACGTCGCTTCCGGGACTCTCAATGACCTGCCAGCTCACGTCGAGGGTCACAGGCGAGTCGAGGGCCCCTTCGAAACGGTTTATCCTGTAGCGCACTTCGATGCCCGAGCCCCCGGGAATAGGGTCCGGGTAGTAACTGATGTGTGAGAGACCGAGGAAGCGGGATAGGTTTTCGCCCAGCACCCGCGCGATGCCTTTGGCAAGAGGCTCCGCCCAGTGATAACTATCGAGAAATTTGAGCCGGTTGGGTGTTTCCTCGAGAGCAATGGACAGCGAATCGAGATATGATGCCTCGTTGCCGGGGCCAACGCGCACAGCAACCGCGTCGGTGCGCGACGCGGAGTAACGCCGCCCCTCGGCCTTGGCCGCCCTGAGAACATAGAACTGCGTGCGATCTTTTTTTGGCACGAAGAGGGAGCATCCAACCTGGCCGAGCGAAAACATTCCTAGAATGCATACACCGACAAACACGAAACGATTCACGGGAGACAACGTCATGGTTTGTTCGGCTTTTTCCCGCTGATCAGAAGGCTCGGGTCGCGTTGAAGTTCCTCAGCCAACTGCCGCACCCCACTCATTGCCTCGCTGGTCTGGTCAAGTGTCCGGATCAATTCATTGCTGAGGGCTGAGCCGGGTTCCACCTGAGTCTGGAGATTTCGAAGCGTCGTCGTCGCTGAATCAAGAGTGGATTCGGCTTTCTTCAAATCGGTTTCTGCCTGCGTGAGAAGCGGATCGATCTTGGCGTTAAGCTTCGCGCCCAAGTCGCGTATCTGGCCCAGCGATTCGTCCAACTTGGCAATCGCAGGTTTCAGTTCGTCCGAGACTCCCTTGAAGTCGAATTCCGCCAGGCTGCTAAGCGTCTTGGCCACAGATTGAAGCATCGCGCGCTTCGCGCTTGGAAGCGTCGGGATTTCCCAAAGACCAGTCTCATTCTCCCTATGGAGCTGGAAGCCTTTTTCACCTGGAGAAAGGTTGAGCGCAATGTAAAGCTGCCCGGAAACGAGGCTAAGAACATCGAGTTGGCCGCGCAGCCCCCGCTCATTGATCATGCGCTCGAACCTGGCGCGGCTATTAAAATCGAGCCGGTATTCGCGGAACATGGACTGCGTTTTTTCGCGGTCGATCTCGATAATCACATTGATCAGGATGCCCTGCGTAGGATCCTTCGCGGGCTGCAGGTAGATTTCCTTGACGCTCCCGACGGTGACACCAAGCAGCTTGACTGGGGCACCTGCATCGAGCCCAGCGACCGGTTCGCGAAAGGTTAGTAACATCTCCTTCGTCGTCCTGAACAGGCGTCCGCTCCCGAATACGATGATGGACGTGAAGAATATGACTATGGCTCCGGCAATAAACACGCCGATTACCGCAGGATTAATCTGTGGTTTCTTCATATGGTTTGCGGCTGCGGTTCGCTGGGATTGAGGAATGAACGGATTTCAGGGTTCGGGCAATGATCGCGGAGGTACTTTGGGGGACCCACGGCGCCAATCGTTTTCGTTTCCGTGTCCAGAAAGACCGAGTCGGTTCCAATCGCAAAGATACTGGCAAGCTCGTGAGTGACGATCACCAACGTACAATCAAGCTGCTGCTTCAGCTCCAGTAGCAGTTCGTCAAGGCGCGCAGCAGTCAACGGATCGAGGCCCGCGGAAGGCTCATCCAGAAAGAGGAATTGCGGGTCGAGCGCCATCGCCCGCGCGATGGCCGCCCGTTTGTTCATGCCGCCGCTGATTTCCGATGGATAGTATTCTTCGAACCCGGAAAGGCCGACCAAGCCGAGCTTGTACGCAACGTTCGTACGAATCTGATTAGATGACAGGTGCGTGTATTCCTCGAGCGGCAACGCAACGTTCTGCCCCAGCGTCATCGACGTGAAAAGGGCGCCCCCTTGGTACATCACGCCGATTCGCCGCAAAAGGGCGTTCCGCCCGTCGAGATCCGAATGAGTAAAGTCGATGGCACCGTAGAAGATCTCTCCGCGGGCCGGATCCTCGAGCCCGAGAAGGTGGCGCATGAGCGTGGACTTACCGCTCCCGCTCCCTCCCATGATGATGAAGATATCACCCTGATGGATGTCAAAGGTTAGGTCCCGCATCACAACATTTTGACCGTAGGCCATGGTGAGGTTCCTGATCCGTATCACTGGACTGTGAGTATCCTCCATGATTGAGAATCAGATTCCGAGAGCGGTAAACATGAAGGCAAAGACAGCATCCAGCGCGATGATTGCCGTGATAGCGGCAACGACAGCGGACGTTGTTGCTTGCCCCACGGCGGAAGCGCTGTTGCCGGACTGCATCCCCATCAGGCAACCGGCGCCGGCTACGATCGCACCGAAGAAGAAGGATTTCAGAACTCCGGCGAAGTAGTTCGTCATGTGAACCGAGGATACCAACTGATCGTAATATTGCTGAAATGAAATTCCGAACCCCGGAGCTAGGACGGCGCCGCCGATCATGCCCACCACATTGCCGTAGATGGTAAGCAGCGGCATCATCAGCACCATTGCGATCAGCCGGGGCAAGACCAGGAAGTCCATGGGGGACAGACCGAGCGTTCGGAGCGCATCAATCTCCTGGCTGGCCTTCATGCTGCCGATCTCCGCGGCAAAGGATGCTCCCGTTCGCCCGCTCATGATAATGCCGGTCATGATGCAGCCCAGTTCACGTGCCATGGCCACACCAACCAGCGTGGCCATGTAGATCGTGGCACCAAAGACCTGAAGCTGGACCGCACCAACGAACCCGACGATCAGCCCGATGAGAAAATTGATCATCGCCACAATCCCCAACGCTTCGGCACCCACGCGCTGGATAATCAGCCAGGTGTCACCCCAGCGAAACAGTGCGCGGCCGCGTACCAGGCGGCCCAACGCCAGAAACGCCAGCCCGGTAAAAGCAAACACCTCGATCACATTGCTTCCAACGCTGATACCTGCTTTGCCCAACCTGGTGAAGAACATTTCCTTCACCGGCGGCTGCTCCACATGGCGCTCCGGAACAGCCAGCGCCATTTTTGCCAGTTGTTGAATGCCCCGCGGCACACTGGCAGTCTCGAGCGTCACCCCGCGTGCCTGGCACTTCTTCGCAAAGTCGGTAACCACGCTCACCAGTGAGGAATCCCACCCCGTAACTGCCGAGAGATCAAGCTGCACCTCTCCCCTTGGGGGCACCGCCTGCAGGCGGTGATCTACCTCATCCAAAGCTGGCAGCGTCTTCTGGATTGACCAGTCTCCGCCGACCTTAAGGACAAGGCGTCCGGCCGGAGCCTCCTCGGCGATCAGGAAGGCATCCGTGGATTCAGGCATTGCAAATCAAGGTTATCAGCCAAGGCTCAAGATCTCTTCTACCACATGCTGGACGACACGCGCGACCGCGAAATTGTAGATGGTGCGCGCCGATTCATCTTTTGGCTGCCGTTCCAACACTCCATACGAAATTTTGGCAGCGAGCAGGTCATGCCCTAGCGCTGTCGACGGCTGTTCATGTTCGGCGGCCGTCAGATATCTTTTCGCAGATTCCAGGGGACCTTCCGCAACTACTGTCCTCGGGAGCTGCGCGGGTTTCATTTTTACAACCGCGAGGTGAGCGCATCCGCAGCATTGGAACAAGAGGAGGGCGAAGACACATCTGGCGAAAACCTGCCACCTGCTTTGAAGACGTGAGGGTATGTTCACGTGGAGCTACTTTGTGAGGGTTTGCCTGAACTCGGGCTTGAGTTTGCTGTGTCAGCAAGGTTTTCCCCACCTCGTGGAGGCAAATTACCCCCAGCGTCTGCGCGATGCGGATCTGACGAGTGCTTACTCGCGTTATCGTTTTGTTCGAGATGGACGATGCGCTGCGGAAAGGGAATCTCGATTCCGGCCGCCCGAAGCGCTGCGTTCACGGCCACGGCCACATCGCTTTGCACAAA
>JAALOD010000107.1 GCA_013372845.1 Candidatus Udaeobacter sp.
AATCATCCCTCGGCTAAAGGAAATACTTGCCAAGCCTGATCCAGCGTTGGGTTACTTCAATAGCAAACTGCGCTTTTGGTTAGGCTGGGCGCAAGAAGTCGCCGGCGATCATGCCACCGCCCAGGAAAGTTGGCGGCAGGCGCGCAGCGAACTGGAATCTTTCCTCAAGGAACAGCCGGAAAATTATCGCCTCATTGGCGATCTCGCGCTCACCAATATGGCCCTCGGTGACAAAGCCGCCGCATTCAAACTGGTCGAGCGGGCGATGGCCGTGATCCCGATCGAGAAAGACGCGCTAGCTGGTCCCATTCCGATCGAGATTCTTGCCCGGGTAGCGGCGCAGATGGGAGAATCCGATCGCGCCATAGCCGCTTTACAGAAACTACTCTCGACACCATACGGGGGCCCGCTGGCTGAGAACGTGCCGCTCACTCCCGCGCTACTCCGGCTCGATCCCATGTTCGATCCGCTCCGGAATGATCCGCGCTTTCAAAAACTCGTCGCCTCGCCCACGCCGAAAAAACCGTAAAGCTCATTCCGAAACGGCTGGAAGTGCTTTGAAGGGGCCGGTGAGGTCCATCAAGATTCGACATTGCCGGCCGCACGCGCTCGCAGCCGCGCGGACGTTGGAGATCATCTTTTGCCAGACTTCGGCGTCATCATGCGCGCAGTTGACGCGCACGCAGTCGGTTCCAGCTGCGACAAGTTTGCGAGCCCACGATCGTTCCGCAGAAGCTTCGGTTGGTAGAGTCACCATGATCCGCACGGAACGTGGCCCGGAAATCGGACCGAGAACCGCCGTCGCTTGGCGGCGGAGATTTTCAGAAGCCGCTTCAAAGCTCCGACGCGGCGGGCGTTTAGGGATCGATTCTGCGCTGGTGCCGGCGATGGCGGCGAGCGTGGCTAGCACGGCATCGAGCGTAGGCAAGACATGCGCCTCGCAGCGACCAAGCGAGGATACTCCGAGCGGCACAAGCGCCTGTTGCAAAGGGCGCAAGTCGTGTCGGCGAAGGGCGAGGTAGTGGGCGAGGTTGAGAGCGCTTTGCTTGAAAGAGGTATCGGCCGAGTGGACGCCACCGGTTGGTCAGCATTTCTCCCACGTCCGCGACACGGTACGCAATGCGGAAGCTGTCAAGTATCGCGAACGTTTGGTCGCCCGCGGCTCATGAGGCACTTGTAACAGATCGCCGAGAAGTCCAATCGAAACATTTAGGTTACTTTTTATCTCACGCATATGCATGAGATGAACTCTGACCGAATTTGCAACCTGGTTGTAAACAGGCAGTGCTAAAAGAGTGCAAACGAGAGGCCCTGCACTTTCGCAGTTTTGTGTGAAGTGTGACAGACTTTCGTCGGCGATCTCAGCCTCAATCGAGCGGTAGATTATTCACGACGTGGTGGCTTTTGGCGATGACGCTGATCGCCTCATCACGGGCGAGCACCGGCATGGTTGCATCACGTGGTGGAGCCACTCTGATCGGTCGATACCTGGTTTTGCCGTCGTGATTGCGCTTTCGCGATGAGCGCGAGGCCCGGGCTGAGAGCCCTCGAGCGGGGTGCCGTCCCGGCCGCGGCGCGATCGGCAGCCTCGCGCACCACGCTCGCATTTTCTCCCCGAACTCGGCGATGAACGCGAAGAGTGCTTCGTCCTGCACTGGTTTCGCAACGTAATCGGAGAGGAAGGCGTGCACGCACGATGAGCGTGGTCCGCGTGATCTTGCGATCGAAATGAGCCACTACCACGGGAACGATCAGCGGTTCGGGGTCGACGAAGGCCGCAAGGCGGAAAGCCCCCGCTTTGAACGGCAGCGGAGCGCTCGGTCGAGGTGGATGCGCCCTCGGGACAGATCACAAGGTTCCGACTGTCGCGCGGCGCGTGCGGCGGTCTCGAGGAAAGCCCTCGCCGCTGCTCAGCCAGTAGCCGCGGGTTGCGTTCGTCTTCATCGACATGTTTTGCATGACATAGATGTATCCCAGACGATCATAATACTTCTGTGACCGTATTCGTGGGGTTGACTTGCGAATGACGCGGACCGGCGGCTCGCCGCCTTCGGCTGAGCACCATGCAGGAGACAAATGGAGTCGGCGTGGCTGAAATCGTTCGGCAACGTGTTCTCGGATGATTGGCGAGGTGGTTCATGACGAAGATGTGCCCGGTCTCGGCAGGCAGGTTTCTCGCCCTCAATGACGTGATCGACGCCCGAACAACCGGCGAATTCCACTGCACCGCCGCTCACCTCTTGGCGTCGCGTCTTCCGGCGCCGCACTCACCGCTACGTAGATTTGCTGGAGCCGGCATAGACGTCAGTTCTTTGCGGACGTTTTGAGGATTTCGAGGCACATCCGCGCGAGACTGGCCTCGAGTGGTCGCCGTGGTTGCTGAGGAGCTCGAGGCGTTTGAAGGCGTCGGAGAGAGTAAGCCTGCTCTCGAGATAAATGGGCGCTTGTGCAGGGCGAGGTGACGCTTAGCTCGGAGACACTTTCCTCAGTAGCGCGCGAATGGCGAGCGCCTCCTCTTCATAGCGGCTGGCCACCAGCCGGATGCGCGCCTCCCGTAGCCGGCTGCCGAGCACCCAGAGGATGCGTGTTATTAACTCCACTCCGAACCCAGGCATCTCTTCCGCGCGCCGCTCCAGCCATGAGCGTTCGAATACCAGCAGATGGGTATCCTCGATGGCGGTCGCTGTGTCGCGATAATGATACGGCTCTACCACCGCCGACCCAGACGCGCCCCGGTTCCGTCAGCGTCCGACAGAATGCGATCTTCTGCTGACGTGCGCGGTGCCGTGGTGCCTCGGGCGTCTCGAACGAGGCCGCACCTGCCCGGCCACAATCATGTAGAGCGCCTCGGCCGACTCGCCCTCCCGCAGGATCACTTCGCGCCGCGACACCCGCATTTCGCGCGCGGCAAGCGTCGATGTCTTCGGCGGGAAGGTCTCGAAGCGGCGATTCCGAATGAGTTCGGTGGTCGATTTCATCAGACGCCCGCGCATCCGCCCGAGGCGCGGGCCTAACGAGAATATCGCGCGTCTGTTCGAGTCTATTGGCGAGCGTCGTGGCGACCTGCTTCAGCAGCAGGTAGCCGAGACGCGGCTGGGTCTGCACCAGTTTCATGATGATCTCGCAGGGAGCCGCATGACCTGGCAGTCCTCCTCGCATCGCGTGGTCACTGGCAGCGATAAGGCTGCGGAAACCGACCAGCCAGCAGCGCCGGCTCGCGCATCGTCCCGACGAGCAGATCGTCCACGCCTTGAAAATGAATGTAAAACTGCACCACGCCGGAAATCAGAAGAACATATGCTCGGCGGCGTCGCTGCGCCATGAGAATCCGACTGCGTTCCAGCGCGAGCACGGTCGAGTCGGCGGCGACCTGCCGAGCGCCTCCCCGGGAGTCCTTGAAAAACGGGATCTGGACGACCTGTTCGACATGCATCACGCTTGGAGTATAGAAGAGCGGCCACAACGCCTGCAACCTCGCGAGCCGTGCGCGTCTCATGAAACGCCAGATTCGCCCGCCAACCCGCCCCGGACTTCGAATCGTTCTGCGAGACCTGCGGAGCTGAATGCCATCGACCCAGAGCTGCGCCGGACGCCCGTGCTAGCGGAGTCACCCATCACTTGAATGTCCGAGTTCAGCTTTCATTCTTAGCGGGGTCGAAGTCACTGGCTACGTCTCGGCTGGCTGGATGACGCGCTGCGCCGCTCTCATTCTGCAGCCACGGCTACGGCTCGCCTGCGACATACAGTGGAAATGGGCGAGGCTGGATACAACGTGGCGGGCATCGACATTCGCGGTTTGGCCGCTCGGCGACGCGTGCCTGCGCCTTCGCGCTGGGGCTATGTGTGACCGGAATCGAGTCGCCCGAGACGTCCGTCCTGCGGCGCGGTTTGCGATTACGGCCGCTCGATGCAATTAGCGCGCGATCTTTCGCGGGACGAACCGCACGGCGTCTGACTTATGGATTCAGTCTCTCCGCGGCCTTGCCCTGATGGCGGAAGCCTTTGGAACACGTCGGACCTCTCGTGCTCGGCGTCCCGACGTTCCGGATGGGCAGAGGGGCGTATTCCTCGTCAAATCCGGTTCTGGAGCGGAATCGCGCATTACTGAAGAGCGTCCGGAGGCCACCGAGGACGTCATGCTCGTGCTCCGCTATTTGACACGCGGTGAACTTCGCTGATGGTTTCCTGCGAAACACTCATCGGTTTGGGGCTCAATGATCCGGTGGTTCCAGGGAAACCGTCTATTCCATCGCGAATCATTTCACGGCACCCTGCGAAATCATGGAATTTCCGTGAGCCACACTGCACCGCCCGAGGAGCAGCGATGGGAGGAATTTAATCGCTGGCGCCTTGGACGCGGGAGAGCGAGCCGCGTCCGCGCATGGCTAAATCCCGCCGAAAGAAGCCCCAGGGTGGTTGAATGATGAAAATCGCCCTCTTAGCACCAAGCCCTACGATCGAGTTTTGAGCTCAGCGAACGTCGCGGCACGAGTTGCATTTCTCGAGCCACATTTGAGTAAGCAGACCGCTGGACTGGCAGCGATTCCAAGCCGTTTGTGTCTTTGTGAATGACAATGTCGATGCGCGCGTTGTGGACAAGCTCGATTCGTTAGGCGTTGGTGATCGCGCTGCGCTGCGCCGGATACAACAATGTCGATCTAAAGGCGGCGGCGAACGCGGCCTCACCGTTGTGCGCGTGCCGGGTTACTCGCCCTACGCAGCGGCGGAGCACGCAGTCGGTCTGATGCTCGCGTTGAACCGCAAACCGCATCGCGCTTACAATCGCGTCCGCGAAGGAAACTTCGCGCTCGACGGACTGCTCGGCTTCGACGTTCGGCAAAACCGCCGGCATCATCGGCACGGGAAAATCGGAACGGTCGTCGCGAAGATTCTCATTGATTGGCTGCGAAGTGCTCGCGTTCGATCCAGTCCCGAATGAAACCTGTCGATCCTCTGGCGTGCAGTATGTGAACTTGGAGGACTTGCTCGCGCAATCGGACATCGTGAGTCTGCACTGTCGCTGACGCCGGAAAACAAACACATGATCGATGCCAGCGCTGCGAAAGACGCGCGAAGGCGTCATGCTAATCAACACCAGCCGCGGCGCATTGATCGCACGACGGCCGTAATCGAGCGCTCAAGAGCGGCGGATAGCGCCTGGTCTCGACGTTTACGAGGAAGAAGAGCAACTTTTTCGAGACCGCTCCGGGTTAATCATTCCGACGACGTCTGCGCGGCTACTACGTTTCCAAACGTGATTATCACCGGCCATCGCCTCTTCACGCGGGAAGCATTGGAAAATATCGCCGCGACCACCATTGGAAACATCACCGATTTCGAAAGGGGCGGCGCTCTGGAAATGAGATTACGGATTATGCTGCGTGAGTTGTTGGGGTGCATGCGCTGTGCGCTCGATCGCTAAACACAATCGATATTTTATGTGCTCCTCGTCTGTTCGGCTATGTTAAAATCGGAAGCTGCACCTCGCGGTCAGCGAGCGTAGACACGGGTGCCCCAGCGATCACAAGTGCAGCCGGCAACCGGCCAATCTCGCGCGGTATGACTTGAGTAGGCGCGATATTCTGATTAGTTGGTCTGATTCGTCGTCAACAGAAGAGTTGTTTTCATCAGTGCTCCTTTCCTATCGAACACTATGGCCGTCGCTAGTGTGGAACTTCGCGTCGATGGGTTTGCTTTGCAAAATTGCGTTAAGTCCCAGCGCGAGGACTCGCCTATTGGCGTCGTCCGTTATCACCTTCTCCATTTTTCGGTTGCGACCAATTCGTGACCCTCGGAAAAGCTTCAATTGGAGAGGCATTTACAGGACACGTAATAGGTCCAAGTCGGGCTGATAAGATTGGTAGCTTATTCGGTAACCTCTCAGAAGCTCAGGCCGGTTCGTGTACTAGAAATTGTGCTAGAATGACGACGTTTTACTCGCCGATCGTGAGCGCGACTCTGTTCGTGAAAAATGGCGCTTTCCGCTCGTAAAACGATTGTTCTTTGAAACGCAAAGCGACGTTTTGAAATCGACGATTTCGCAATCCTAAGTCTGGCGCGTCTGCCAATTTCGCCACCCTGGCGCATTGATTGCCAATAAGTCATATTAGCGCAAAAAAAATCGCGGAGTTAACTCCGATCGCCAAGCCAGCCCTCAATACCGCTACTCCGTAAATCCCGGCGCCTTGACAAGTTGCCGTAACGTAAACTTGAAATCCTGGATCATAAAACGCCGGTTTCATTGAGATGCGGTCAGCGGTGATCTTTGATTTAATCTTTGTGAGAGCAGATTAAACAAGAACATGGATCTTGCACTCGTTAGGCTTGAGGGATCTGATTTTCGGTCAGCGCCGGCATCGTACATTCACGATGGCAATATTAGGAGACGACTCGTTCAGGCGTGTTAATCCGTCTTACTATGTCAGCTCCCTACAAAAGGAGTCTGCGCAAATTGCCAGATCGATAAGACGACACCGAAATAAAGACCGCGTAAACTAAAATCTCGAGGACTTCCCCGCCTTTTTCTTCGGAGCGTCCTAAGAGAGCGTAAGTAGATTCGAATTGGTCGTTCAGAATATTAGTTTGGTTGATACCAAGGCTATGTTGCATTCCGCGTACCATGAAATGACCTTCGATGTAAGCTGCTCATCGTAAAATTAAGCCATTACTTCTTCCGCGGCTGACGCCGCTTTCGCCCTGCCGTTCTCGTCGATTTTCTAGTACGCGGGGCGGCCGGTTTCGATTGCATCCCGTGTGGGATGATCCGCAAATTCGGATCGCCGTAATGCTGATATGCGCCCCAGGTTTGCATGCCGCCGGGACCGATACGGGCGATCTCGCAACGCGCCTCGCGCATCGCTTCGTGCAATGATTCGGCGGGCACGCCCTCACCGCGCAGCCCTAGAATTCCACGATAGAAACGACGTGCAAACTCGAGTGCGGCGGAATCGTCGATCGGCCACGCCGTACAGACAAAATTTGCGACTCCACGGGCGAAGAACGCTTCGGCAAAACTCGGCGCCATTAATGCACTCCGCTTGTCCGCCCGGTCCGGCGTGATGCCCGACTCGCACGCGTTTGAGAAAATGAAGCGCGGGATGCGGTCAACGCGGGTCAGTTCGTTCGCGCTTAGAACTTTTTGCCCGGTGAATATCCATCCGGAGAGCGGCGGGTTCTCCTTGTTGAAGGAGCAGTGACCTGCGTAGTGCATCATATCGAAACGCTGATTGATTAAGTGGTCGAGGACGCTGACGCGCGTTGCCTGGCCGGGTCCGAAAAGCCGCACCACCTCTACTTTTCGCCCGGACTGCGGACCAAATTCGTCGAAAATCGCTGCGACGGCCTCGCCTTCCTCTTGTGCACCGGGCAGAGGTGCGTCCTCCGCCGGGTCCGCGACAACTAGAACACGGAGGGGTCGCTCCGTCAGAATCGGCGGCTCGGGCAATTGTGCAAACGTGGTCCGCAATTGCCGCGTTAGGCCGTAGAACGTCCCGAGAAACCGTTCGGGGTTGAAATCGACAGCAGTGCCGGCGGCTTCAGCGGCCACCATTTCCCAATGAATGCGCGCCGTGGCCGCGTCGAGCGCAATAACGATAGGCACGGTCTGCTGCAATATCATGTCACGCATGTCGCGCGGCAGCAGGAGCCGGCCGAGTAGGTTCCCGTGATCGAGTTGCTTGGCGAAGGATTCCGCCGCCGGCAGTGCGTCGTTAGATTCTTCCACGAGCGCGGGATCGATTCGCGTGTCGCGTTGTGGAATCGAAGCTTGCGCGGTTAATGCGGCAAACTGAAATGTGTCGGCCTGCAGTTGAATGGTCAGGCGCATCGGCTCGGCGTCAGCTGTGCTCCCGGTCAAGGCGATGAAGGACCTCCGCTCTTCGTCTGAAGCGCGTTGCGCGGCGGCCTTCTCCGCTTCTCGCTCTGCCTCACGCAAGGTCGCATCAGTGGGGGGGCTGTAAGTGATCTTCAGCGGTGTCTCGGAGTCTTTTCCAAAAGCGACTACGGCCTTCTCCAGCGAATGATGCATGCGCACAAAATTGCCGGCCGAAAACTCAACAAAGGTGATGCTCTGGAGCCGAGCGTCGGAAGCTGCGTGTGCGTCATGCAAGGCTCGGCGTACACCGCGCAGCCAGGCGTCAACAGCATCCTGCGTCTCCAAATTTCCTGCGCCCGCGCCAATCAAGACCGACGCCAGATTCTTGCGACCCGTGCGACCGAGCGCCCAGACCAATTCGCGCGACAGAATTGCGAGCTCAGCTGCCCGGAAGGTGCCGGGTTGGCCCATGCCCGCGATGACAATGACGCGGCCCGGTTTGCGCGGATCCGGCAGGATGAAATTTTGCCCAAGCTCACCTACAATCGTCCCGCGCTGACACAAATCGGTGATCAGCAGTTTGCCATCGGCACGCTTCTTCCCGGTCCGCACCTTGCTGATCGCCCGATCAATCGCAAGTTCTGCATACTGTGGCGTGACACCAATGTAGTGACCAACGGCAATCGCATCGGCTGCGGCGATTTCCTCAATGCGACCGCGCACGAGCTGAATTGCAATCGCCACTGTTGGCGTTTTGCTCTTCTCCGGGACTGGAGAAGCCGGAGCCGACGTTGGAGGTCCCGGTGACGGGGGGGCTATCCCCGCAGCCGGGCTGACTGAAGCATCCCCAAGGAAACTGCGCACCAGCATTTCGCTCGCAATAATCTCATCGCGCGAAAGCGGAGTTTCTTTGATGTCGCCAACTGCTCGCGACCGTCCGCGCACGCGGCGGCTCAGCGCGCGCAAAGCTTCTTCCTCGGACTGCTCGCGGACACTTCTTGCAGCGGCGCTCGCGGCGACCGCAGCTGCTCCGCGTGCTTTGGGAATCGAAGTCGGCAGGCTGCATTTGCCGGTGGCAAGAATCTGTTTGGTGCCCTCGATCACATAGGCGTGATTTGGCAGCGCGCCGTGGGAACATTCCACAAAATATGTCGGGATTCGTGTGCCACCTTCGCGCAGAAAGCCGAGCGCGTGCGGCACCGTCCCGTCGCCTTCGAGTGAATCGGTATAGGCATCTGCGTGGTCGAGGCGATTCCAATTGTTCACGCCCACCTTCGTCACCTGATTGAAGCCGGCGATGTAAGACATGCGCGATCCGTCGACGACATTGGCGAGTCGCTCGTGACTGGCGCGTGCAATGTCGAGGATCCTCTGCGGCACACCCCAGGTGGACCATTGCGCTGCGTCATACATGCGTTCCATCGCCTTCATCACAAGCGGCGAGGGGAGCATCTGCATCGAGCCTGGGAAACCGTTGAGGATGTCGCACAGCTCGCGGAGACTGTGCGTTAGATCGACGATCGCCAGTTTACGAATCGTATCATAGGCACCAGTGATCACCTGCGGAATTGCGAACGATCCGTGATTCGGGGTGCCGAGCATGATGAGCCGGCCTTTTTTTCCCCAACGCTGCGCATGCCGCAGGATATACGTGCGCGAGACGAGCCCACCCATCGAGTGGGCCACGAGATTCACGGTAGCGGCGGGTCCGAACCAGCGGTCGACCTGCTGGCGCAAGCTGTCGGCGATCTGGGCGAGATCCTGTCGCCAATCGTACCAGAACGCCTGCACGTTCCAGCCGTCCGCAGCGAGGCCGAGGAGTTGTTCGGAATACCATTTCTTTAGAATACCGGTGGCGCGGACATCGAATTGCGATTCGAACTTCCCCGTCATGCGCAGCCAACCGACTGCGCCGATCGCGACGCGCGGGAAATTGAGCCAGATGAATTGACTGTTTTGATTCGTGGGAAAAACGGTCAGTTCTCCCCCCATGATCCCATGAAGAACCACGACGTTGCCTTTCGCTACCGCTCGCCGTCGCGCGCCAAGAGCAAGACTGCGCAATCGCTGAAGCCGTTCGGCGCCAAAATAAATTTCCAGCAGTCGCTCCTCGTCCGCGCTGGGCCGACGCAAAATTTGTGAAAGCTCGTCCGTGTTGGCGGACTCCAATTGCGCGAGAAAAGCCCGTTCGTCGATCATCGGGGGAAAATCTCCGCTAGATTAGAAGGCGGGCGATCGAGAGTCAATGCGCTAATCGGTTAGACGACTGGCTATTGCCCCACGGTCCGATGGCGCCGAGTTACTGTTCTTCCTTAAAGAGACAAATTCTGTATTGTTTCGATTGGTCAATTTTATCATTATGAACAAACTCGTCGCATCACTCCTTGTAATGGTTACTGTTTCCTTACCGATCTGCTCGGCGTCAGCGCAGGTTGTTACAGGCAGTCCAAGCGGTACCGCTACCGCTCAGGCGACGTCCACATCGTCGCCGCACCCAAACGAGCATCGCAAGACAGGTAAGGAAATAAAAGAAGTCTCCGCGAGCGACGCGCAGGAAAAACTTGGGAATCTGAAGTTTGGTTTCCGATCATCCGATTCTTCGGGATAGCGGTGATCATCGGCTTGCTGCTTCGGTTTATCGATCTGCCTACGTTTTTAAAAGGCGACGCATGGCCAGCTCGCACCGTTATTGCGCTGATTCTCGTGTTCAGCTTTGCGGCTGCCACCATGATCAATGTGGACGACAAAGCATTGACAGCGTTGAAAGATGTTACGCTGATTGTCGTTGGCTTCTATTTCGGTGCTGCTAAAGCCGCGGAACAACAAAAGGAGAAGGACAAAAAGACTGATGAAACTAAAGGCACCGCACACTCCAAAGAGAACAATCCACCGGAGATTCGGTAACGCCGAATCCGCCCGACGCCGGTCAGCCCCAATGACCACCGCGTTCGACCTGTTTGGGATGGGAGCGCGGCTCAGCCGCTGCCTGTCTCCGATTCTGCGTATCTGGGCTACAGGGATTGCGCTGGATAGTCGATACCTTCCATGGGATAATCGGAGAAGAGAAGGGCATTAATCCCCTAGTCTTTTGTGTTGCGGTTCATCTCATTTGCTTTTTTGATCTCGCAGGGAAGAGCCAACGAGAGTCACACTGCCGGTTTTCACCGGCATATTCGCCGAGGAGCGTCTCGGAAATACATTCCGATATGGCCGATAGGATCACAGTCGAAGGCTTCCTGAACGAATTTAAGCAGCGCCACGACACGATGCGGGAATCTCGTCCGTTCTGTTGGATTCTCGGCTCGGGTGCTTCCTTCCAATCAGGAATCCCGACCGGTAAGGATCTGGCAATAGAATGGCTAAAGGACTTGCATAAGCGGAAAGATTCCGAGAATCGGCCAATTCAAGAGTGGGCGACCGAAGAGAACCTTGAGATTAAGGGCTTCGACTATTCTCGCGCGGCGAGCTTCTATCCGTTGATCTATCATCGGCGATTTCATAGGTTCAAGGAGCAAGGCTACGCCTTCCTGGAGAACGCGATGGATCATGCGGAACCAAGCTTCGGTTATTCCGTACTTGCGCAGATTATGGCCACGACGCTGCATAAGGTTGCGATCACGACGAACTTTGACAACCTGATCGCCTACGCGCTTTCAATCTATACGCGCACGTTTCCGCTGGTCTGTGGCCACGAATCACTCACCGGCTACATCCGGCCGGACAGACTGCGTCGGCCCCTTATCGCGAAGATTCATAGAGATCTGCTATTGGCCCCGCTGAGTGATCCTGATGAGATTGCCAAACTACCCGGAGAATGGGCCGCGGCGCTTACAAAGATATTCGATCGTTTCACTCCAATTGTCATTGGCTACGGTGGCAACGACGGAAGTCTGATGGAATTCTTGAAAAAACTCTCACCAATTGAAGGCGGAGTTTTTTGGTGCCATCGCGAAGGTGACGAGATCGATCCCGCGATAGACGAAGTCGTCGAACATCATCGCGGCGATCTTGTGGCTATTGCTGGGTTTGATGAAGTCATGTTGCTATTGAAAGAAACACTGCAGCTTCCGTCTCTTGAGCAGGATTTAAAGAACGTGCAAGACAAGCGCGTAGGGGATTATCAGAAACAATTCGAAGAACTCATCGCGAAGCTTAGAAAGCCGGCTGCGAGTGAAGCGGCGGAGAAAGCGCGCGAACCTGCGCGGAAAGCCGCCGAGGCCGCAGTCGAGCGATTGACGAAGGAAAATAATTGGTGGGCATGGGAATTGAAGGCCAGAACGGAACCGGACCCCGCACGCCGTGAAGCGATCTACCGCGATGGACTTAAAGAATTTCCTGCTAGCGTCGAGCTAACCGGCAACTTCGCGGAGTTCATGGAAGACGTACGCAAGAACTACGATGAAGCGGAGC
>JAALOD010000108.1 GCA_013372845.1 Candidatus Udaeobacter sp.
AGCACAACCGCAACTATATCCTGCGCCGCCAAGAGGCTGGGCTGGTGTCAGGCGTGCCAACATCGCGCCTGATCATCGGTAAGCGTGAGATCGACATCTACCGGAACGGACTGATGTTCGAGAAAGACAACCTCGTCGGCGTGAGAGCAGGCTCTCGATGAAGAACGACAAGATGAGTAAGAGGAGTCATCGGGTGTACAGGACCTACGCGAAAGCGATCATCGCAACGCTCGGGAAGTTGTTCGCGGCTTCGCACTCCCACCGCCAATTCAAAGTGCTCGTCGCTTTTTTATGCACATGTTTTGCAGCTTCCGCCTCTGCGAAACTTGGCGAGACAGTGCCGCAGTTAATAAACCGCTTTGGTCGGAGTTATACTGTTGAACCGATTCAAATCGGCAAGAAGTACAAGTTTCGATCAGAGAATGTTAGCGTAGATGCCGTTGTAGCGAACGACATATCCGTCGGCGAAACGTATTTTTCAGACCATCCCTTAACGGGCAACGGAGAGCCGCCGAATGACATCGTTCGCGCCGTTCTGAGGACGAACGTACCAAGAGTCAAATGGATCGAGATCGAAGCTGCTCGTTATCAAGCGGACTACGCGTTGCGATCGTCCGATAGCGCATACATCGCGCTTCTGACGTATAGTGGTCCGCAGCCCGAGGACGTGGTCTGGACCATAACGGTGGCTCGCCGCGAGAATCTGTCTTACCTCTTACCTGCAACCGGTTCCGGACCGCGGGATCCTCTCCCGCCGGACAAGTCATCAAAATCCATTTCCTCGTCGTCAGACCTAACTCCGGAAGAACAAGCACTTCTCAACAAAGGTGCATTCATGGAAATGTACAAACCAGACGAGCATAGTCGTCATTTCATTACTCACATCGATGCTGTAGGGGATAGCAAAACTGGAAAGCCGCGCAAGATTGAGAATCCTCAATCTGTACTTTGTTTTGTGTTTGGTATGGAAGACGCGGCGCCTGCGCGAGAAGAAGGCCGTAGCATGGCCATATGTCACTATACTCGATCCCAAGCGGAGCAATTTCTTTTTGCGCAAGGCTGGGATAAGTACCACGACCGTTTCTTCACCCGTTGTTATGTTCAAGAAGGTGAGGACGCCTACGACAAAAAAGTTGCAGCTCAAGCTGAGTCGCGCCAGAAGAGGTCGCTGTAGCGAAGGCGCCAGCAATACACAGGCCAGAAACGAGTTCTCAATGAATGCGCACGGCCGCGGTAACTAAGTTTTCTGCAACTGCGTCGTCGGCTTTGTTTACTCCGCGCGGTTTGGTTGCCTCGCGGAGATTTGTGTTCACGGCGGCGGGCAGCCGAAAATCTTATGAGCTGCAGCCACCACGGCGATCGCACAGTTTACCCCCGCCGTTACGCTTCACCGCGTGGCCTTAAAGCAAAACTGCAAATCTTGCTGGGTATGACTGCCGATGTCCTACCGATGATGTCAAAGTTCAAACATGAACAAGTCTCCACTTAATATTTCTGGGCCTTACACACATCAAAATCTCACGATTTCCTCTTCCATGACCCCGCCACCTCGACAGCAGCCACTACGTTTCGCTCCGTGACGCGATGGAGAAAAGCACGTGGTTGTCTATGGAAACGGCAGTGTCGGAACTTAGTAGAAAATCTTTCTGACGCCTTCGACATCTTTGTTCAGGCGGGCGACGCGATCTCAAAGGAGGAAGACAGGACGACAATCGCAATTGATTTCATCGTTCCTGCTAAATCGGCCGACTCACCAGCCTTTTGCGTCGAGAGCGTCGCTGGCAAAGGCGAAAGACTGAGAGCCAGAGATTTTCAGCTGCTCCACCAACGCGCTCCACGCCGTTCCTCGTCGACTGAAAGGAGACGTTGTTTGGGACGGCCGGCGTGTCGGGACTATCAAGTGTGGGCAAATTAAGGCTGCGCGCCTGCCCGACGATTACAACACCGCACTCATGAAAATAAAAAGCCAATTCGCGGAAGATGCTAAACATCGCCGAGGCCGAGTTAGGGATATGAATCTCGTAACGCCGGCCAACGTTACGTGCTGCGCGAGCTGGGCGTGCTTTTTCATGCTGAGGATGAAGAACTAAAGGCAGATTAAATTCTAGAGAAGCATTTCGCTGAGCTTTCTCATCGGTCAAACGCAGAGATAAATCTGTGCCGAAGAAACGCCAGCGGGCTAAACTTGGTCAAAGAGTTAGGACAATTTACTTGCAACCAACCTGCGAAAGCAATGGGTCAGCAACTGAATCTGGGATCGGCGTGGCGCAAATTTGTAGCAAGCACTCGTGTGAATATTGCGGCATCGCGATCAACATTGCCGCTCTCGAATCGAAGACGCGAATCTTGCTGAAAATATGGCAAGACGCGCGCGAAGAATTGTGTTTGTCTCGACGACCTGCGAAGAAAGGCAGATCGTGAAATCCGCCGCGACGATAGCAACCAGAGCGCGAAAGTGCGCAGCTTTCCCGCTACTTTTGTCGCCGCCGTAAGCTGGTGCGAACCGGTAATCGAAGGCATCGACGTAGAGACGGAATTCTTCGGCAAGCCCAGCTGGGACAGGCCCGCCAATTAAACGTCTTTTGTCGATCAAAGAAACCAACTAACGAAACTCCGGTTACGAAGCCAAGACTTAAGGGCAAGTATCGAGCATCTGCGCCACGACCGATGGCCCCACCACCACGCCGAAAGCAAAAGGTCATGATGTCCAAGGGCTTTTCGGGATGACGCGTCTTTGAATTGTAATATAGACGTCCTCACCCTGAACCATAAAACAAGCCGCGTATTTTGCTTGCTTCTCTTATCGAATGGCTCCTTTCCATTCCCCGAGGAACTTAGAAACGACTGATCGATACCAGCCTCTAGCCGATCACGCAGGTAACATTCGATACGCGAAAATGTCTTAAATTGGTTCTTGACACGCGCCAAATCTAGTATATTCGGTATGCACGACCGCAGTTAGAATGATTAGTCAATGTGCAAGCAATCTCCGCGGATGGCTCGACCTTAGTGAAGAAACCGCGTCGTGCCAAAAGAATCTTTCTCCAGCACGAGGAAAACAATGGAGAGTTGGGATTCGGTTCCTGCGCGATGCCTTCGCTGCGTGTTTTTCCGCGACGAGCCTCCATGCGGCGCAAATAGTGTTCATCCCGCCCTGTGTCTCGTCGTGGAGCGCGAGAAACTGCCGGGCGGGCGGCTGAGCGGTGACCGAGTTGGAGAATGAACTTCGCAGGTCTCTGAAGCGAATCAAGTGGTGTGACAACGGTGAAAGAACGCTGCGGAAATTTATCCTTCTCGGTCTATTGGAGCTCCTTGCGTCGCCTCGAGATCTTTCTACCCGAACTGGGGATTGACATTACGGGCGCATCCTGAGGATTTTACCGGGATGAAGCGGAGACGACGTGAATGTCTCATCTCGCCAGCCCCGCTTTGAGAACTGGGATCCATCTTTTCGTGTTCGGCTGACGCGTTCCAAAGATGGGAACGGGAAACCACCAGCTTAACTGAACTTTGAGTTGCGCGCTATGAATTAATACCTTAGCAAATTCCAGGCTTGGCGGACGAGAAAAGCGCCCAAAATGGCTCCTGGAACGCCGTATTCCGATCATTTCACTACCCATTTTCCTGTTCCGCACGAACTACCGTCATCATGCCCGCTGCTTCAGCAGTTCTGCGAGGCGCATTGCAAACTCAATTTTTCGCGAGCAGCAAGTATCCCACAACCGCACTCTGCGACATCTTTGCGCGCTGGTGGAAAGCAAGTCTACAGGATGTCAGTTGGCTGGAAGAATTCCTTGATCTCGCCACAGGATTAAACGCGTTGCGAAGGCAACGATGCCATCTTTATCAAAACTTGGCTCAGCTCAACTACGGCTTGAAGTCCCGGGCCGCTTTCGATAATCCGCAAGCTGATCTGTTCACCCGTGAGCGATCACTCGCCTTGCGGTTACACCTTCAATTCTCCGCGATGGAATCCGCCCCGAATTGACGCAGATTGAATTGATCCGACTCCCAATGCTTCGCGGCTTACTACGGCCGAGGGAGCCGTTTGTGATGACATCGTGGAAAATGGATCGCAGAAATGTTGAACCCAACGAGCGCAAATCCTCGACCCTCCGGCCGCCAGGGCTCAGGCGGGAAGTCGCCGTCGGCACGACAAAGCCGCATCGCTAACTGCTGCATGATCGATTTGTCGTGGGGAATTGGAAACCATTCCACGCGGAGACGATTGATTCGTTGATGCGATCACGCGCTTAGTAGACCGTGCCGCATCTTCGTAAACAGAGGCAGATCTGGACCAAGGTTAACCGCGCAACGATACTATGACCGATGTTCGAGAAGTAGGTCTTGCGGGGAGCTTTCATCAAAGGTTGGGTCACGTCTGGCCTCGGAAGACTGCAGCCATGATGGACAGCGCATCGTCCGTAATCATCTGCACTAGTAAAAATGCAACCGCGGGCTTGCTTAATGCTGGGGAGGCCTTCGTGGCGTGACGAAAGTTCAAGCAAAGCACTCTCCATGAATACGGGAGTTCGTGACTTTCTCACGCGTGTGAGGGCGCTCTCGTCCCCTAAGAGGGGCCTGAAGCGTTCTAAGGAAACTTTAGATTTGCCAAGCCGCTGCAGGAGCAGCCGCTTCTTGTGAATGGCGGGTAGAAAAGTCTTTCTCAATATCTTCTATTAAGGGGGCAGGGCATTAATTGTCTCTCCTTTCGTTCAAAAATCGTTTCGAAGATATTCTCCACCGTTTTCAAGAAGGCGGTCATGTATCAACACAACGAAACTGAGGACGCGTCACCGATGAAGAGGCATTTATGGCGCAACTGGTGCCAAAGACAAACGTGGTCGAGCCGTTTGATTAAAACAGCGGAACGCGATAGCTTCACGCCATCAATTTTGAATGGAAGGTGGTTCCGCGTTAATCGATCGGCGAACGGGTCGCCTAGTGCCTGGAAAGGGCATAACTGGAAGCGACGTCAAATTCGCCCCAGGTGATAGATGAACTCCACGTTTATCTTCGCGAGCCTGAACGGGGTGCGACGAAAGCTCGATGGTCACAAAAACGACGCCAGCCATATATTTGAGGAACGAAACAGCGGGTCAAAAAGACGCCTCGATAATATCTGTCTTGCATCGCTCTTTGTTCCGAGCCGGAATACGTTCTAAGACGAACTTGAGGTCGTTTTCGACAGGGTCGAGTCTGGTCAAGCTGTCTTTAGGATTGGTTTGCTTCGAGCATCATTCGGCCTGCTTCACAGCTCCAATCAGAAATTTCCAGCCGTTTGCTCTCTCTTGAAGGTCAAATCGCTTCAAAGATGTCAGGGTTCCGTCTCACTATTTCTGATTTTGCGGGTCAAACATCGTCTTGGACTTGAACGTCCCGCCTCAAAGCGGATGCGAAGTTTCTCTAATGGCAAGATCAGCGAGACTCAGGTGCTTCAGAGTTGCTTACCCAAGAAAGGCTAACGGCTTTCTTAAGGGCTATTCTTTTTGGGCAGCTTTGCGACCACCCACATGCAACCCGGGCCTCGCCCCCTGTGCCCCGCCACGATCCTCTTCTCTTTAGGGCGGCTTTCGATAGAAGACGCCTACGATCTTCACTGGATCAAGTCGATCGAGGAGATAAACCGGGTGCTTAAGGCTTTCGAGAAAACAAATGGATTACGAAGTTTGACAATTCTGGTTAACCTTCTCTCGCCGAGGCGCTGATGCGCGGAGAATTTCTAATCATACTGGTGCGGGTTTCAATTGGCTGTGTAGAGCGCATCGTCGACCGGCTTCCCTCAGCGGGATCCAGCGATTCTTGCTGGCAGACCAGAGTCGGCTAGGCAAAACAACGTAGCCAAAGCGTCTGAAAATTCAGCTTAACCTAGGCGCGGTTTCACGATCGTTTACATCTGTTCGAATACAGAAATGCAAGCCAAAACCAAGACAAGCTTTGTAGCGGCACGGATTGTGCAGCCAGGCCGGTTGAGCTCTGGCGCTCCGGTCAGTGGAATTGCTGGGCGTAAAGAACGGGGACAGATTCAGGTCTTGCTTTTACCCCTGCACGTCCTTACCATCCAACGCGGCACTGGTACGCGAAAAGACGTCTCCTTCTATACCTTCTTTTTCGGATTTGGCGGAAGCGTATCAACGGGCAAGTGGCGCGGAGTTCTTTCGATGTTCCGCAGGAGAAGAGACTTGGCAGTATGAGCCGTTTTCTAAAGCTAACGAAGACTTCTCCCGAAGATCGACGGCGATCTGCAAAATCGCCTCAAAAAACAGTGGGGATCGCAAAAGTCCGACTCTTCCATCCGGCCGGTTAAGGAGCACGAAAAGCCGGCTTTCAGACGCATCATACCTGCGTGGAAGAGTTCGCCGCAAGGACTGGGAAAATCATTCTCCGCAGAATCACCATCTCTTATTGGCGAGCTAAAGGGATTGGCGCGCTTGTGGATTTTCTCAATCCGCCTACCATCTAGATGAGTTCAAAGGTTCTCCGATATTTTGGCGAGAGCACGACAAAAGAATCGTTGGAAAGCTGTTTAGTCAGGGTTCAGAGCGATTCTGATTTTTATCTGCCACGCCCTACAAAATGTATACGCTCGCGCAGAAAACGAGGATCATCACCGAGATTTCATCAGCGTTAGCATTTTAAGGAGGACACCGGAAGGCGGGGCAGTTCTTGCATCGAATTCAAGAAGATCTAACTTTTCGAGACGTCTTAAGTCGGAGGGAATGGGCGAGGCGGATGATCTCGAGCTCTTTCGGCTTCGCGGACCATTGAGGATAGCCCTCCAAGAATCTGTGCGCGGAACGGTGCTGGAGGGTGCGGCCAAGGGCGAGCTGAGGACTCCGAGGAAGGGGTTCGCCTCGAAGTCAGAGTTGGTGGAGTATTGTACCTTCGGCAATTGCTTTTGGGTCAGAAAGTAGGGACTGGAATATCACAGATTTTTGAGTCAGCCCGTCGGTTCTGTCGTTTATGGACAGTAATACGGCCTGACGAAGCGCGTACGACGAGACCGCTTATCGTTGCTGCGCGGTCGACCAAGTGCCCAACTCCACCAAACTCGCAACGAGAACGCTAAATTCGGCTTCTCTTTGCGAAGGTCTTTGGCGAAAAAGACCTCCGAGAATGACTACGGAAGAAATCAGTCTGCCATCACCTATTATCAAGATTCTTTTTATCGGGTATGAGCGAGAAGTAATGACTTCTCGCATTGGCGCTTCGGCCCAAAGGCGGTTTCTGTTCACAAGCCACGGCTCAAGACGAGTCGGTCGCGCTCGGCGAAGGCTCAATCGCTCCCGTCGTTCCGGAAAAAGGTTTCCCTTCACTCTTCGACGCCTGTTATCGTCCCTTGGCTTGCAAGATGTGTTAACCAGCTTCCCGGTGCGATGGGGACCACGCCCCAAACGAGAGGTTGCCTTTGTTGCAGCACGTCGCGAGATCGAAATCTCGCTAGTCGGGCGTCCCGCTCGAAGACACGCACGGCGCCTCTGTGAAAATTATCCAGGTTGAGGGCGTTCAACTTTGGAGATCAAATTCGCGAAGAGAAGAGATAGCCTTTGCCCAGCATTAAATCGAGGAGACGGCAGAGTATCTTCCCAAGCATGCCAAAGCAATATCTCGCGTGGATGGTGAGGATGCGCCTCTTCCATTTCCACGACGCAGCAACCGCTTAACATGTCGCCTTGTATTCGCCGGCCGTTCGTTGTCCACCTTGACCTGTTTTTCCACAGCACCGGGCGAAAGGTGGAGCGACGTGCGATTTTGCTTTGGATCGCTACGGCGTATTTCAATAAGCGATCGTCGGGCGATAACCGACGCCGGATCAGGAAATTCCTACACCGAAAGATCCTATCATTGCCAAAGGCGCATTACCAGGCCGTTCTGGGAATATGCTTATGTCAGCACGTTCTGCAGAAAAATGACGTAGAGCTTTCCTCAGTCATATCGGGAGAGCAATGGGTATGTGGTGGCTTGCCGAAGGCGTAACGAACGAACCCGTTTCCGGCGGATGTCCAGTCGCCCGGCCCTCAGCCAGGCATTCGCATTGGCATTTGGCGATGACGTATCAAACGAGTCAGCGCAGGTGGATGGAAAGGCAAAGTCCGCGTTCGCGATGCCTTCAACAAGTCCATTTTGGCCATTCATCTCCGCAACCATCCAGTTGGTCAGGAGGGACTGATTTCACCTCTATTCCGTCATTTGCCAGGAATCTCCGCGAACCCGGTCGATTTGCAGCGCGAGGCCGAGATCCAATGTAGACGTTTATCTACCGACGCAAATCGCTCGTGATTTTCCACTTCCACGGCGTGGGAACGATAGGAACCTCTGGGCACGGTTTTGATGTATTAACCGAGAGTCACGGCAACGGTCGATTCAAAAGGATTGTTTCCTCACGGATTTTCAGGGGCAAAAGGCGATCGAGCCCCGCCGACAGTCCATTATCCGGCGGCACTTGCTTTTTACAGTGGGCGAGGATCTCAAAGAAGTACAGCGCTTAAGGAGATCTTGTTTTAATCGTTGTCTTCGGGCAACCGCGTCAACAGGACAGCACCAAATTTCGCACCGCGTAACGGGATCTCGGCAAATCCCTCGCTAAATATCAATAAACCGCCCTTCACCCCGGCGCATGCTGCGCCGCCGAAGATGGAAGCGGCTCGGCTACTGAGCGTCCTACGGCACTTCGGGCTACTTGAAAATGTTTGAGACATGACACAAGTTCAGGGCGCTGGGTCATTCCGACGTGGACCTCGTTAGTTTGGCGGCGAGATTTCAGTAAACGTGGGGCAGCGGCATGACAAAAAGCACTGGCAGCTATTCTTTATCTTTTGGACCCTTATGATGCAGTGCCTGATAGGTATGGTGTTTTGGGTTTCGAGATGACATTCGGTCCTCATAAACGCACGAGCAAAGCATGAGTCTCCTAAACTCGGCTTAATTTTGCGTCATTAGCTTGCAGTAGAGATTCAGCAGCTCAGCTCTCCAATTGAACCGGCGGTGTATTGGCAATGCGTGGGTCGCCAACTACAACGCTAAGCATTTGGCGGGATATGGCGAATTGATCCGGGCACGATCGAGAATGAACGCAGGCCGCGCGAGCCGTATCGCCGTGGCTGGAACAAAGCGATAGGACGCATACAGCGGCTTCTTGCCCCTGGAATTTGTCGACACTACCAATCGTGCGCCTGTCGGCAGCGCCTCTTTAAGGGCACGACCTGCGTTGTATGGCGCGATGAATAGAAAATCCACCGGGCGGCTTGTCAGTGCTCTCCGTGTATGCACGACCAAAACTTCGTAATGGCTTTGACCCGCTCGACCCTTCGTCGCTTGCTGGATGTCGCCGTCATTCAACTCCACTGAAAACGATACCGATTCTTTTGTAACCAATCATTATCCGTTTGGGAGGCGATTTTCTGTTTAGCGCAGTGGTGGCGGAGCCAAGTCGACTCATAATGCCCCGAGATGAAGCGGCAAACATCGGATGCATGCGGCGGGATTCGCCAGAAATGCCCGAGATCGGCGGCACCACCGCATGAAAGACGGCGCGTCTTCCTTGCTTTTCTCAGTATCTTTTAACGCGTAGTGAAGAGCCGACAGGCCGGCATCGCCAGGATGAGAACCTTGGACCGGTTGCTCCAACTGCATTTGGTCGCCAAGCAGCACAAGATTCCTGGCCGACCGCGCTGTCGCGACCGCGTTCGCTAAAGAGACTTGGCCTGCTTCATCGATGAACAGGAAGTCGAGCTGGTCCTTCCATTCTGGCCGACTAAAAAGCCAAGCCGTGCCGGCAATGATCCCGGCGGAATATTCTGTGCTCGCTGCGCCTGTATCGTTCACATGACGCAAGTCTGGATTGGCTGAATGCAGATCCTTGTCGGGCTCGTCGCCGACTTTCAGACCAACCAGCTGTTGACGGTTCCGCCGGGCTGCGTCGCCGCACGCCTTGAGCAGATTGATCACGGCTTTGTGACTGTTGGACGTGACACCAACCTTTTTACCGGCAGCCAAAAGAGAATCGATCATACATGAAGCGGTGTAGGTCTTTCCGGTGCCCGGCGGCCCCTGAATGACGAGGCAGCCGCCATTCATTAATCCGATGATTCGAAGCGCTGCATCGAGGGTTGATTCACCATCTACTTGCAGTGGATTCGTCGGGGTCAATCGTTCCAGCAAGGATTTCACTGGCGGGTGAAGATCGTTAGTCAGCTGCTGCGAAGCTATGTCGAAGAGCGCATCCGGAATCTCGCCAGGGTTCACATATTCGTTCTTCAAAATCGAACCATTACTGGGAAATTTTCCCTGACATTTATCCTCCAAACCTTTCTTGCCAATTTTCAGCGTCAGTTCACCGAGATCCAGATCGATCGAAGCGATTGCGAAGCTTGCGTCCAGATTATGAGTGAACATTATCCTGTCATCGGTGCTTAACTTGCATTCCTGCGATGGATCGAAGGTGTATTTCTGGAGGAATGACTTCTTTTCGGCTACGCAATCTCCGACCGCTTTCAATCCCTCGATACAACCAGAATCGTCACGAAGTTCTTCAGCACTCGCGTCGGCGCGGTCGAACATTTTCCACCACATCGGTTTTAGCTCGCGCCGATGGAAATCGACTAGGTCGCCGAGCACGACTGAGATAGGATCACCTTGTACGCGAAGTTTGGCCGAGAGCTCCTGTCGCTTAGCGATCTCAGGGTCGGCCGGTTTCGGCGGCGCCGGTGCGTCTGCGGAATGACGATCGACGTAAGAGATCCCCTGCTCTTTCGCCAGGTTCCTTAACCACTCCCAAAGTTCGGCATTAGATTTACAGTCGTCCTCGTTGTAATCACGAATGCCTTTCAAAATGTTGCTGCTTTGCCAATCGCGCGGCTGTTTGGTCGCCATCCAGTTCGCGTATTGAACGATCGATCCCGAAGCGGTCGTGACGTCCGTCCTACGTTTCGGTCGGTAAAGCGTCTCGATGCTTTTGATGGAGTAGCTGTCTTCGCCAATCCGCACGGCATGGCGGACGATTTGATACAGATCGATGAATACATTGTTACGGAGCAGATCATCGACTTCGTCCTGGCGTGTGTCGTGGCGCGTGCTCAGGCGCCTAACAGCGCTCACTTCGTAGGCGGCGTAATGATAGATGTGCATCGCTGGATTTTTCTTCCAGCGCGCGTAAACCCAGTCGATGAATCCCTCAAACGCGACCTTTTCTTCGTCGCGATCGTGTGCCCACCAGTCGCGAAAACCGATTTCGCCGGTCTCTTCGTTTTTCGCCCAGGTGCCGAACAGGTATTCCAATCCTCCGGGGACTAACGGATATCCTTCCATGTCGAAGAAAACATCCGCCGCATCGGTTGGCGGGAGCGTGGCCAGACCCACGGGCTCGCCATTCGGGCCCTTATGCGGCAGAACTTCGTAACGCGGTTTAGCGTCCGATTTCGCCTTTCGATCGTCGCGCGTCTCACATTGAAGTCGCGCCTGCGAAACAAGCTTCTCCAAAGTGCCAGCATCGAGCTTATGAACTGATTTGCCTGAGGCTGCGGCAAGCGTTGTCATCGTGACGATGCCGGCGATTCTCAGTTTCTTAATTTGTCCGACTGTGATGTTAGCAATCTGAACGAGGTGATCTTTATCGAGAAAGAATTTATCCGCGTACGAGCTCCATCGTCCATGTTCAGCACGCGGCAGCGGTTCCGGGCAATCGTCCACGTTTCCGCTGAATGCAGTCTGCATAGCAATGAAACTGTTTTTGATGTGACGGTAATAATGGATGAAATCCTCGACCCTGAACTCGACGCGATCACCGTTCCCCAGAATGACCCCGATCCGCGGCATCTCCTGCCCCGCGGTGGCAGCCAGCATTTCGGAGAAGCAGCAGAGTTGAATCGGGTAATAAGGCTTTGGCGAGAGTGCCAGCTTCGTATCCCAAACTTGATATTTTCCTGAGGTATCGAGCTTCAGGAAATCGGCATAACCCGCGAACTGACCGTCGCGCAGCGCCGCCTGATAAATAATCGGCGCCTTATCTTTGATCGCAGCGAGCGTTGCCGCGTGCGCGGTGGCAAAATCATCCTTTGCGATCTCAATAACGGAAGTTGAGGCTATGTAACCG
>JAALOD010000109.1:0-2284 GCA_013372845.1 Candidatus Udaeobacter sp.
GCCTTTGGTGCCCAGCTGCCGTCGTGGCTCATCTGTGACGTTAGACCCCATGCACCGCGCGATCGTCGTCTCGCTCGCTATACTTGCATTCGCGCCCGCAGATGCGCGAGAGGGTATTCCATTCCACACGAAGTCGCCCGTGGCCTAACGATTGCGCTGACCGCTCGGTCAGTAATTCAGCTTATCATCAAATGGAGATAAGCTTCCCGATTCACCATGATTCGCCGCGTCCGATTGTAAGCTATGCCACTCCGGTTCGCCGCGTCCCTCTGGCTTTATCATTTTGTCATCGCCTAGGGCATTCAATTGCTGGTAAAAGGCGGGGTCTTTATGCCACAACCACACTCTGCCTCCGCCGAGGAAGAATCTCTAAAATTAGTTGAAGATTTTAATGATGAGCTGCGTCACGCGATACACTCGGTGGGCGACAAGAACCCTACGCCTGACACAATGCTCAGTAGATATCGATTCTGGTCGGCTAAACATTTACAACGCGCCGTTGACGGATTTGCTTTTCTCCGTCGCTCAGGACGGGTGGATGGCTCAAAGTTTCTCGTCCGACCCGCAATTGAAATGGCATTTCGATTACAGGCTGCCCGTCAAGATCCTGATTTATTTTACCGCATCGCCCATGAGGAGCGCCGCCAAGATAAGCATTTGATGCAAGGCCAACCGAAACTGCAAGCACAGAGTGATGAGAATTGGGAAAGATTTAAGAACGCATTTGTGACGGAGTTTCCAACGGTTCCCATACCCGATCTGTGCGAGAGGTGCGATAGGTTGACTATCGAGCGCGTCGCACAAAAGGCGAGAATGAAACCCTATTATGATAGCCACTATCGAATCTATTCTCGTTACACGCATGGAGCGTTGCAGGCCAGCACTGGTAATATCGACAAAGCAACTGATCGTGCAGACAATCAGATAATCGCCGTCTGTGCTTTAGTGGCTTTGGACAATTTGATTTCGCTTGGCGCAAAGTCGCCGAACCATGACAGTTTGGAGGCGCGCATTCCGCGCTTCAGCGAGTAATTTCTTTAGCGCCGCATTTTCTTTCGGCTTCGCGTTGCCTTCTTGCGATTGCGCTTGTTTTTCTGGCGTCGCCTCATGAGGAGATCCGTTTGGGAACCAAACGTGGTGCGGCCCGACCCTGAGCAACTGCAACGGCAGATACAGAGCGCAGGGAACCCAAATTCAGGCGGGCATTGAACCACGTCTAATTGCTCCGGAGTCTGTCGCATTGCGCCGTTTTCAAGCTTGGCGCAGCATTAGTTGATGTTTTCGTCGAATTGTGATGAGCCGATCCATCATCCTAATGCATTAAATAGGAAGCGCTATTTCAACCCGGAGTCGGCGCAGTTGCCGTAGAAAAAAATGCTTTCACTGATTCGCGCGAAAGCACAACAATCGTAAACACGCCGAGAATTGTTCCAAAGGGGATGAACAGGCATTCGATGCAAGCCATTACGAAAGCGAACGAGTAGCGTTTGCGGAGCGCAAGAGATCGGCCGGCAATCAGAATACAGATTGCCATTGCTATTCCGATCAAGAACAACAGCGCACCGAGCACAGCAAAAATCCAGCCAAGAAATTCAGGCGGCAAGTCTTCGCCCGGTTTCGCTGTTCCGTGCCGTGCGGCAAATATGAAGATGGCGCCGACCGTTGTGTAAAGCAGCGGGAAAAAAGAGAACAGAGCGGCCAAACCCGCCACGACATAGTGAAAAATCGCCAGCAGCTGTAGATGCTCCTTGTCTTGGTTCATTGGCTAATGGACCACGCGCAATAGATCGCGTAATTCGATATTCGTAAATCGAGAATCGGGCAACGGATCACGAATCACGGATCACGACGTCATATAGCCTTCTTCGCCGTGCTGATTGATATCGAGACCTTGCCTCTCGATTTCCGGTGCGATGCGCAACCCAATCACCCCACGAACAACGGCGCCGATGATTGCGCTACCTACCACTGCGAACACAATCGTTATCCCGATTGCTTTCAATTGCTCGAGCCAGAGCGTGTGTCCCACAATTCTCGCAAGACCGTTTCGCGTGGCAGGATTAGACGGTCCGGCAACGCTTAACAAAAGATTTGGATTCACATTCGCCGTGGCGAACAGGCCTGTAAGAAATGCGCCGAGCGTCCCGCCCACTGCGTGGATCCCGAAAGTATCAAGCGCATCGTCGTAGCCCAACCACGATTTCAATTTGGTGCAGGCGAAAAATGGGACGATTCCCGCTGCAAGTCCGATAATCACTGCACCGCTCGGAGCGACATATCCGCA
>JAALOD010000109.1:2630-12046 GCA_013372845.1 Candidatus Udaeobacter sp.
TCGATGGCGGTGATTTTTGCATTGGCATTCCAAACTCCGTTCATCCACCCATCGATTCCCCAGACCATGTGTGCGATTGGGAAGTAGACCACAAACATCCAGACTCCGACAAAAACGAGCACAGCTGCGAATTTCATCCGCTCAGCGACTGCGCCGATGATCAACGCGGGCGTGATGATCGCAAACATCAGTTGATACATCGCGAAGACATTTTGCGAGACCCAGTACGAATAATCCCCGTTAGGTCGTCCATCTACTCCGTGCAGAAAAGCAAACTTCAATCCTCCAATGAAAGGTGAGCCACGAGAAAAAACGAGGGAATAGCCGACGAGCCACCAGAGGATCGTCACCAAACCTGCAATCCCGAGGCACTGCGCCAGCACGGAAAGAACGTTCTTTGCGCGGACGAGACCGCCGTAAAAAAGCGCGAGTCCTGGCAATGTCATAAAAAGCACCAGCGCCGCACAGGTCATCATCCAGGCGTTGCTGGCAGGGCCGGGACCGGAAATGTTTGATGCTACTGGCGCGTTCGCCGAATCGGCGCCGCGCGCCGAATTATTCACGTAGGCTTCCAAGTCGGCAACGCGCTGCTCCAGAGACGGCGAAGCAGAAGGCGACGACGTTTGCGCGTGCAGCGGAGACGAAAACGCAATGACCGCTGTGAGCAAAAAGACCCGCATCATTACGCGCTCTCGTTATAGCGCGTGGATTTGTTGCGGCAAGGAAAATGCCGCTGTGCGAGTGGCACGAATCAAAAGCCAGGCGGCAAAGCCGCATTCATTCGCCAACGCGTTGAGGACAACGCGTTCCACCCTATCAAAGGTGGATCGGCTTCTCCTGAATGCCAGTCCGGCTCGGACCGATGGCAAATGGGTTCCCGCCGAAGGCGCAAGGTCTATTAAAACATTTCAGACAGAAGGAAAACTCCGCCGAGCGGCCGGCCAGGCCAGGTTAAGGCGCTCGACGGAGTTGCTCCTCCGCCTCAAAAACGTCAATGCTTAGCTTGCTTGCTTCAAGCTTTCGTTATTGAGGTCCACGCTTCGCTTCGAATTACGCACCATTGAAAGCACGGCGGTGCGCAGACCGTGTCGGTCGATTGCGTCGCATCGTCATCTTCCTCATCGTCCTCATCCTCTTCATCGGCATCTGTTTCGGGCGCGACTGCTGGTAAGTCATTTTGCTGCAACTTTTCATAACGCTCCCGAACATCGGCGGGCATTTTATCCCGATCCTCCTTGGTCTCGACCGGTCCGCTAAAGAGCAGTTTTCCCTGGGTATCTTTCGCGGTGAGTATTTTTTTCCCATCCACATTTTCCAGCTTCATCTCGCCTTTATCGTCCGCGAAAACGATTTGCGCCTGGCCGAGGTCGATTCTCGTAGCCTTGAGTGTGCCGTTGTCTTTACTCAGAATGCGAATTTCCCGCGCGGCGCGGCGGGCATCTTCCCGCGCCTGTCTTGCCGCCTCGTGAGCTTTCATCACTGCGCCACGGATCATGCCGCGTTGTGCCCCGAGTTGCTCTTGCAACTGTTCTTTCATACCTTGCATCTGCTCACCGAGGTCACCTGTGTCATCAAAATCCCAGTGCGATTCGTGTTTGTCCCCGGGCGTCCGGGAATGACGCTGCGGTCTTTCTTTCTTTGTGAGCTTGACGGTGATCTTCTGCTCCTGCCCCTTGCGCAAAATCGTGAGCGTCACGTCCGTGCCGTCAGAGAAAGTCTGCAGGAGCTTCCGCAATTGGCTCGGTTCGATCAGAATCTGGTCGTTGAGCATTTTGAGAATATCGTTCTGTTGAATGCCCGCCACCGCTGCAGGGCTGTCGGGCACAACGTACTCGACGACTAATCCGAGGCCTTTGGACAGGCCGAGTTGTTCGCTAACCACAGTTGGCACCTGCGACGTTTCTACGCCGAGAAATATCGCCGGAACTTTGGGCGCTTTTTCATGGCCACCCGGCGGTGGGGGATGCGGCTGACCAGGTGGTTGCGGCGGCGCGGGTGGTGTTTGCGCAAATGCTGCGATCGGCAAGAAGGCAACGGTTGCGATGATGGTGATGAGTTTAATTTTCATGGTCTTGTTTTGTTAAATCATTGGCCGGAAACGGGAATGAGGACGACTTCCTCGCTTGGGTAAGAGACTCGAAGCGATGCGCCAGTAGAGGGATTACGCCATTGCCACGTCTCCTGTGTTTGATAACGAAGGCGCCTCAACGGTTGCTTCGAGCCGTCAGCAAACTGCAGGCCCTCATCGCGAGTGTTATAGACGACCTGCGTCGCGCCGGAGGGAACGAATTTGTTGGAAGACATCGATCTGTCGACGCCGCTCCTACCAGAAAAGGAAGGCCCGCCTCCGCCTAGCTTCGGCGTGGCAGGCAGTTTTGTTTGCGACGAAGGCGAAACCTGCGCGATTTCTGTGTCTTCGTTTCGCGTTTGATCGGTGTTGATTCGCGCGATTAACAGAACGACCGCAGCTGCGGCTGCTGCGAGGCCGATACCAAACCTGAAAGGCGCTTCCGTAAAACGCTGAAGCCAGTGCGCGCTTGGCCTGGCGTCCGGCGCGGCGGACGCTCTACAATTCTCGGCCATCGCTTCCTCGATGCGCTCAAAAAGTACGGGCGAAGGCCGCGCTGGTCGCAACGCTTTCAGGTCATTCTCAAGCTCGGAGAAATCGTTCATTGGGGTTGCAGGCTCTTCTTCAGGTGGGCCAGGGCATATCGATATCGCGACGCTGCGGTATTTTGAGAAATGCCTAGTGCACCGGCGATCTCGCTAAACGTCAGTTCGTTCCAGATTTTCAAGACGAGCACCTCGCGTTGGTCCTGCGGCAAACAGCTGACTGCCGCAGCGAGCGCCGATTGCGCCTCATCTTCCCATTCAAACTGCGGCTCGACGGTTGGATCGGACCCGGCAAAAACAGTGGCTTCGCGTCGGGCACGGCGTTTGTCGCGACGGATAAAATCGAGAGCGATCGAACGCACCGTGGCGTAAAGCAGTGCGCGGTTGTTAATCTTGTGGTTTCGCCGCCAAAACTTGACGAAAGCTTCCTGGACAATGTCTTCGGCATCAGCTGCTGATCGCGTCCATTGCCGGGCAAAAAGCAGCAAGCCGGGACTGATTTCTGAAAAGCAACTCTTCCAATTCTCATGGCTGGCAATGTTGTCCATGACCTTTTCACGGTCTTTATTCCCAAGACGCCGCCAACCAATGAATTTGTCTATGCGATCGAAATTTTTCTCGTTAATCGCATTGCTGAGTGATGTCTCGACTTCCCTCGACATAACAAATCACTTTTTCGGCAGCGTTCGCAGAATCAAATCGCCCAGCCAATCAGGGTTCGCTACGCCTTCGCGATACGCTCTGAGCGCCTCGACAGAAGAATTGACTCGGAGATTGCTGTAAGAACCATCGGCGTTTTGCCACCGCTCGTGCCAGTAAACCGCTGCCTTGATGCGGGGATAACGTGTGCGAAACAGCTTGAGTCCCTGCCTGATCCATTCCGGTTTGCCAACGCCACCACCCTCAGCCGAGTGCGGAAATTCGCCGGTCGCCCATTCGGCAATCATGATCGGTTTGTGCGGATCGAGTCTGGAGATTTCCTCGTAGGGCCAGGTTACCAACGAAGGAATATCCGGGTTTGGCTCGTCCTTATATTGCTGTCCGTAAACGCTCAGCCCGAGCCAATCGACATAATCGGATCCGGGGTAATAAGCTGGCGCGCAATTCCAGGTTTCGTACGGATAGGGATAGTTGTTCGTGTGAAACATCCATTTGATATTTGAAGCGCCACGGGCCCGGACCCGATCCACAACATAGCGAAATGCCTTGCGAAATGTTTCGGGGCCTTTCCAATTGTTCTGGTCTTTATCCCATTCAGCGCCGCCGTAGTACGCGCCGGACCACGGGAACCAGGTGCCATTCATTTCGACGCCGAACACGACAATCATCGGATGACCAAAACTCCGCGCAGCATCGGCCCACATGTCGATGTACGCATCCCACTTGCCGGCAAGAATCTCGGTCAAACTAAACTTGTCCGGCCCATGATCCTCCTCATACGGCTTGTCCCACGGCGACCAAAACACAAGCGGCAGCGAGCCGTGCCGCCAGATGACATTGAGATTGCCTACGGGAAAATTTTGTTCTCCCCAGTAACTGGACGACGCGATGATGGCCTGGTGTTTGCCCACCATCTGCTCAAAATCCTCGATTGTCTCAAGCGTAACGTCATCCTCCTCGTCGCCAAAATCCATGAACGCACCGGTATAAGCGCCCTGCTCAGGAATCACTACCTCGACTGGTCCGTTCGGATCGACTTGCGCGACAGCTACGCTGCGACGGCATCCGATTAGCGCCAAACTCGATGCAACTACTACAACGATCACTGCAAAAAAGGTGCGCATCCGAGTTCGAAAGTTCTCAGCAAAAAATGGAGTGTCCAGTACGGGGTCCGGTTCGAAGACAAGAACTGTAGAGACAGCTGTGCCGGCTGCGATCATGCTGAGGTTTTGCAGGAGACACGCTTGGCACTGCAGCCGTTCAATCGGTGTGTGCGCATGAATCTGGCAATTTTCCTTGACTGGAGAACCACACTTGAGAGCAGAATCCCGATGATCGAAGCAACGGATGCAGATAAGACTTCTCACCTTTTTGATTCTGCCGTTCGTATCAGTCGCGTTAGCCGACGACTTTAAAACACTTGCCGGAAAAGAATACAAGAATGCCACCGTGAGCCGGGTCGAACCTGACGGCATCGTGCTAACCAGTAAGGCTGGCATCTCCAAAGTTTATTTCACCGAACTTCCCAAAAACGTTCAGGAGCGCTTTGGTTATGATCCCCAGAAAGCTGGCGATTACTCAGCGCAGCAAAGTGCAGGACTCGAGCAAGTTCGAAAACAGCAGGAAGAAACATCGCGACAGAAAGCAGAGGCATTGCAAAAGGAAAATCAATCTCGGGCACAACAAGCAAGTCGACAGAACGAGCTTCGTGCGCTCCAAAGCCGGTACGAAGAGCTTCAGAGACAGGAAGACGACTTGCTTTTCCGGATAGGCGAGGCGAAGCAACCGGGACCTGCGTACTGGGGCGGTAAAAACAATAAAACGCAGCTTCACCGCCCAAATCCGCAAGCATCGCAGCTGCCGCTACTCCAGAGTCACCTAAAGGACGTTCGTCACGAGAAGGACCAGGTCAGGAAGCAATTGGAGAAACCCCAGCGGTAGCAAACAAAGCGACGCGAGGACGCGTGCGCACTCCTAAAGCTGTCGCGAAACGAGAATTGATGACTCGATGAATTTCGCACGGAGTGCTTTGGGAGTGCGATGCGTCCTCGCATCGCTTTTTTCTCTAGCCGTAGGTCTTGTCCAATTGGGATCACAAACAGAGGCACCTGCCGATGAGAAGCCTTTTGCCGTCTCTGCCATTGTTCTTGCCGATCATCCAGTAAACCAGTGTGTGCCAACTCAAGCATTAGGCGCGGGCGTTGACGGTCACGAGCAAGGCGAATGCGCTCGGATGTTCACGGACAAGAACATCGCCGAGATGCGATCAGCCGGATTCGGGCCACTGACATATCGGCTGCGAACCGAACTTGCCGGCGAAGTTTGGCACTGGAACCCGCACGGCACATGGAGCGATCCAGTCCATCAGTGTGGATACTGGATCTCGGACGATTCACTCGCCGAGCCGATTAATCTTTCTTATGGCTATCGTCTGCCGCGACGCGGAAACACGATCGACCAGGCGAACGATGATGGTTACTCACGCATGGCTGACGGCGACCAAGAATCGTTTTGGAAAAGTAATCCATATCTCGATTCCCACTTCACCGGTGAGCCCAGTGACGCGCATCCGCAATGGGTGGTGATCGATCTAGACGCGACTAAACCCGTCAATTCCATTCGAATTCATTGGGGCGCGCCATTCGCCCAGCAATACAGAGTGGAGTACTGGAGTGGAGAAGATCCGATGCATTTGCACGCCGATCGGAAAGATGCGTGGCGCCCTTTTCCAAACGGTGCGGTGAACCGCGGATCGGGTGGCGACGAATCTGTTCGGCTCTGCGAAAAACCACTTCCGGTTCGCTTCGTGCGCGTCGCAATGAGCCGGAGTTCGCAAACAAGTGCGCAAACCTCAAATGACATTCGTGACCGGCTCGGATTCGCGATTCGCGAGATTGCGCTCGGGAGTGTCGATAGTCACAATCGGTTTCGCGATTACGTCCGTCATGCGGCTGATCGTCATCAGCAGTCAGTGATCTATGTGTCATCAACTGACCCGTGGCATCGAGCCGAGGACATTGATTACAAAATCGAGCAACCGGGACTTGATTTCATCTTGCGTAGCGCGCTTACGAACGACTTGCCCGTCCTTGTTCCAGTCGGTGTTTTGTACGACACGCCGGAAAACGCAACGGCTGAGATCAAATATCTCCTGCGGCGTAATTATGATTTGGAAGGAATTGAACTGGGCGAGGAACCCGACGGACAGTGGGCATCACCGGAAGATTATGCTGCGCTTTATGCGGGCGTCGCTCGCCGTCTCATCGCGCTGAATCCGCGTTTGCAACTCGGAGGACCAAGCCTGCAAAATTTCGACGACCAACTTCTCACATGGCCCGACGCGGCGGGCAACCGCTCGTGGATGAATCGATTTCTCAAATACGTTCGAAGCGCGGCAGTGTCGTTCGATTTTTTCTCGTTCGAGTTTTATCCGTTCGACAACATCTGCGCCGATGCCGCGTCGCAGTTGTTGGAAACGCCGAAGCGCCTGGGTGAAATGATAACCAGCTTGCGAGCAGATGGAGTTCCCACGCGAATTCCATGGCTGATGACAGAATACGGCTATTCCGTTTTTGCAGGACGCCACGAGGTGGATATCGAAGGCGCGCTCTTCGATGCGGACACGGTTGGAACCTTTCTGACGCTGGGCGGCTCCAAGCCCTACCTGTACGGATACGAGCCAAACGATCTCCAGGACGAGCTGAAATGTTCCTGGGGCAATCTGATGATGCTTCAACTCAACCCAAACACCGACCAACTGAATCGGCTATCCGCTTATCATGCAGCCCAACTCATCACAAAGGAATGGATGCAGCCGACAAATGAGACACACGAGATCTTCTCCGTAACTATAACCGGACAGAAGCAGACCTCACCGCGGGTCATCACTGTATATGCGGTACGACGACCAGACAAACAATGGGCTTTGCTGGCGATTAACAAGGACCCCAACCGCGCAGCGCGACTTACTGTGCAGTTTAAGCTTCCCGGCACACAGCGACAAGTGAGCTTTGCCGGCGACGTGGATGTTATCCAGTTCTCCCGCGAGCAGTACGTGTGGCACGACGACGGACCAAACGGATATCCGAGCCGCAGCCTTTCGCCCGCGCGCTTTACGCGAAAAGCCTCTTCACTCTACGATCTGCCACCGTATTCGCTCACTATCTTGCGCGGAAGACTTCCGGATTGACGGGGCGGCACCGTGCGCGTGGCTAGCTTGTTGGTTTCCGCGATGCTTTCACGGCTTTCCACAAAGCCTACCTCGACATTGAACGTTTACGGAAGTTCTATAACACTGCCCAACCCGGCGTAGAGATACTGGTCACCGAACGCCTTGCGAAAAGCCGCAAACGCTGGCTCTCCGGTGCAATGGCCCGGCGCCATCCGATCAACTTTCCATTGATCGTGCAACGCCGCCGCGATACGGCCAATGTCCGGGTCTGGAGTTGTTACCAAATGGAGTCCTCCGAAGATAAGATGCACATGCTTGTCCACCGCCATTGATGCTTCCAGTATCTTCTCAATTCCCGGATGTGAGCATCCGACTCCTAAGACCACGCCCTTGGGCGACTTAATCGCTAGCGAGAGTTCGCGAAGTTCCAGGGTGCCCGGTGTCTGCGAGACTGTCGAAATCAAAAAGATTCCTGGCACCACTTCAGTTAAGTTATCAACCCAAACAAAGTTGGCGTTTGGCCAGGGCGTGCCGAATGTCATCTTCTCGGGCGCCTGCCCATCATAATAACGCATGTAAACAGGTAGCGACTCATCCTTGCGATAGAAGGTTCCTGGCAACGCTGCGCCGAACACTCCGAACCCTTCCTTTGGCGCGTAGATTCTTACACTCGGATTGACACTCAACAGATAGTTCAGGCCGCTCGTATGATCTCCGTGTCGATGCGAAATTACAGCGAAATCTAATTTCTTGAGATCAATACCCAATGCTTTGACATTCTGGCCGAAGGTATCGGCGTTGTTACCGGTGTCGAAAAGGATACGCTTGCCGTTATATTCGATGAACGCAGAGAATCCCCAATCCTTCTTCAGCGGAGAGGACTTCCCAAAAGCATCATAGAGGATAGTGATTCGATTTACAGCCTGGGCAGCCAATACGGCTGTGCTCACTAAAAGGATAGCTGCCACAGTAAAAACAAACCGATATCCGGATTCTCATCTTTGTGTGCTTTCGCGTTCGCTTTCTAACGAGACGTAGCTGAGCTTCGCGGGACTTTGAAGACCAAGGTGCACCTGGTTTGTGTGATTGCAACAAAGTGCTGAAACCTACATAGCCTGCCCGAAGGTTATCACGCCGATCTGCGCGCAGAGCTAATCGCCTTCACGAGCATCATCTGCGCGAGAGGTATCGTCATTCGAACCGGCGCTGCCGCGAGCCGCGCAGCTACACCTGTTTCCAACTCGTCGATGAACTTGACCGAACGTGCGCTATCAGGCGCTCCATCCAGGCTGGCCGCAAGGGTCGGAAACACCGAAGCACGGCAAAAAGCAGCCCATTGCGCGCCAAATGCGTGAGCGTCATCACGAGCCTCAAATTGAGTCCAGATGCGATCTTCGCCATGGAACAATTCGAAATCCTCAATCGACAGATCCTCAAAGCACCCACCTTTTGCGAATGGCTCAGTTAATTGGGCTCTGGTTCGACCGACGGTGGGAATGACCATCTTCCGAAACTCGTCCTTCCAAATGAAGCAGCGAGCAACCATTTCCATAAGTGTCTCATAGATCACATCGGGTATCGGCCGATAGCCAAAATTACCGCTGTCATCAGTCGCCATTGTCAGCACGACGAGTCGGCCACCTCGACACAGCTCGCGACTGCGCATTGTGAGGAACGTTTGCCAGTCTTCCGCCGCTTGTTCGGCAAAGGCACTGCGCGCGGCCGCGTCATGGCTATAGGCAACCTGCACCTGGTCTGGAATCGCGCAGGGCACCCGGCTCAACCATTGAACCGCCCACGCGCTCCATCCCAGCGTCACGCTCGATACCGGCAAGATCTGCTCGAAGTAAGATCGTCCTACCGCTGCCGCGAATGCTGCCGGATCGTTGCGAAGATAGCTGTCCGGATCTCTGCATCGCCTGGTTAGGCGTTGCTGTGTTCATGCATTAGTTGCCAGCAGACTGCTTTACGT
>JAALOD010000011.1:0-44174 GCA_013372845.1 Candidatus Udaeobacter sp.
GCGGTTCTCCGGCAGTTTCGTCCTGTCATGGCAGCGAATCGCAAACTCGGTTGTCTCAGCATCTTCTTGTTCGTCGCGCTTTGCGCCAGTTTGTTTGTTAACCTCATGTTGATGGCCGCCGCGTTTCAGCGCCTTGGCGGGACCCGCGAGCCCGAGCCAATTCCCCGTTTCCGTGAGATCCTGCTTCAGCGCGGGACACGCGCGACCACGGACAAGATCGCGGTCATCACCATGCGCGGCCTGATAAGTTCTTCGCTCCCGGGCAACGTAAGCGATTCAATGGTCGATGACATGCGCGCGGCGCTGCAACAGGCTCGCGATGACAGCCGCGTCAAAGCCATCGTTCTTGAAATCGATTCCCCCGGTGGAGAAGTGACCGCTTCCGACGCGATCTACAGCGCGCTGGTCAAGGTCCGTGCGAAGAAACCGGTTGTCGTTTACATGGATTCACTGGCTGCATCCGGTGGCTATTACGTTTCCTGCGGCGGCAAATTTTTGATGGCGAATGAAACGACCATCACCGGCAGCATCGGCGTCATTATTCAAACTCTGAATTACGAGCAGCTGTTTAACAAGGTCGGACTCGCTTCCGTGGTTTTCAAAAGCGGAAAATTCAAGGACATGCTCAACGGCGCGCGGCCGATCACTCCGGAAGAACGCGAGCTCGTGCAGAGCTTTATCATGAAAACTTACGACAAATTTCTCGGCATCGTTGCAAAGGAAAGAAATCTTCCGGCAGACCTCTTGCGCAATACGATCGCTGACGGGCGAATCCTGTCGGGCAAGGACGCATTCGAGCACAAGCTGATCGATGGCCTTGGTGAGCTGGACGACGCATTCGGCAAAGCGAAAGAACTCGGAAACGCGCCGGACGCCAAAGTGGTAAAATATGGTCCGCCATTTAGTCTGAGTCGCTTCTTGCGGATATTTACAGAGACCGATTCAAAGATTGAGCTCACACTCCCAAAGCAACTCATTCCGCAACTGGAAAGTGGGCGCGCGTATTTCCTGCCCAGCTATTACGCGCCGTAGAACAGAGGGCCCATGCGATCCGGCAGCCTCTTCGCGGCATCGGAAGCCGTTCCCAGCTCGGTCTTAGGCCTTCTCCTCTCGCTTCTTTACCTTCTTGCCAGCCTTTATATCTATATTTCGCTGATTTATCAGATCAGCGCGCGGACACCGGACTCTTTCGGTACTGACGCGGCGACCACGCGAAGGTTTGGACTGCCCGAGGCAATACTGGCTGCGCTGTTGATCCTTTTCCTTTTTCTGACCATTGGCGCCTCAGTTTCGCAACCCTCGATCCAGTTCAGCGCGCGCAATCTTCTGGCAAATTTTTTGCTCACTGGTTGCGTGGTGCTCGTCATAATCACCTTCCTTCAGTTCCGCGGGTTTGATGTTGGTTCGTTAGGCGGGTTTTTCAGATTAAGTTTTGTCAGAACTCTGAGCACTGGGGCGATTCTGCTGTTTTTTGCTTATCCATTGATCTTGTTGTCTGACGCGATTACGCAGCGGCTTTTTGGGGGCGGCTCGAGCAAGCAAAACATCGTCGAGTTTTTTAGCGGATCGCGCACGATCCAGCAGCGAATGATGATCATCGTTTTCGCCGTGGCAATCGCGCCCGTGGTTGAGGAGTTTCTTTTTCGATTTTTTATTTACGGTGTACTCAGGCGCTATTTCGGCCGCCTTCTGGGCGTCACATTCAGCGCGCTGCTGTTCGCCGCAGCGCACGCGCACTTACCTTCATTTGCGCCACTGTTCGTCCTGGGAAGTTGTTTCGCGATTGCGTACGAATGGAGCGGTTCCATTCTTGTCGCCATGACAATGCATTCGCTCTTCAATTCGCTCACTCTTACGGCTCTTGCATTTCCGGAGATCTTTTCTCCATGAGCCTTCGCGAGGCTAGCGCCAACGGTGCGGTTTCATCACTCCGTAGAAGCCCTATCGCCAGCGCTCAAACTGCGATTCACTTTCGCAATGTCTGCGATTGAGAATCAGTTGTTGGATGAAACGCGCTTTCAGCCCTTGTTTACTGGGCGATCAAATTCCTGGAGCACCGCCCCAGGCTCGAACTGACATAGCGCCTCTGGCGCTGAAACGGACAATGAAATTGCGTGACATTGGCGAAGACCGGCTGCTCGGCCGGCTTTTGTCTCGTCTTTCGCTCGGAAAAGAAGTCGTCAACGGCCCCGGTGATGATTGCGCCCTTATGGAAACACGCGATCACGGAAACCTTCTTGTACTCAAGACCGATTGCGTTGTCGCAGGCGTGCACTTCCTTCCGACGGCGAACGCGCTCGACGTCGGCTGGAAAGCGATGATGCGTCCGCTCAGCGATTTCGCTGCGACGTCGGCCGTGCCTCAATTTGCGCTGATCACTCTCATTGCTCCCGAGCAAACGAACGTTGAATGGGTGGAGCGGCTTTATCGCGGATTGGGCCGGGCGGCGAAACGGTTTAAAGTTAGCATAGTTGGCGGCGAAACGAGCCGGACACGCGGTCCAGTGGCGATTTCGGTTAGCGTGGCTGGTTTTGTTGAAAGAGACCGGTGCGTATCGCGCCGGGGCGGCAGGGTGGGCGATGATCTGTTTGTCACCGGCCGACTGGGTGGCGCCGTGAGACAAAAGCATTTGCAATTCATTCCGCGGATTGCCGAGTCGCGCTGGCTCACAAAAAATTTCTCCATCCACGCCATGATGGATTTGAGCGACGGATTGGGAGCCGATCTTCCGCGGCTTGCAAAGGCGAGCCGAGTTGGATTTGCCATCGAAATGGAGAACCTCCCGCTCGCCCGTGGCGCGAAGATCGATAACGCAATTTCAGAAGGCGAAGATTACGAATTGCTCTTCGCCATTTCGCCGCGGGAGCGCGATCGCTTGTTGCGGAGTTGGAAGAAAAAATTTCCGAAATTGCTGCTCACGCGCATCGGTTCCTTCTCTCAACTCTCAACTAGAAACTATCAACTTTTGCCCAGTGGCTACATTCATTTCCAACAGCCCGCCTGAGACCGAAGCAGTCGGGCGGCGACTTGCAGAGGATGCAGAAGTGGGATCGGTTTTGGCCTTGCAGGGCGAGCTGGGAAGCGGCAAAACTCTATTCACCAAAGGCTTCGTGGCCGGCATGGGAAGCAACGCTGCCGTTTCCAGCCCCACTTTTACGATTGTGCACGAATATCGAGATGGGCGATTGCCTGTTTATCATTTCGATTTTTTTCGCGTCGAGAATAGCCAGTCCCTCGCGCGGCTTGGCCTCGACGACTATTTTTGGCGACGGAGTGTCGGTGATCGAATGGGCAGATCGCTTCCCGGAATTCATTCCCGAACAAGCGCGCTGGATTCTGTTTGAGATAAAATCGGAGAACCAGCGCTCCATTGCTTTCCAAGGAACGTGAAAATTCTTGCGCTGGAACTTTCCACAGGGCGCGGCAGTCTGGCGTGGCTGGGTGAAGACGGTACCGGTCTCAGCCGTGACTGGTCGAACGACCGAAAAATTCTGGTGTCTCTTGAAAATCTTGCCGATGTAACGAAAAACTTGGGCCCCGACACAATTATCGTCGGGCTTGGCCCAGGCTCCTACGCGGGCACTCGCATCGCAATTTCAGCTGCAATCGGGATGGTTTCTTCCGGGCGCCTGATCGGTTTTCCATCAATTTGCGCAATGGAGTCTAACGCGCAGGAATACCCGTGATCGGTGATGCTCGCAGAAAATCTTTTTCTTTGCGCGTATCCGCGCGAACAACCCGGTCCAAGGTCCAACGCTTTTCGCGGAGTGGGCGCTGAAATCGAAACTCGACACTATTGAGATCGCAACGCCAGTTTTCACCTCGGATTCGCTCCCGCAATTTGAGCGCGCGGTAGTTCTCTTTCCATCCGCTCTTGTGCTCGCCGGACTTGCGCGACAACTGCAGCGCAGCTTTTCTTTGCCACCGCTCGAACCGATTTATTTGCGCGAACCGCACATCACCATGCCGAAATGAAGCAAACTTATCGTTGCTGGGCCGAGATCGATCGGAGCGCGTTGCGCCACAATGCGAGAATCGTGCGGGAACGCGTCGGATTCGCGGAGATCATCGCTGTGGTGAAAGCGAATGCTTACGGGCACGGTTTAATCGGCGTAGCGGAAACCCTCGCGGATGAGGTGCAACTTTTTGGCGTCGCGAGTCTGGAAGAGGCATTGGCACTCCGGGAATCCTTCTCCCATCCGATCATCATTCTTGGACCAGCTCTGCCGGGAGAAAGATCGACAATCGCCGAGCGCGGTTTCATTCCCACAATTTCTGCGCTCGAGGAAGCAGAAGATTTCAATCGGTTAGCGCACCGCTCGCCAGTAGCCGTCAATTTCAAGATTGATACGGGGATGGGCCGCATGGGAGTTCCGGAAGGCGAAGGCTTGGACATTCTCAAAAAGGTCTCCGCATTTCCGAATATCCGGATTCACAGCGTTTCGACTCATTTGCCAGCGTCTGGTGAGGATGCGGCCTACACTCGCGATCAGCTTTCGCGCTTTGGCGAAATCATGAAGCAATTTCGCGCTGCGGTTCCAATCAATTATAAAGCACATGTGCTCCAAAGCGCAGGCGTGCTTGCTTTCGCTGAGCCCGCAGGAGTCTTCGACATGGTGCGCGCGGGGATCGTGCTTTACGGGATTTCGCCACTTTCGGAATTTCAGAACCTTCTCAAACCGGTGATGACATGGAAAACCCGCATTTGTCTGGTGCGCGATATGCCGAAGGGAAGTTCCATTAGCTATGGCCGCACCTTTATCACTCCTCGGAAAATGCGGGTCGCAACGTTGTCATCTGGTTACGCCGACGGATATCCATGGCACCTTTCCAATCGTGACGCCGCCGTCCTGGTTCGGGGACAGCGTTGCGCCATTCTCGGCCGTGTGACGATGGATTTGATGATGATCGATGTTAGCAAGATCAATAATGCACAAGTGGGCGACGAGGTTGTTTTGATGGGATGCGATGGGAACGAGGAAATTTCCTGCGTGGAACTGGCCAGGGCGGCTGGCACGATTCCCTGGGAAATTACGACACGAATTGGCGCGCGCGTGCGGCGGGTTTATGTTTGAGCATCGTTGAAGCGCTGAAGTGTTGAGCGGATCAAAGCCGCGGCAGCTCGCTTCAGACCGCTTCAACGCTTTAATCGTTTAAACCAGCATCATGTTCCAGATCATCTTCAACGAATTAAGCGCGGCCGAGATATCGGCGCTCCCGAAAAAATTGCAGCTTGAGTTGCTCGCGGAGTTCCAAATTTTACCCGAGGACCTCGACCACCTCGATTCGGAACGGTTTGGAGTAATCCAGCGCGAAGGGAAAAAGCTATTTCGCTATCGTGCGAAAGACTATCGCATTTATTTCGCCAAGGCTGACGAAGGCATCAGGGTCCATCGGGTCTTACACAAGAACACGTTTCGCGATTTCCTTTTCCGAAGCAAACTGCCTGTTTCCGAAGACTCCCAGCTGGGCGAAACCCGCGAATTCTGGAAGCTGATCGAGCAAGGCGAAAAAACTCGACGAGTGTGAGTGCATAAGTCTCATTCGTCTCATTGGTCACATGGAGACCAGCGCAGATGAGATCAATGCGGCAAGGCACACTGCCGCAATGCACAGTCCCAGAACGGGCTACTTCATCAACAGCACAGAGCGGCTGCGCTTGATCTCGCGTGTGATTTTGCGATGCAGATGCGCTGGCATACCGGTGACGCGGCGTGGAAGAATTTTGCCGCTCTCTGTGACGAATTTCTTCAGGAGATCGGGATTTTTGTAATCGATAGCCTCAATGGCAATGTCGATTCGCCGGCGCGGCATGGCGCGATTGGCCCGGCGGAAGGCGGAACGGCGTTTGGCAGTTTTAGGTCCTATCATTTGGTTTCGCGGTGCAACGTATGCCGCCTTAAGAACGGATTGTATTTCTTTTTCTCAAGCCGATTGGGTGTGCGTGGGCTCTTTTTGTTTCGCGTGGTCATGTAACGGGAGACAGGTTTACCCAAGGCCTTGGCCTCCGTGCATTCGAGCGTCACAATTTCCTGCGCCATTTGTCCGTTACTCCTTCACTTCCGCCGGCGTGGCTTCTTCTTCCTCAGCCTCGCCGCCTTCTTCCTCGGTCAAACCGAATAGAGATGTAACAGATTGACGAACCCGCGACGCCTTATTTTGCTTTTCCAACTGCGATTGGCATTCAACGGTGAAGCGCGCGAATGGGATGGCTTCCAGCCGTGCATGCGGGATTGGTTTGCCCGACATCTCGCACTTTCCGTAGGTTCCCAATTCAATGCGCTTGAGCGCCTGATCGATTTCGTAAAGCGCATCCTGTTCCTGCGAAAGCAAGCTCAGCGCGAAATCGCGGTCGTACGCGTCCGATCCGGCGTCAGCCTGATGCATTCCAAAAGCGGACGCCTCGCTGCCTTCGGCCCGTGACCGCAAAGTGTCCTGGGCCACGCCGGCCATGGAATCGACCATGGCGTCTCGAAGCTGAAGGAGTTTCTCTTTCTGCTGGCGCGTAAAGGGATCGAGTCTCCTCTCGCGGTGATTCAAACCCAACAGGACGGCCGGAGACTCAGTCGTTTCTTTTTTGGAGGGCCTACGTTTTCCGGCTTTCGTCGGCTTTGCGACCTTTTTCGATACCGGCCGTTTGACGCGTTCCTTGCGTGGCGGTCGCGCCTTACGCGCAGCAGGCTTCTTCGCAGAACTCTTCTTTTTTGTTGGTTTTGCCATAGCGTTGAAAGCGCCCTCTAATCGAGTGACACCAGAAAAATGGACGCTTAATTAAGAACATTTCCCAGATCGCGCAAGCGGAGATTTCGTAATGCAGGCATCTGTGCCTGTTTCGTCGTGCAGGCTGCCAGCCTGCACTGGGGTTTTGCTGGCAGGATGCCCGGCTGTCGAGACAGCCAGGGTGGCTGTGTCACGAGCTCGCGCTGGAGTAACGGTTCAGGGCAAATTTCCAGAAGCCGCGCGACAGGAGGAAAACAATAGTCGAGGCAGTGACAAGATGCAGCATCAACCACCAGGGCTGTCCGAGCGATTTGATCAACAAGCGGGCTGGGATGTTTGCGATAATGACCACCGGAATGATCCAGCCGAAGATCAAGCGGAATAGCCATGGAAAGATCGCATCTGGATAACGCGCGATGTTCAGGAAATTAAAGTAGCCATAAACCAATCCCTGGGCGCGAACGATCCAGAAACTGACCGCTGCCAGAGCAAGCATGATTGAGTAATGCACAGCAATGCCAAACCCCAGCGCAACCAGGTAAAGCAAGATTGATGTCAAATCTGGAACAACATTGAGACGCGAAAGTGCTACGCAAACTACCACACCGCCTAACCCAGCGTTGACGATGCTGTCGAGACTGAATTGTTTCGTCGAAACAGCAAACTGGCTGTCGATCGGCAGAACCAGCAGGGAATCCAATTTTCCCGTGCGCACGAGTTCTGGAATGTTGGCGACGTTAACAAAAAAGAATGCCTGAAAGAGCTGGGCAATCATTTGGTGCGTGCCGATAAGCAGCACGACCTCCCACTTTGTCCAGTCACCAATACGATCGACATTGGCGAAAATGATGCTGAAGAAGACAATCTGGCCGCAGAACCAAAGGATCTCCACGACCATCCATAAGAGAAAGTTCGCCTTGAAACTCAGCTCGCGAATGAGCGAGTTGCGCAGCATGATGGAGTAGATTTCGATGTAACGCTGCATCACTTTTCCTGTCTCTTAACTTTAAGCACAGTCAACCACCGCTCGTATGAAACGTTTTGTGCCATGGCTTCCCGTGATTGTTGGCCTGCTAGTTGTCGCGGCGGTTCTCCGCCAGTGTAGCAATGGCGGCGCTGCAAGCTATCAGACCGCAACGATCACGCGCGGTCCCATTACCCAGGCGGTTACGGCAACCGGCACACTCAATCCGGTCGTTAACGTACAGGTAGGCAGCCAGGTTTCAGGAAATATCGCGAAATTATTTGTGGATTTTAATTCCCAGGTGAAAGCCGGCCAGGTGGTTGCCCAAATCGATCCGGCGCTTTTTCAGGCGGCTGTCACTCAGGCGGAGGGAGATTTGGCGAACGCCCAGGCCACGCTTGAGCTCGCAAAAGTAAATGCCAAACGGACACAGGAATTGTTTGCGAAGAAGACTTCGTCGCAGGCTGACGTCGATCAAGCGATGGCGACCCTTCATCAATCCGAGGCGAACGTGAAGATTAAACAGGGCGCGCTGGATAAAGTCAGGACCGATCTCGAGCATTGTACTATTACTTCACCGATCGACGGGGTGGTGATCTCGCGCAGTGTCGATGTTGGTCAGACGGTCGCAGCCAGTCTCCAGGCACCGATCATCTTTGCGATTGCGAATGATCTAACCAAAATGCAGATCGATGCGAATGTGGCGGAAGCGGATGTCGGTGTCGTGAAGATCGATCAGAATGTCGATTTCACAGTGGACGCTTTTCCCATGCAGACGTTTCATGGAAAAGTTGTCCAGGTGCGCAACGCGCCGATCACCGTGCAAAACGTCGTGACTTACGACACCGTCATCGGGGTGAGCAATCCGGATTTGAAATTGAAACCGGGAATGACAGCGAACGTCTCAATCGTCATCGCGCACAAGGGTGATGTACTGCAAATCAAGAACGCCGCTTTGCGCTATCGGCCGCCGAATGCGACCCCGGTAGAGAGAAGAAGAACGGGTACGAGTCGCATGGGACGGCCTGCCGAGGGGCGCAGCGGTGGTGTGTCCGAGGGGACCGAACGGACCGTGTATGTTTTGCCGTCTGGCGCCGGTCGGCCGCAGCCGGCGCAGATCAAGACCGGGATCAGCGACGGGATTCTGACCGAAGTGGTCGAAGGCTTGAAAGAAGGCGATCGCGTGGTGACGGCCGAGTTCGGCTCAGCGATGGCCGCGCCATCGCCTGCGACGAATCCCTTTGGCGGGTCAAGGCGATTCCCATGATTGTCATGTCAGGCGAAGTCGAGCCGTCCCGCGATGCAACCTTAAAGCTAGCACTACGGGATTCCTCGACTTTCGCTCGGAATGACAAGTAGGAGCGGAAGCCCGGGCAATAATGCGAAAAGATGAATAACGGTGCCATCGTCAGCTTAATCGATGTTCATAAAACGTATCGCACAGGCGAAATGGAAGTGCCCGCGGTGCGCGGCGTGTCGCTGGAAATTAAGCGCGGCGAATTTGTTGCGCTGATGGGCGCGAGCGGTTCCGGAAAATCCACGCTCATGAATATTCTGGGTTGCCTCGACCGGCCCACCGCAGGCCACTACATTTTGGACGGCGCAGACGTCTCCGGTCTCGATCGAGATCGGCTCGCCGATATCCGGAACGGCAAGATCGGATTCGTGTTCCAGAATTTTAATCTGCTGCCACGCACTTCTGCGCGAGAAAACGTCGAGTTGCCCTTGGTTTACAGCTCGCAGCGTCTGACACACTCAGAACTTCGCGAAAAGGCGGATCGCGTCCTTGCCTCCGTCGGCCTCGCAGGTCGCGAGGACCATTATCCGAGCCAGCTTTCGGGCGGCCAGCAACAGCGCGTGGCAATCGCGCGCGCGTTGATTAATCAACCGGAAGTCCTTCTTGCGGACGAACCGACCGGCAATCTGGACAGCCGGACCAGCGTCGAGATCATGGTAATTTTTCAGCAGCTTAATGAGCGCGGGATCACCGTGATCATGGTGACGCACGAACCGGACATCGCTGCTTACGCAAAGCGGAACGTCATGATGCGCGACGGGGTAATCCTGGATGATCATCTGGTTTCGCAACGCTCGGATGCAGCGTCGCAGCTTCAACGACAACACGCTTCAACGCTTTAGCGTTTCAACCTACAAATGAGAGTGGCACCAACATTTAACGTCGCGCTCCGCGCTTTGCGGCGAAACAAACTGCGTTCGGTGCTGACTGCACTAGGAATCATCATCGGTGTAGGCGCGGTGATTGCGATGGTTGGGATCGGCAACGGAGCGAAGGCACAAGTGGAAGCGCAGATCGCCAGCCTCGGACAAAATGTGATTCTGATCTTTTCCGGCAGCACCACTTCCAGCGGCATTCGCACGGGGTGGGGCGGCGCCGGCACTTTGAAAATCGAAGACGCAGAGGCGATCCGACGCGAAGTGCCGGGCGTCATCGGGGTGAGCGAGGAAGTTGTTTCGACCACCCAAGTAGCCGCCGGAAATCAAAATTGGTTTACTCGCATTTACGGGGAATCAGCGGATTACTTTGACATCCGGCAATGGCCGCTGGCTGATGGCGCGCCGTTTACATCACAAGACGTTCGCAGCGCAAACAAGGTTTGTGTGATCGGTCGTACCACCGCCACCCAGATTTACGGAAACGAAAGTCCGATCGGCCAGATTTTACGAATCAAGGAGGTCCCGTTCACAATCACGGGTGTGCTGACGCCCAAGGGATTAAGCACGCAGGGCGTAGACCAGGACGACATCGTAATCATGCCGTACACGAGCGCGATGAAACGGGTGATCGGTGGCACAAATTTGCGTAATATTAACGTGCAAATCGCCGACCCGCAGCAACTCGAAGCGGCCCAGCAACAAATTGTTTCGCTGCTTCGGCAACGCCATAACATTCGTCCCGGGCGCGACGATGATTTCACCGTGCGCAACCAGCAGGAAATCGCCCAGGCGGCGACCGCTACCTCGCGCGTAATGACGCTTTTGCTTGGGGCAATTGCCGGGGTGTCGCTTGTGGTCGGTGGCATTGGAATCATGAATATCATGCTCGTGAGTGTCACCGAGCGGACGCGTGAAATTGGCGTGCGAATGGCCGTGGGCGCACACGGCACCGACATTCTCACTCAATTCTTGATCGAAGCCGTCACATTGAGCTCCGTCGGCGGCGTGATCGGGATCATCTGTGGTATTGGCGCGTCGAAAGTTCTCTCGGCATACGCGAATTGGCCTACGCTGATATCAATCAGTTCGGTCGCCATTGCATTTTTGTTCAGCGCAGCGGTTGGAATTTTCTTTGGCTTTTACCCAGCGCGCAAAGCCGCCGCGCTCGATCCCATCGAAGCGCTGCGCTATGAGTAGAAACGCCCAGCGCTCGACGCCCAACTCTCAACTTGGGCGAATCCCTGTAGCCACGCCGCTTTGCGGCGTCTCCTAGTCTCATTCCCGACGGGCCACACGCCCGTGGCTACATCTTGACGCTGTGTCATTGACGGACAGGATATCTTTATGGGAGAGCACAGCGGTTTTGAGAAGTTGGTCGCAGAAGCAAAGAAGAAAATCACCGAGATTTCTCCGAGTGAAGCAGCCGAGAAATCAAAAAGCGGTGAAGCGGTGATTATCGATGTTCGCGAGAAAGACGAATGGGACGAGGAACGTATCCCTGATGCGATCCACATGAGTCGCGGCACCATCGAGCTCGACGTCGAGGAAAAAGTCCCCGACACCAACGCAATGATCATTTGTCATTGCGGCGGAGGTGGACGCTCCGCGCTCGCCGCCGAGAGCCTGCAAAAAATGGGCTACAAAAACGTCCGCTCCATGGCCGGCGGTTTCAAAGCCTGGAAAGCCACAGGGTTGCCCACGGCGAAATAGTTGTAGAGGCGCTTGTGCCAGGCGCCTTTTTTGTCCGCACCGCGGGTTTCGAATCGTTGAGGCGGCACGCGCGGGACAGAATTGTTTTCGCGTCGCCCCCCGGCTAAACTGACGCGCAGTACCGCGACTCATACCGACATGACAGCAACTTCGCTGGATTATTACGGCATCGAAGAGCTTCTCACAGAGGAGGAACGCGCAGCGCGCGATCGGGCGAGGCGTTTCGTGCAGGAGGAAGTCTTGTCCGAGATCGTTCCGTGCCATCGCGCGGCCAAATTCCCAGAACATCTCATCCCACGCATGGGCGCGCTGGGCTTTTACGCGCCATATTTAAAAGGACACGGTTGTGCTGGTCTTAGCCACACCGCCTACGGCCTCATCATGCAAGAGCTTGAGCGGGCCGATTCCGGTTTGCGCTCGCTGGCGTCTGTCCAAGGTGCGCTCGCGATACAGGCGGTCCATTCCTTTGCCTCCCCGAGGCAACAGGAGCGCTGGCTGCCGGGACTGCTTTCAGGCAACCTCGTGGGTTGTTTTGCGCTGACAGAACACGGACACGGTTCGGATCCCGGCGGGATGGAAACCCGCGCCAAACGCGAAGGCGACCATTTCCTTTTAAACGGCAGCAAGTGCTGGATCGGCAACGCATCCATCGCGGACGTGAAGGTGGTTTGGGCAAAGGATGATGATGGGAGCGTAGGCGGATTCGTGGTGGAAAAAGACGCGCCCGGGTTTCGCGCACTAGATATCGAGGGAAAGTTTAGTCTGCGCATGTCGCGCACGTCCGAATGCTGGTTCGAGAACTGCCGCATACCTGCGGAGAATCGTTTGCCCAAGGCGTCCGGACTCGGCGCACCGCTCTCTTGTCTTTCGCACGCCCGTGCAGGTATTGCGTGGGGCGTGATCGGCGCGGCTATTGATTGCTACGAAACGGCGCTGGCTTACGCCAAATCGCGCGAACAATTTGGACGCCCGATTGCCGGCTTCCAATTAGTGCAACAGAAGCTTGTTTGGATGGCGCAGGAGATTACCAAGGCGCAATTATTGGCGTTGCGTCTCACACGCATGATGGAGATGGGCTCGGCGCGTCCGGCGCAGATCTCGCTCGCGAAGCGGAACAACGTTTGGATGGCGCTGGAATGCGCCCGGAAGGCGCGCGACATCCTCGGCGCCGCCGGCATTACCGATCGCTACCCCGTGATCCGCCATGTCATGAATCTTGAGACCGTCTCCACATACGAAGGCACGCACGACATCCATACGCTGGTCATCGGCCGCGACATTACGGGGATCAGTGCTTTTGGCGGTTGAAGCGGGAATGCCGTCATTTCGAGCAAAGTTGAGGAATCCCGTTGCGAAAGCGAAACGTGTTTCCACGGGATCCTTCGACTTCGGTCAGGATGACGCGGTCGAGAAATAGGCTAAGGTAAAGCATGAGCGAGTCAGTTTACATTCTCGGCGGCGGGCGCACCGATTTTAAGCGTAACCTGAAGAAAGAAGGGAAAGCTATACGGCATATCATCATCGAGGCCGGCAAGAAGGCGATCGACGACGCGAAGATTGATGCCGCGGAAATCCAGGCAGGTGCAGTTGGCAATTTCAACGCGGGTCAGTTCACGAAGCAGTTGCAGCTCGGCGCGTTCATTCCGGAGATCGATCCGAAATTACGTGGAATTCCAACGATGCATACCGAAGCGGCGTGCGCTTCCGGGGCGTTGTCGGTGTTGCTCGGTGCGGAGTGGATCATGGGCGGATTTTATGACGTCGTGCTGGTCGTCGGCGCGGAACAGCAGAAGACAATGTCGTCGCTCGATGGATCGGATGTGCTCGGTGCGGCTGCCGATTATCACAATGAAAAGCCGGAGTACGGCGATTTCATGTTTCCGAAATTGTTCGGGCGAATCGCGCAGATTTACATCGAGAAATACGGGGCGAGCGAGGCAGATCTGGCGCTGGTTGCATGGAAAAATTACGCGCATGCCAAGCTGAATCCGCTCGCGCAAATGCGGGACGCCGATCTCACCCTCGATTGCGCATCGCAAGTTTCCGAAAAGAACCCAAGCGTCGCGCCACCACTCAAAGTCTCCGATTGTTCCCAGATCACCGACGGCGCGGCGTCGGTTGTGCTCGTTTCCGGAAAGTATCTGGACAAAATCGGCCGCGATAAAAACAAGACTGCCCGGCTTCTTGGCTACGGTCACACCACCGATTATCTGCCGCTCGACAAAAAGGATGCGCCCACGTTTTCGATTGCGCGCAAAGCCGCCGAGAAAGCATTCCGCATGGCCAATCTGACGCCGCGCGACCTGCAAGGCGCAGAAGTGCACGATTGCTTTTCCATCACCGAAATTGTCGCCTACGAAATTCTCGGACTCGCCGAGTCCGGCAAAGGCGTCGAGCTTGTGAAAAGCGGCGCCACAGCGTTGCCGCAGGTGCGCACGGAAAAATTCAAAGGACCTTTTCAAATTCCAGTAAACGCGGGCGGCGGCTTGATCGCCGACGGTCACCCCGTGGGAGCAACTGGCGTTCGTCAGGTTTTTGAAGCATATCAGCAGCTGACGGAACAGGCCGGCGCGCGCCAGATCGAGAGCGCGAAAAAATTCCTCACATTCAACATGGGCGGCAGTCTCACGACTTCTGTCGCCATGGTTTGGGGACGCGAGTAGGATCATTTGTTGCGCGTAGATGGCGACGTGAGCGCGGCGCGTTGCTGAAAGTCTTGTTGACCAACGCCGAAGCAAGAATCACGCGGCTCTTCTACGTCCACCGTGTTCGTCACGCACGTTTCTTGGATGTGGTCTCACTCGCAATCGAAGAACTTCCGGCGGTGATAAAGGAAGATGTAGAGGATTTCCTCGAACACCATCCGCTCACTCCAGCCGCACGGTTGCGCCCAAGAATGGGAATGGTGGGCGACATCTGGCTGGCGTTTATCGGACCTGAAGTGCGCCGAGGCGCCAGCGGATTAGGAGAAACGCCGCGTGATGCACTTAAGGATTTCAACCGGCACTTCATGGAACCCCTCATTTCTCGAAACGGCTCCGAACCGCACGACACCGATTGATTTAGGGATTCGGCGCCTTCATGAAAGTGCCATTCACGCTCGGAGAAGTTGGTCACTTCGGTCTGGCTGTGCGTGATCCGGAGAAAAGCGCGCAATGGTTCCAGCGCGCGCTGGGGTTGCGGAAAGAATTCGATTTCGACAACGGAGTCGCGGTGGGCAACGACAACGTGACAATTGCGCTGTTCAAAGGTGAACCGTCGCCGGAAACGATTGATCACATGTCGTTTCACCTGCCGAACATGGCGACATTACGAAAAGCGTTCGCGCATTTGAAAAGTGTCGATACCGACATTGAGGATCCCGGCGACGAAATCGGTCCGGAAGCTCCGGGATCGAAAAACATGGGCCTTTGGTTCCATGATCCAGACGGTTACCGCTGGGAGTTAAGCGTGCTTGGCGGCAAATAGCTGTGTGACCGACCGGTTCGCGCTGCGCCGGGATTGAGCGCATCACCCAATCGGGTGAGGACTAACGAGTAAGTAGCGCACAAGAAGGTGCCTGCGTTGACACGATATTTAAGGGTCTTAACTTTTTCGTCCACAATTGAAAATGATCACCCAAGAAAAAGGGGACGGAAAAGAGTTCATCTCGCACGCGCCAGGGTATTGGCCCGAGACGGCTCAGGTGCTCTGGAACGATTGGAAATGGCAGCTCAAGAACAGGGTCACCTCCCTGGCTCAACTGGAAAAGCACCTGGAGCTGAGTGACGAGGAGCGTAGCGGCGTTTTGCTCTCAGGCGACAAACTCGCGCTCGCGGTCACGCCGCACTTTTTTAACCTCGTGCCGCATGAAAATCCCGAAGACCCGATCCGGCGTCAGATGATTCCACGGATCGAGGAGACCTGGACATCCCCGTACGACATGGCTGATCCATGCGGCGAGGATTCGCACATGCCAGTGCCCGGGTTGGTACATCGGTATCCGGACCGCGTTCTATTTTTAGTAACGGACCGTTGCGCCAGTTACTGTCGCTATTGCACCCGCAGCCGGGTCGTCAGTGGTGTGGGCGAACAGGAATTGCACACAAATTTCGAGGAAGCATTTCGTTATCTCGAAGCGCATACTGAGGTACGCGATGTCCTGTTAAGCGGCGGCGATGCGCTGATTTTTTCTGACGAAAGGCTCGACAAGCTGCTTTCGCGGTTGCGGTCGATTCCGCATATTGAATTCCTGCGGATCGGCACGCGTGTTCCGATTTTCCTGCCGCAACGTATCACACCTGAGCTGTGCGCGATGCTGGCGAAATATCATCCGCTGTGGATGAGTGTGCATGTGAATCATCCGCGGGAGCTGACGATTGAGGTAAAGCAAGCGCTGGAGCGTCTTGCCAACTCGGGCATCCCGCTCGGAAACCAAAGCGTGTTGCTCGCCGGTGTGAACGACAATCTGGAAACCATGAAGACGCTTGTGCACAAACTGCTCATGTGCCGTGTGCGTCCGTACTACATTTATCAGTGCGACCTGATCAACGGTTCATCGCATCTGCGCACTTCTGTCGCGAAAGGCATTGAGATCATCGAAGGCCTGCGTGGCCACACCACCGGTTATGCCGTGCCGCAATTCGTCATCGATGCGCCTGGTGGCGGGGGCAAGGTACCTATCAATCCCGGTTACGTTCTTTACCACGATAACGAGAAGATCGTCATCCGGAATTACGAAGGCAAAATCTTCGAGTATCCGGAAACCGGAAACGAGCAGGTCCAGTTCGCGCCGCAGCGCGAATACCACGACGAATACTTGTATTCCTGACACTCCTTGTCATTCCGAGCGGAGCCCATTCGACTCGCTCCGCTCGCTCAGGGTAAACTCCGCGTGGTCGAGAATGGAGCGGATGGCGAAGCCGCGACATAGACGGGCAGGTCGAGGTCTGAGCGAACGGGAAGTGAGCGAATCAAATCTCTGGCTGTTTGCGCTCCGTTAGATCTAGAGATGCCTCCACTTCGGTCGGCATGACAAACGGCAGAAGCGATTAGTGCTCAAGCACCGACGACCCGATAACGCGGATCGAGCTAATCTGTTGAATCCAGAGGTGCTTCGTGTTGCATCTCAACCTTGCTCCAGGAATGGAACCTTGATCAATGAAATATCTCACCCTCGCTTTTTTCGCAGTCTGGTCGTTGAGCGCTGCTGCGGCCCCCCCAAAATCAGTTGAGATTCGTTTTTGTCCTGCATCAGCAGTTCGAACCTACCCGCTGGAAAGCCGACGCGACCTTCAAAGTCTCCTGTTGCAGAACGTCGCCGTGATCAATCACGGCAGCGCGCCGTTCAAGATTGACGACATCGACATCGAGTTGCTGCAAGCGAACCGAGTCGTTGAGTCGCGCAAGCTGGATCGAGAGGCGGTGCAGCGCATTGCTGATCGCGGCGCCAAATTGCAAGCGGCAGGCATCCTCGAGCAGGTCGCGTTTCAATTTTGCGGCACTGATTTGATTGGGTCGGACATCAAATTAGCCGGGCCAATCCTGGATCGAAATCGAGGGCTGCTCATAGTTGAGCAGGTATTCGCGTTCCGTGGCGCGCGCGATACGCTCCGAGTTCGCGTGCACGGCAACGTCGACGGTCACGCCGCGGAATTCACGGGTTCAATCCCAATCAAATCTGAATTTGCACAAAATAATTACATCTTTCCGTTGCGTGGTGTTTGGTATGTGGGCTACGGAGCTTCGTTTCACACAGGTCATCGCTGGGCCGTTCCGGAAGAGTTCGCGCTCGACATTGCGAAGGTCGGTGAAAGTGGGCTCAGCCACAAAGGGGACGGAACACGCTTCGACGATTATTACGCTTACGGCGCGGATGTGCTCGCCGCGGCCGACGGCCGTGTGACCAGCGTTGCAAACGATCAGCAAGAAGATCCTTCGGCAATGCAGCGTCCTAACGAAACTCAGGAAGCATATTTTGCGCGGCTCCAGAAGGAACAAGGGGAGCGATTAGCCAAAGGCCTAACGGCGATCACGGGCAACTACGTAATGATTGATCACGGAAAGAATGAGTACTCACTGTATGCGCATTTGCAGCCGGGCAGTGTGGGCATTCACGTCGGCGACCAGGTGAAAGCCGGCGACGTGATTGGGAAACTTGGTTCATCTGGCAATTCGACCGAGCCGCATCTGCACTTCCACGTTTGCGACAAGCCCGACCCGTTGATGTGCGCCGGCATTCCCGTGAACTTCAGCAACATCACGATTCAGTGGGCCGATCTGCCACGGCCAATCCAAAGCGGCGATGTTGTCATAGCGAAATAGCGCTGGGTCTCCGGCGTCTTGCCACTTCGTAATCTCTTTTCGTTTGGCCCGTTGCGTAAACTTTATACTTGCGTATTAAAGATCGCGCCGTATAAAGTCCCGCACTTCAGTTTTTTCGTCATTCAATTGTCACTTTTGTCATCTATGAACCAACGCTTAATCTCGGAAATTGGCCGTACTCAACGACTTGAAATTATTAACTCGCTCAAGCGCACCAGGGGAATGTCCGTCAACGAGCTGGTGGAGAAAATGAAGATGAGCTACATGGGCATCAAGCAGCATTGTCTCACCCTTCAACGGGACGGTTATCTGGATACCTGGCGTCGCCCGCAAAAGATGGGTCGCCCGGAGATGGTCTATCGACTGACCCGGCGCAGCCATGATCTTTTTCAAGCCGACAGCCATCAATTGACGCTCGATCTGTTGAAATCGGCGCAGGAAATCTACGGGCCAAATGCTCCGGAGAAGCTTCTCTACAATATTTTTGAAAAAAGAACAGCTGCGCTCAAGACGAAGGTGAAGGGAGACACAGTGGCTGAACGTGCCAAGTGGCTGGCCAATTTGCGCGATGGAGAAGGTTACATGTCCCAGTTCGTTAACGATCACCAGGACGGTGGGCCCAGGATTGTGGAGTGCCATTCGCCGATTCTGAATCTGGTGGATCGTTATCCAATCGTAGGCCGGCTCGAGCAGGACATGTTTGAAGCCGTGCTGCGCGCGAAAGTGCGCCGGCAAATGCTGCGCAACTCGGGTCTATACGAGTGCGCATTTCATTTCGCGGCATAGGCGCGAGCGGTCGGGATAGCGCACTGCGGTCGCCGCGGCGACGCATCGCAGCGCGATGTCCTACCGATGGATTTGCTCTTTCGCTCTGCACGAATCTCGGTTGATTGGAGGCCCATGCCTCGGGCTTTTCCTTCCGTTGTCATCGAGAATTTGCAGCCGCTGATCGACGGCGGGCGCTACCCGATCAAGCGAATCGTTGGCGAAGACCTGGTTGTTGAAGCAGACATTTTCAAGGATGGGCACGATGTCGTGGCGGCGATCCTCAAGTGGCGTGTTCTGGGGAAACGCGCATGGCGGGAAACGCCGATGAATTTCGTTGATAACGATCGCTGGGGCGGCGTTTGCACTTTGTACGATGAGGACATTCACGAATACACGGTCGAAGCGTGGACAGACACTTTTCGCAGTTGGCAGGCGGAGTTCGCAAAGAAATTTGAAGCCGGCATTTCCGATCTTCGAAGCGAAGCGCTCGAAGGCGCGGCTTTGATAGAAGCTGCCGCCAGGCGCGCGCGCGATCGAGCGGACCGCAAGCGATTGTCTGAGTTTTCCCAGCAAATTTCGACCGGTGCTAATTCAGAAATTCACGCCATCGCACGATCGGGCGAGCTGGAAGTGCTGATGGCGACATATCCCGATCGCGCAGCTGCGGCGCAATACGATCCCGCTCCCCGCGTTGTTGTAGATCGGCCTGCAGCGTTAATTGGAGCGTGGTACGAATTTTTTCCGCGCTCGGCAGAAGGCCGGGGCGATCGCGGATCGACGTTTCGCGATTGTTTGTCACGGGTGGACGACGCTCAGGCAATGGGTTTCGACGTCATTTATTTTCCGCCGATTCATCCCATTGGGCACAGTAATCGAAAGGGCCGAAATAACTCGACCGCCTGCGAACCCGGCGATCCTGGCGTGCCATGGGCGATCGGCAGCGAAACTGGCGGGCACAAGGCCGTCGAGCCCTCGCTCGGCACGTTGGAAGATTTCGACTGGCTTCAGAAAGAGGTGCGCAAGCGCGGAATGGAAATCGCCCTCGACTTCGCGATCAATTGCTCGCCCGATCATCCTTACGTCAAAGAGCATCCCGATTGGTTCTACAAACGCCCGGACGGTACCATCAAATACGCGGAGAATCCGCCGAAGAAGTACGAAGACATTTATCCATTGAATTTTCGTTGCGAAAACTGGCGCGAGCTCTGGGCGGAGATGAAAAGCATCGTGTTGTTTTGGGCAGAGCGCGGAGTGCGCATCTTTCGGGTGGACAATCCGCACACGAAACCAGTCGCTTTCTGGGAATATTTGATAATGGGCGTCCGCGAGAAATACCCCGACACGATTTTTCTCTCCGAAGCATTCACCAGGCCAAAGATGATGAAAGCGCTGGCCAAGGCTGGTTTTAACCAGAGCTACACTTATTTTACCTGGCGAAATTCGAAGCGCGAGCTCATCGAATATTTTACAGAGCTGACTCAAACCGAGATGAGCGAATATTTTCGCCCGAATCTTTGGACCAACACTCCCGACATCCTGCCGTTTGTACTTCAGGAGGGCGGGCGTCCCGCATTCATGATTCGCGTCGCTCTGGCCGCGACGCTTTCACCGCTTTACGGTATCTACAGCGGATATGAACTCTGCGAGAATGAAGCATTGCCGGGCCGCGAGGAGTATCTGGATTCCGAAAAATACCAGTATAAAGAGCGCGATTGGAATGCGCCGGGAAACATCAAGGACTGGATCGCCCGACTAAACAAAATCCGAAAGGAAAACCGCGCGCTGCAGCTTTACACGAATTTGCGGTTCCACGACTCCGACAACGACGCCATTCTGTTTTACAGCAAGATGACCGCGGCGCGTGATAACGTCATTCTCGTCGTTGTGAACCTTGATCCACATCGCAAACAGAATTCGTTTGTCTATGTTCCGGTTGAGAGTTTCGGACAAATGGAGAGCGACGTCTATCAGGTGCAGGACTTGCTGAGCGGAGCGAATTACACCTGGCGCGGCCGCCGTAATTACGTAGAGCTCGATCCGAACATTCAACCCGCGCACATTTTTCTCGTCCGCCGCTGAGTAGTGGTAGGGATCCCGCAACCGCGGGAGGCCGTCCGCTCGATTCGGCGCGCCCGGCGGTCGTGCCCTACCAATGGTTTCCAGCAACTCGGCGAAGTACTCTGTGTTTGATCTGACAATGGCGCATTTGCATCGGTTGATCGCCCCGCATATCATTACGAAATTTCCGGCATGAAGATTTGGGTCCTGTTGTTTGCCGCGCTGGCTAGCGCGGCTCCTGTTGTAGCACAAGAAGTCTCAGCTACGCCGCCTCTGGTGCCTGCGCGCTCGCAGACCATCCTGGAGACGCTTTTCAAAGCTGGCCCAGTCATGATTCCGCTCGTTTTGCTGTCGATCTTTTTTGTCATGTTGGTCGTGGTTTACTTGATGACAATCCGTCGTGGCGCCGTGGTTTCGAGCGGTTACATGGCAACGGCGGACGCGCTTTTGCGTAAACGCGATTATTTGGGTCTGCTCGCTGTTTCCAATCGGCACGGCGAAGCGATCGCGCGGGTTGTGCAAAAAGTGCTCGATTTCATGACCAAAAATCCGCAGGCAGAGCTTCAGCAGATCCGCGAAATCGCCGAAACAGAAGGAACGCGAGTCGCGGCGAATCTAAATAATCGGGTGATTTATCTCGCGGACATTGGAATGATTGCGCCGTTGCTCGGCCTGCTTGGCACCGTCTTTGGAATTATCCATTCCTTCGGTGCGCTGGGAGCCGACATCGGTTCGGCGCGTTACGTAGCGTTGTCGCGCGGGATCAGCGAGGCGCTGGTTAACACGGCTGCCGGGCTGGCCATCGGCATTCCCGCTATGATCTTCTACGCATTCTTTCGGGGCCGAGCACAAAAGCTGATCTCGGAATTGGAAGCTGCCTCGACACATGTTTTGGCCTTGCTTTCGTTGCAGTATGGCAGGCCTCAACGAACTCCTGTGCTGATCGAAGAAGAACTGTAAAGCTGTTTCACTCCAATGAATTTGCGCGGTCACGCACCTCTGCATCATCCGGGCATTCAACTGGCGCCCCTCGTGGACGTGCTATTGCTTTTGCTGATTTTCTTTCTGCTCACATGGAACGCGGCCCGGACTGAGAACGAGCTCGACGTTAAAGTGCCGAAAGCATCAGCTGCCAAGGAGAAATCTGCGCCAATTGGTGATGTAATTGTTAACGTAAAGGCCGACGGCAACGTGGTGGTCAATCGCCGCACTTTAAGCGGTGCCGAACTTGGCGAATTACTGAAAAGCCTGGTCCAATTGAATTCCGAGCAAGCCGTAGTGATCCGCGGCGATGAAGGCGGTGCATACAAGAACATCGTCGGCGTGTTAAACATTTGCACCGAGGCAGGGGTAACCAACGTAGCTTTCGCGACAGCAAAATGAAAACGAGATGCAGCGCGGCCAGTCTCCTGGGACTGGCGATGCTGCTTTGCACGGCGAGCAGCGCCATTGCTCAATCACAGCCGGAAGTTCGCCGGGCCCGTCCCGTAGATGAACCGCCCGTTCCGCGCGCTCTCCCCGCGGATGAATCAGTCGACAGAGTTCTCCGCTCTCTAAAGGAGGAATCGTCAGCGCCATCACAGCCATCACAGCATGAAGGCGAGGGAGCAGCTCAGCGTCAGCTCGATTACGCGAACGGCCTGTTCACTCGCAAACTTTACGATCTGGCCGCCCCTGAGTATCAAAAATATCTCGAAGATTATCCTGGGCGCGCGGGCCGGGCGAACGCTTACTTCTCGTTGGGTGAATGCTATCGCAACCTCGGTCGCACTTCGGGCGCTCGCACAAACCTCCAGAAGGTGCTCAACGATTACGCCGACAGTGAATTCGCCGGACCGGCGGCTTATGCGCTCGCCGAGATGGCATTCGCGGGCAAAGATTATGCCGCTGCGCTTCCGCTGTTTCATCGTTCTGTCGGAAAATCAAAAGAACCAGCAGTAGCCCTTTCCGCGCATTACTTCGAAGCGCGTTGTCTCGAGGCCCTTGGCCGAAAGGAGGAAGCTGCCAATATTTATGCCGAGGTTGCCGAGGCCGGAAATCCGAATCCTTTCCGCGAGGACGCACGAATTACGGCAGCATCCATTTTCGCAGCGCGAGGAAGAAAAATCGATGCGCTGAAGCAATACGAAGCGCTGGCTAACGAAGCGCAGAAACCGGCCTTGAAGGCGGAATCGGCCGTGCGCGGCGGCATGATCGCGCTGGATCTTGTCCAGGCCGACAAGGGCAAAATCGACAAAGCGATGGCGGATAGAGCAGAAGCTTTGCTGCGGAAAGGTCGCGCTCTCCCTGAAGCGGGAAAATTCCGGGCGATCGCGCAGGTCGGCTTGCGTCGTTTGCAATATCAGGCCGGGCAGTACGCGCAGTTGTTAGCAGAGTACAAAAAAGAACAGGAGAACCTGCCGGAGGCCGCCCAGGCCGAAGTGTTGCTACTCGCGGCAAACAGCCAGCGGCAACTTGGTAACTCGAAGGAGGCTGAAGCGTTATATGGCCAGATTATCACGAAGTTTCCGGATCGAGAGGAAGCAAAGGATGCTGCCTATCAGCGCCTGATAAACGTGTACAACTCCGACCCGTCCGCGCTGATTCCCGCAGTGGACGAGTTTCTCGCAACGAATCCGACCAGCGAACGCGCCGACCAGGCGAAACTGTTAAAGGCCGAAGCCCTCTATAAACAGCAGAATTGCGGGGAGGCAGTCTCGATTTTCGAGGAACTGCGCGCTTCTCAGCTTTCCGCCAGGTTACGCGCCGATGCTGCGTACAAATTGGGCTTGTGTCACGCGCAGATGAAAAATATCCCCGGCGTGATCGAAGCTTTCACGTACTACGTGCAGGCGTTTCCAGATGATCCGCAAGCGCCTGCGGCGCTGGCTCAACGAGCTTTGGCCTACCAACAAGACAAGAATTACGCCGCCGCGGTGGCGGATTTAAACACGATCCTCACCAAGTATCCCAAGGCGCACGAGCGGGAGGCAGCTTTGCAGTTAAAAGCTTTGATCCTCGGACAGCAGGAAAACAACAAGGGTATGGTAGACACGTTTCGCCAGCTCCTGCGAGAATACCCCAAGAGTTCTGTTGCGGCGCAGGCACAATACTACATCGGCAAGGCCGCGTTTGAAGCAAAGGACTACAAGACGGCGTTGCCGGCGCTCAACGCAGCCCGCCAACTTAACAAGGAGCAATATTACAACCTGGCGACGCTCCGGATCATGCTAAGTCAGTTTTATTTAAAAGATCGGGCTGCGCTCACGAAAGAAGTGAACAGTTTCATGGCAAACAGCCCGAACACAAATGTGCCACCGGAAGTTCTGGAGTGGCTTGGAATTGGATATTATAACGAGAAAAATTTCCAGGCTGCGGAAAAATACCTGAGCGCGCTCCGAAAAATCGATAATCCGGGCGGCGTTAAACCCGATTTCTTGTTTTATCTCGGAGACACGGCCACCAAGCTAAAGAACCTGCCTGAAGCCGAGGATGCATTTGGCAAGTACTTGCAGACGGCGAAAGACCCGGCTGGGAAGGCCAAGGTGTTGCTTGCGCTCGGTGCGGTGAAGATCAGCGCCCATAAACCGGACGAGGCTCAGAAAATCGCCGAAGAAATCATGGCGCTGCAACCGGAGGGACGTGTCAACGCGGAAGCGCGCTTGCTCGCGGGCGAAGTACAACTGGAGCGTGGGAATTTCGATGACGCGGGGAAGGCCTTCAAGGGAGTCGCCTTGCTTTACGATGATCCGGCCATCACTCCGCGTGCGTTGGACAAAGCAGCACTCGCCTATAGGCAAGCGGGCAAAACCGACGAAGCAGATCGGTTGTCGTGGGAGCTGCACGAGCGATATCCGAATTACGCCGCCGGCGGATAAAGACGCGGTCGGTATTTTCGCGGCAGCTTTAGGAGTGCGATGCGTCCTCGCATCGCTTTGATCACGCGATGTCAACAATTCTGCCGCCGCGATAGATCGACCCGCATCTATTTTGAAGGGCTTACAGTCGCGATGCCCCACGGACCGTCGCCGGCCTTGATACGGCGCAATTCTTTGCGCGATTTTACATCGACAACTGAAACATCGTTCGATGCACCGTTCGCGGTGTAGAGTTTCGATCCGCTTGGATCCAGCGCGATTCCCCATGCGCGGTTTCCGACGGGAATTGTCGTCGCTACTGCGTTCTTTTCGGTATCGATAACCGCAACCGTGTTCCCGCGGCCTGTTGACACATAAAGCTCTTTTCCATCCCTGGCCATTACAGTGCCCATCGGCAGCGAGCCTGTTGGCAGTTGGATTTTTGACAACAATTTGTGTGACGCCGCATCGATGACGGCAACGTAGCCGCCGTTCTCGCAGGCGGCGTACGCGCGCGAGCCGTCCGGCAGAAATGCAATCGACCGCGGCCGTCCGCCTGTCTCGATCGTTGCGACTACGCGCTGTTGATCGGGATCGATTGCGAACACCTCGCCTTTCTCTTCGCACGTGACATAGACTTCGCCGTTCTGCGGATTCACACCAACGCCTTCCGGTTCCTCCGACACTTTGACTTTTCCACGGGACTGCCCGGAGCCGAGATCAACAATCAAAGCGCTCGCATCATCTTCATTCGCGATAAAAGCAAACTTCCCATCTTTGCTTATCGCGAATTGCTCCGGGTCCGACCCGACATGCCAGCGATCGATTAATTTGTGCTCGACTGGATCGATTACAGCAAGCCCGTCGGCAGTTTTGTCCGCTGGCGCGCGATTTTCATCCAGACCGGGGGCCATCCGCGGCGAACCACTCACCGTCACAAAGAGCCGCTTGCCGTCTGGCGCTGCGTGAATCCCGCGGGGTCTTTTGCCTGCTTTAAAGGTCGCGACAACAGCGTCCGTCGCACCGTCAATCACGCTAATATCACCGGATCGCTCATTGCTGACATAAACGAAATAGTCTGGCGATTCAGCGCGCACCAGCATTGCGCCTGTAACGATCAGAAAAAGGACAAATTGGGCTTTCACGCGTCACGCGTACATCGCACGTGATCCGCATGCAAGTCATTCGCTAGAGTTTAATATTGGACGTTGGGCGTTGGACGTTGGAGGTTTTCTGCTGTGACTCCGCACGACAAGCTTTTCATTCCAGGTCCCGTTGAAGTATCGGAAAAAACCTGGGCCGCGTTTTCGCGTCCGATGATTGGGCATCGCGGCGAAGATTTTAAGAATCTTTACCGCGCGATTTATCCAGGGCTTCAGACATTATTTGGAACAAAGCAGCCAGTGTTCCTTTCCACCTCTTCGGCGTGGGGCGTGATGGAAGCATCCATCCGGAACCTGGTCGATCGCGGAGTGCTCTGCTGCATGTGCGGCGCGTTCTCGGACAAATGGTTCGACGTGGCAAAGCGCTGTGGCAAGGAGGCCGCTCAGCTCCAGGTCGATTGGGGAAAACATATCGATCGGAAGGCGATCGACAGGCAATTGGCCACGGGAAAATTCGACACCGTCACTCTCATCCACAACGAGACTTCAACAGGCGTGATGAATCCGCTCCCAGAAATCTGCTGTACTCTCGCCAAGTATCCCGATGTGGCGCTGGTCCTCGATACTGTCTCCTCATTCTCGGGAGTCAAAATCGACATGGATGCGCTCGGCGTCGACGTGATGCTCACCGGTGCCCAAAAGGCGCTGGCGTTGCCACCAGGTTTTTCATTGTTTTCAGCTTCGGAGAAAGCATTTGCTCGCGCAGAGAAAATCCCGAACCGCGGTTTTTACTTTGATTTCCTCGAGTTCAAGAAGCAACAAGCAGAATGGATGACGCCGAGCACGGCAAGCATTGGGCACATGCACGCGCTGCAATCGAAGCTGGATGAAATTTTCGACGAAGGCCTGGAGGCGCGCTTTGCTCGACACGAGCGGACGAACGCCCTCGTGCATGATTGGGTCCGCCGCACTGGCTTCGAATTCTTCGCCGAAGAAGGATTTCGCTCCAAGACGCTCACCTGCGTGAAAAACAACAAGGAGATCAACGTTCTGGAGTTAGCGAAAAAGCTTCGCGAAAAACATCATCTGGTGATCGACCCCGGTTACGGCAAAATCCGAGGAAAAACCTTTCGCCTTTCCAACATGGGCGATGAGACCGAAGAAACTGTGGCCCATCTGCTCAGCTGCCTGGATGATGTTCTGTAAACGATTGGCTATCCCATCCGCGCATCGCCCAGAAAACCACGCCACCCTCCCAGACATTTCTGTTGGTTGTCGGTGACCAAGGGAACAAAGTATCGGATGAATATTCGGCCACTGATCCTGGTTTTTATTCTTAGTTTCTTTAAACCACTGGAGTCAATCTGCGGAGACCCTGCAGCGATAACGCAGGAAGAACTTGTTCGCCGCACCCAGGAACTTTTCGACGCGGTAGTACCAGGCAACAAGGAGCCATGGCAAAAATATTTCGCCGACGACTGCATCTTCGCCGATGAAAAAGGGCGCAACTTTAACAAGACGCAACTGGTTGCCGATATTACGCCGCTGCCGAAAGGTTATTCGGGCACGATCAAGATCGTAAAGCCCAAAAGCGTCATTCACGGTGACACGGCCATTTTAAGTTACGATCTCGATGAAACCGAAACGATCTTTGGCCAGAAGCTCACCGCTCGTTATCACGTAACCGATACGTGGCTGCGACGCAACGGCGTCTGGCAAATCGCCTCCAGCCAGGCGATGCGTTACTATGAAGATCCGGCTGTTGCCAGGATTGACACGAAAAAATTCGCCGATTTCAACGGCACCTACGAGCTGGCGCCCGGCCAGATCAGACGAGTTTTTTCCGAAGGCGAAAATTTGTATGTGGAGCGCAATGAGAAACGTGAACAACTTCTGCCTGAAGGATCCGAAATCTTTTTTCGCAAAGGGGTCGAAGGCCGCATCCTATTTCGCTACGCGGATAGTGGGAAAGTGGACGCCCTCATCGATCGTCGAAACAACGAAGACGTCGTCTGGCGCAGAGTGAATTAAGCTCGAGGATATTAGCAGAAAAGGTTTCCGCACTGCGCGCTAGTTTTCCTCAGACGAATCGCGGGTAACTTCTTACTAGGAAATCATTCCCATCACTTATGCCAGTGATTGAAACTTCAGGCCTGACCAAAGTCTATCGCACCTATCGGAAGGAGCGGGGACTTAGAGGATCAATCAAAGGCCTGGTCAAACGGCGTTACGATGAAACGCGCGCCGCCGACCAGGTTTCCTTTAACATTGAGGAAGGCGAGTTCGTTGGTTTTCTCGGTCCGAACGGTGCAGGCAAGACCACGGTGCTCAAGATGCTTTCCGGGCTATTGAATCCAACGTCCGGAGATGCGCGCGTGCTCGGCTTTGTCCCATGGGAACGACGCAACGAAATGAAAAGGCAATTCAGCCTGCTGATGGGACAAAAAAATGCGCTCTGGTGGGATCTGCCCGCGCAAGAATCGCTCGAACTCAATCGCGCCATATACGGAATCGACCGTGTACGGTTCAAAAAGGTCGTGGACGGATTATCGGAGCTCTTGGAAGTGCAGGACAAAATGAATGTGATGGTCCGTGAGCTTTCGTTAGGCGAACGGATGAAGATGGAGCTGATTTCCGCACTCATTCACGAACCGCGCGTTCTTTTTCTCGATGAACCAACGATTGGCCTGGACGTGGTCAGTCAAAAACGGGTTCGTGAATTTCTGCGTATCTACAATGAGAAACATCACATTGTTACGTTGCTGACCAGCCACTACATGCAGGATATCCAGGAGTTGTGTCATCGGGTGCTGGTGATCGATCACGGCAAAATCTTTTTCGACGGGCCGCTGGATGAGATCGTTGACCGGTTTTCAGGATACAAAATTCTGAGTCTAACTTTCGAAAAAGAGGCGGCGCGCGATCTTTCCGCCTTCGGCGAAGTAACGGAACAAACGCCTGTTTCGGTGCAACTAAAGGTCCCACGCGCAAAAGTCACCGAGACCTGCCGCGAACTGCTCGAAGCCTGCGACGTGAGCGACATCAACGTTCAGGAAGTGCCCGTGGAAGAAGTGATTCGCCAGCTTTTTGGCGAACGACGCGAAAATCATCGCGCCGCTGACCTTGCAGCCGCAGAAGCCGCCCAGGCTACCTAAGGTTGGTCGAAGTCGAACCGAAATCGGCGTCGCAATCGAGTGGCTGGCTATGGTACCACTTGCGGACGGGTTCGAGTAGCGCAAAGTCAAACAGCTTTCACTATGAGATCGTGGGATCGCGTGATTGGGTGTGCGCTTCTTCCGTTGGCGCTTCTCTCGTGTCACGTCAGCCGGGAGCCGAAATCAGCTGAGAAGTCGAAACAGGATTTGCTGGCCCTGGAAAATCGGTGGCTACAGGTGGAGAACGATCCTGTGGCTCTCGAAGATATTCTTGCTCCTGATTTCCTGCACGTGGTGCCGGGGGCAATCATCACAAGGGACCAACACCTTCAGTTTCTGCGCCAGCATTCTGCTGGTGGTCAACGTCCGGAGAAGCATTTCACAGATCTGCATGTAAGGGTTTACGGTGAGGCAGGAATTGTGAATGGTGCCGTGATCGAGACGACCGAACATGGCGAGCGCAAGACTCTATTCACAGATGTCTTCGCCTATCGCGATGGCAAATGGCAGGCCGTTAGCGCACAGGAACTGCCTGTAACTGGTCCATAAATTATCCGCGGAGTTGCTCCCGCTTCCTTTGAGTACGCGGTTCGACCGCCAATTCTTACGTCTTGGAGCTTAACGGGACATCAAATACAGGCATGCTACGCAAGATGCTTTTTTCCATTGCGTCGACCAACGTAGGGTATTGGAGAGTCCAGCCGAGACTGCGGAGTTTCGCATTGCTAACGCGCTTGTTGCTGTTCCCGCGTTTACGTTCCCCGGTTGATTTTCCAATCGGCGGCAGTGGGCGATGCAGTCTTTGCGCCAACCAACGATAGCATTCACTTTGCAGCATCGGTTGATCGTCAACCACGTTGTAAATTTGAGTTTGCTGCGTTTCTCGTGTCAGCAAAAAGTAAATTGCCGACGCGATATCGTCGCGGTGCACTTGATTAACAAAGCGATCGTTTTCCCGGTCGATGGTCGCTGTGCCGGCAAGAAACTTGCTCAGTAACGCCGACCTGCCAGGGCCGTAGATACCGGCGAGCCGGGCGACCGTACCGCGCCGCTCGAGCACCAGCTTTTCCGTTTCAAGCAGAACTTGACCCGTCTCGCGAGCAGGCTTGGTTTCGCTTTCTTCAGACACCCATGAGCCATCGCGTTGCGCATAAACGCTCGTGCTACTGGTTAGGAGAACCTTTGTTTCGGCAAATCGATCGAGCAGATTGCGAGCGCCATTCAAATAGATTTGCCGGTAAGACTCGATTCCGCCGCCTCGCGAACTCGCACAGTGAATAACAGCATCGAATACTCCGGGGCGCTCTGCGGCCTGATCGCAGTTTGAAATATCGACTGGGCAAATAGGATACGGTTTGGCGGATAACGCCGCTGCGGATTCCTCAGAAGCTGTCCAGCCTTCCACGTCCCATCCTGCGGCATGGAACAAATCCGCTGTCGCTTGACCGACATAACCGCATCCAGCGATCAGGATTCGCGGCATCTCGCTGTAGACACCTCGCTGCTCCGAGGCGCACCTTGGGCGTTGCATCCGGCACGGCGACGCCCGCCTTGGCTGGGTTGTGGCATGACAGACACCGCCGATGTTACAACAGCCGCTTGCATAATCGCCAGCGCTTTACGCCGCGGCTGTGATTTCAATTTCTTCGAACATGTTTTTCTGGAGAGCGCGGACTTGTTTGAGTCGAATGAGTTCCAGGAGCGCTAGAAAAGTTACTACGACTTCCACACGCGACACGGCATTCCCAAACAAATCGGAAAAACGCAGCCGCGCGCTATTTGCGACTCGTTGCAAAATAATATCAATCTTCTCCGAAACGCTAAACCGTTCGGCAAAAATTTCCTGCACGTCCTGTCGCGCCTCGATCCGTTTGAGCACCGTCTGGAACGCGTTGATCAATTGAAAAATTCCAACCTCCTCCAGGCGCAGCGGTTCCTGCAACAGCGACGACGCGCCGCCCTCTCGCGCGAAAATCCGCTCCTGTTCGATTTGCCGCAAATGGAGTTCTGCTGCGGCTTCCTTGAACTTTTTGTACTCGATCAGCTGCCGGATTAAATCCCAGCGGGGATCATCTTCCTCAGCGTCTTCTTCGGGCGGTTGCTGATCAATTGGCAGCAGGCTGCGGCTTTTCAGGTAAATGAGGTTCGCCGCCATAACGATGAATTCGCCGGCCAGTTCGATATTCAATTCTTTGAACGCTTGAAGATACTCGAGGTACTGACGAGTGATGCGTTCAAGTGAAATGTCGTAAATATCGATCTCATCCTGCTTGATGAGGTAAAGCAGTAGATCGAGCGGCCCTTCGAAAACCTCCAGCTTGACCTTGTAGTCAGCTTCCATGTGTTACCGGGTGTTTTAGCCGATCTGTAGGGGAAGCTGACAGCTTCCCTTACAGGCGACAAGCCACAAGCTTCTTACGCAGGAATTTTCCGGTGAATCCAAACGCTGTTCACAAGCCCGAGACCAAACATGATCATTAGCACAAACGAGCCGCTGTAACTGATTAATGGCAATGGTACACCGGTAATGGGGAGCAAAGCGATCGTCATCCCCATGTTTTGGAAGATATGTGTGAAGATGAGCGCCGTGATCCCGACAACCAGAAGCAGTCCCAATTGATCGCCGGCGAAAAAAGCGACAAAGAGACAGGTCATCAGGAGCAAAGCGAAACCTCCGATTAGAAACATTCCTCCAATAAATCCCCATTGCTCGCCGATGGCGGAGAAAATGTAGTCATTGTGTACGGCAGTAGCCGGCAGAAACCCAAGCTCGATTTGTGTGTTTGGCGCTTTGAAGCCCTTGCCGGACCAACCACCCGAGCCAATAGCGATGAGCGATTGATTAATGGCCCAGGCCGAGCCCTGTTTGTCGATATCCGGATGCGTAAATGCGGTGATCCGTTGTTGCTGGTACGGTTTTAGACCGAAATTGATAGCGATGGGGATAAAGGCAACTGCGATGAGAATCACGCAAATCAGGTACCGCAGCGGAACACCACCAACGAACAACAGCGTCAGGAGCACCGGCGCCCAAATGATAACTTCACCCAGGTCGGGTTGCATCAAGATGAGTAAGCACGGCGCAGCGGCAATCGCTCCGCAGAGCAGCAGCCGCAGCATCGGATGCATTTCGCGAAATTGCGTCAGGAACAGCGCCAAAACCATGATGCCGGCGACAACGGCAAGCTGTGCCGGCTGAAAATTAAGCGGTCCCAAATGCAGCCAACTGCGCGCCCCGTAAACCTTTGTGCCCATGAACTTCGTCATGATTAGAAAGACGATGCCAGCCAGATACATCGGCAGCGCGCCCCAGCGAATCCAGCGGTAGTGGATCAGACTCGTCAGCATAAAGGCAAAGACACCGACGACGACCCAGTTTGCCTGTTTTCGCCAGAAGTCGGTCGCATACGAGTCGGCACGCGTGGAAGTGGCGCTGTAAATCGCCACGACTCCAAAGATAGCGAGAGCGAGCATGGTCAGCAGCAGAAGCCAGTTTTGGCCGAGCAACTTTCGAAGAAACGGCGTCATTCGACTCGATTAAATCTCCCGCACATCCGCAGGGAATTGAGGACAATTACACGTGCATTGCAATCTTCAAAAAAAATTGTGGCACAGCTTTTCGACCTACACTGCTCTTAACTCGAATTGAGAAAGTCTCGCCAGATTCGGTCAGGGATTCGGCAAGATCGGAGCCGGTGTAATCGCGCATCGTTTTCTGCTAAGAGCCAGATGATGTAGGAATTACGTGGGTCTTCAGATTAGTTTGAAGCTATCAGCATAACCAGTTGATTTTCAGTCAATTGGGAGTTTTTATGGCAAAAATCGGCGCTTCACTTGTCTCCAGATTTGAAGGCCACTAAACTACCTTTGGACGTTATGGATTTTCCGGGGGAAGACGCAAATGGCTAAGAGCAAAAAGACGAAGAAAAAGACGAAACGAAAGCTCGCGCATCCTAAACTGCCGATGCAAGGGCTGTTGAATTTGCTTCACGAGGGGACGTATTTTGACCTGCGTCCGATGTTTGACGACTTGAACAAGCGGTACTTTCGCGGGCGTCTTCGTGGTTACAAAGTAATGTGGGGTCGACGGCGAAAGCATCGCCCCAAGGAATATTTCATCTTCGGCACAATTCAGGAGCAGGATCGTGTTATTCGAATCAATCGGGCGCTGGACCAGCCATTTGTGCCGTCCTGGTTTCTGCGGTACGTGCTTTATCACGAGATGCTGCACTCAGTAGTGCCCGATAAGGCGCTCTCCCGCGGTCGCCGTCGGGTTCACACAGAAGAATTCAACCGTCGCGAGCGCGCATTCCCGGGATATCGGCGCGCCCGTCGCTGGGAAGAGGAAAATCTGTCGCGTTTTTTACGCTGAGAAGATCGGATATCGGGCTGCCGGGGCTGACATCCCAAAATCAGCGCGTTTCCGTGATAGGCGGCGGAGACGGCCTGTCAGACGGCGAGGGCGTCGTCGCTACGTTCTTTTTGATCAGGTACCAAAGCGTTGTCGCGAGTAGGAGAGAGATCAACTTCGCGCGCCAGTTTTTCAGAATCAGTGTCTTCATATTTGCTGTGCAACAAAATCTCCGCGATCCGTTGACGGAAGGTCTCCGGAGTAAAATTGCGCTCAATTCGGCGCCGGTGACAAATGGAAATACTGCCCGTCTCTTCGGAGACGACTACCGCCACCGCGTCCGATTCCTCAGTAATCCCGAGCCCGGCGCGGTGACGTAATCCCAGGCTGCGGTCGAGCGTCTCGCGCTGGCTCACCGGAAAAATACACGCCGCGGCTGCGATTCGTCCGTTGCGAACGATCACTCCACCATCATGCAGCGCAGCCTTTGGATGAAAGATGGTCAGCATGAGCTCAACGGAAAAATCTCCGTCGATCGTCACGCCTGTTTCCTCGTAAACACGAATCGACGTGTCGCGCTCGATCGCGATGAGCGCGCCGAATTGCTTATTTGCCAGTTGCATCACTGCCTCGGCCAGATCATGAACTGTTTCGCGCTTTTCGCTGGTCAGCGAGAAAATGGGGTGACCGCCCAGCGCGGCCAGTCCACGTCTTAGCTCCGGCTGAAAAATCACCACCAGTGCGAGGGCGAGGAAAACTGAGAAGCTTCGAACGATCCAGCCGATCACAACCAAATTGAGCAGCGTCGAAATTAGGGTGAGCGTCAAAAAGACGATCGCCAACCCGGTAAGCACTTTCGCGCCGCGCGTTCCCCGGAAATAAAGGTAACCGTAATAGATCGCCACGCTCAGCAGAAGGATTTCAACCAGACTGCGCCATCCTCGGAACCAGAAATCGATGAGCTGATGAATCATTTTGCCCTCTGAAGAATTGCTTCTGTTACTTTTAAGGCGTTTACGTTTTCTTTGACATCATGAACGCGGAGCACGTCTGCCCCAAGCATGCGCAGGAGCGAAGTCAACGCCACCGCAGGCGCCAGCCGATCGCTCATCTGTGCCGAATTGATCAGTTTACCCAGAAACGATTTTCGGGAAACGCCAATCACGATTGGTCGATCACACGCGCGGAGCCTCTCAAGCTGCGTGAGCAACTCGAGATTGTGCTCAAACGTTTTCCCGAAACCAATGCCCGGATCAAACGCAATCGCCATGGGGTCAATATTATAAACTATGGCGCGCGCATATTGTTGTCGAAAAAAATCAGCAATTTCTGAGACAACGTTCGTGTATTGCGGCGTAATCTGCATGGTCTGCGGAGTTCCCTGCATATGCATGATGATGAAAGCTGAATTGGTTTCGGCAATCAGCGGCATCATTTCCTCATCGCCTCGCCCTCCGGTAACGTCGTTCACGATCGAAGCTCCTGCTCGAACCGCCGCGCGCGCAACTTCGGCTTTCGACGTATCAATCGAAATAATGACTTCGCTCTTCGCGCGCAATTGTTCGATCACCGGAATCACACGGCGCAATTCTTCCTCTGCGGTGATAGCTTCGGACCCCGGTCGGGTGGATTCGCCGCCGACATCGACGATGTGCGCACCTTCCGCTGCCATCTTCAAACCGTGCTCCACGGCCCTCTCCACCGCGAAAAATTTTCCGGCATCGGAGAATGAATCCGGAGTGACATTCAATACACCCATGATCAGCCCCTGCCGGGAGAGATCGAAGATGCGGCCGCCGATTTTCCAGAGTCTCCCACGCATCATGGATGAGACTACCACCTGGCGTCGATTATTCGAACGAAGATGGACTTAGAATGCCGTGATTCGTTAGATCGTTACATCGGATTTCCGATTCAACGGTTTAACGATTTAGCGCTTTTGTTTGGCATACCGCCCCATTAACTCCCCCTGCGCAACAACGTGCCCTTTTATTGCTGCATCCAGTTGATTCCGCTTCGTACCAGAGGGCAGGTTCAGCTCGCGATCGAGCGCGAAAATCTTGAAGTAATAGCGATGCGTGCCAGAGGGGGGACACGGTCCTCCGTAACCGGATTTGCCGAAGTCATTTGTTCCCTGCACGCCTTGGGGCGCGCCTCCTTCCGCGATCGCATTGGTCTGGGGAGAGATATTCCAGACTATCCAATGCGTAAAGAGTCCGCTCGGCGCATCCGGGTCATCTACGACCAGGGCCAGGGTTTTCGCGCCCGAAGGAATCTCCGCAATCCGCAAAGGTGGGCTGCTGTCGCCGCCGTCACATGTGAATTTTGGCGGAATGTTTCCACCTTCTTGAAAAGCAGAACTTGTGATCTTCATCCTGGCTCCTCCTGCGGCAAATGAGGCGAGCGCGACCAGGGCAATCGCCAGCGCGCCGGCAATAATTGCTTTTTGCATTATTCGACCTCGGATCGAAATCGCGTTAAATCGATAAACGTGGCGGTATAGTTTCGCTTAGATGGCTTCGAACGGACGTAACATTCGAGAACAAATTCTGGGTCTGCTGGCGCGGAAAGACTACCGGCCGCTCGACAAGACCGACATCGCCCGCGAGCTCGGGTTGACGGGGGCCGGACAAGTAGCGTTACGCAAAAGCTTGCGCGAGCTCGAGCGCACGGGCGAGATCGCGCGCATCCGGAAGAACCGATATGTTCTGCCCGCCGAGGCTGACCTGGTGACTGGCAAACTGTCGATTCATCAAGTCGGCTACGGCTTTCTCGCGCCAGAAATCCCGGGCGGAACGGACGTTTTCATTGCGGCGGAAAACATTGGAACAGCCATGCATGGCGACCGTGTGGTTGCGCGCATATCGCGGGATGAACCTTATCGCCGCATCAAAGGACGGCGCGAAGGGCGCGTGATTCGAATACTGGAACGCGCTCACGATACGATTGTTGGCACTCTCCAACGCTCGCGGAACTTTTACTACGTAGTACCGGATGACCCGCGTATCGTTCATGACGTTTATGTAGGGCAAGTTTCTAGTTCGCCACAGGACGAACCCGCCGTGGTGGGCCTGCCTCTTGCACCTTCCCAAGTTGCGCCACGGGTTGGTGATAAAGTTGTAGTTCGCCTGGAGGCGTGGGAATCGCGCCACGTTAATCCCGAAGGTGAAATCATCGAAGTGCTCGGGCCCGCGTCGGCTCCGGGCATCGACATGCTGTCGATCATCCGGAAATATCATCTGCCAACGGAATTTCCCAGGGATGTTCTGGACCAGGTGAAGGGAATTCCCGAGACAGTTGATGCCCGGCAATCCGAGGGACGCGAAGATTTGCGGGGAGAATTCATCGTCACCATTGATCCCGATGACGCGCGCGATTTCGACGACGCAATTCACGTTGAGAAGACCGGAAGCGGTTGGCGCCTCGGTGTACACATCGCCGACGTCGCCGCTTATGTGGAGCCCAACAGTCCGTTGGATCGAGAAGCGCGCCGGCGCGGAAACAGCGTTTATCTGCCCGATCGCGTAATTCCGATGTTACCGGAGCGATTGAGCAACGGTGTCTGCAGTCTCAAACCTGGCGTCGATCGCCTCACGCACTCAGTCTTTATTCACTTCGACAAACGCGGATCCGCGAAGAGCGCGCGGTTTACACGCAGCGTGATTCGAAGTGCGCACCGGCTCACGTACAAGCAGGCTTACGCGATTTTGAAGGCGCCACCTACCGACCAGTTGGGGGAACGAGTGCATCTTGCCTGGGAACTCGCCGCGGTGCTACGGAAGAAGCGATTCGAGCATGGCGCTCTGGACCTCGATTTTCCAGAGGTAAAAGTCTGGGTCGATGAAGATGGGCGTCCCGTAAAATTGGAGCGTGTCGAGAACGATGAATCACACCAGTTGATCGAAGAATTCATGCTGGCCGCGAATGAGGCCGTCGCGCGCGAACTGAAAAAGCGCGCGATTCCGACCATCTATCGGATCCACGAAAATCCAGACCTGGAAAAATTGGCAGAGTTTCGCGAATTCGTACTCGGCTTTAATTACCGGGTTGGCGATCTGACTCATCGCGCTGAGCTCCAGCGATTGGTGGCGTCATTCCGTGGAAAACCAGAAGAGCAGGCCCTCAAAGTCGCTTTGCTTAAAAGTTTAAAACGCGCCCGTTACTCTCCGCAACCGCTCGGGCATTACGGCTTGGCGAAGGCGAACTACTTGCATTTTACCAGCCCTATTCGGCGTTACGCCGACCTGGTTGCGCATTGTGCGCTTGGTAGGGACGGCACTCCGTTCCCGTCCGCACCCTACCGAACCACCGAACGGCGGTCACGGAGTGACACGCCCTACCAGCCCGACATGGCCGAGATCGCTTCGATTGCCGAGCACGTTTCAACTACCGAACGAACTGCAGCCGACGCGGAAGTTGACGCGGTCCAGATGAAGAAACTTGAATTTTTTCAACGGCAGCTCGATGAGCGCAAGCCAAAGATCTTCCGCGCCAGCGTTATTGATGTCCGTAACTACGGATTGATGGTGGAACTACCGGACGCTCTGGTGACCGGGTTAGTCCACGTCTCCTCGTTGATGGACGACTTTTATTCGTTTGAGCCGGCTCGACGGCAGCTTATAGGGAGACGGTCGCGCAAACGCTTTAGCGTAGGCGACGAGTTATCCGTGTTTGTTGTCCGTGTTGACGCTTTCAAACGACAGGTGGATTTCGCAATTGCGCTTGCGTCCGAAGCGTCAAAAAAACCCCGCCGCATGAGAGGACCATCCAGGATTGCTTCAGGGACACATCGGAACTGACTTTCTTCGACGCTATCCTAAGTTTACTTGAGTCGTGGCGGACAAACTGAGCAAGCAGTCGGAGAACGCGCCGGGGCAGTGGTATGTGGATACCAGTTGTGCGTTGTGTCGTCTCTGTCTCGAAGAAGCGCCGAATCTTTTGACGTACAACCACGATGAGACTGCCGTCCATTTTCTTAAACAGCCCGAAACACCCGAGGAAACGGCCGCCGCGCAGCGTGCCATGGATGTTTGTCCCACGCTGGCTATTGGCAACGACGGATGAAAATTTGCGACGATCAGAGATCGCCGCTACAAAACCGTTATGCATGCTGAAGCTTCTGTTGCCGCTCCTCCATACTCGCGAGCAAACCCGTTTCCCGCCAAACTTCTGGTCAATCGTCGTCTGAGCGGGCCGGAGTCGGCAAAAGACACGCGCCATTTCGAACTCGACCTGACCGGATGGGGATTGAGCTTTGAGGTCGGCGATTCGCTTGCGGTATACGCAACAAACGATCCGCAGCTTGTGGAGGAAATCATTCACGCGCTCGGTGCCACCGGCAAGGAAGAGGTTCCTCGACCGAAGGGATTGCCGACAACATTCCGCGAAGCGTTGCTGCGCGATTACAGCATCACGCAACCAACGCCCAAGTTTTTGAAGGCCATCGCCCAGCGCGCTAGTGCAGCGCCAACGCTGCACTATCTCCTCGCTCCAGACCGCAAACAAGACCTGCAGACGTACCTCTGGGGAATGGAAGTCATCGATTTTTTAACTGAACATCCTTCAGCCCGTTTCACGCCGCAGGAATTTGTCGGCTTGCTGACGAAACTGCAGCCGCGCCTTTATTCAGTGGCCTCGAGTTTAAAGGCATATCCGGAACAGGTTCACTTTATCGTAGATGTGGTCCGCTATGAAAGTAACGGTCGCCTTCGCAAAGGCGTGTGCTCATCTTTTCTTGCCGAACGCGCTGATGACGCACCGGTACCGGTTTTCCCCAGCATAGCCAAGCACTTTCATCTGCCCGAGGACCCGGACATTCCAATCATCATGATCGGCCCCGGAACCGGCGTGGCACCGTTCCGCGCCTATCTGCAGGAGCGAAAAGCCACTAAAGCGAAAGGTAAAAACTGGCTCTTTTTCGGATCGCAGCATCAAAGGTGCGACTTTGCATACGGAGAGGAATTTGAGGCATTCAAGGAAGAAGGGCTTCTCACACGGCTCGATTGCGCGTGGTCACGCGATCAAGCCGAGAAGATTTACGTCCAGCATCGGATGAAAGAAAATGCCGCGGAGATTTGGAAATGGATCGACGCGGAAGGGGCCCATTTCTTCGTGTGCGGCGACGCGAAGCGGATGGCCAAGGATGTCGATGCGATTCTGCGCAAGATCGTGCAGGAGCACGGCGGCAAAAGCGTTGATCAAGCCAATGAATACGTTGAGAAGCTGAAGAGCGACAAGCGTTACAAACGCGATGTGTATTAGAATGACGAAATCCGAATGACGAATGCCGAAACAATTCCGAAAGTTTGAATGACGAACAGAGTCGTTACCCGCTTCTTTGGCATTTGATCATTCCTTCGTCATTCTGCATTCGTGCTTCGTCATTTTCGTCTTTTGTGACATAATAAGGGGACAACTGTTAAGGCCATGTACGAGAATACTGAATTCACATTGAGCCGCGATTGCGAGGCAATCCAGATTCCGAGCGGGCAAAAGACAACAATCCCGGCTGGGACCCAAGGGGTAATTACGCAAAGCCTGGGCGGCAGCTACACGATCGCAACGTACCAGGGTCTGACGCGAATCGCGGAGAAGGATCTCGATGCTCTGGGGCTTGAAAAACCTCAGGCGCAACCAACTCAAGAGCCGGTGCGGACAACAAACGGCGAAGTCTCAGAGGAAGATGTCTGGAACCAGCTGCGCCAATGTTATGACCCGGAAATTCCGGTCAACATTGTTGATCTTGGTCTGGTTTACGATTGCCGTTTGATCAAAAAGGATGGTGCCGGCGCCCGCGTCGAAGTGAAAATGACGCTCACCGCACCCGGCTGCGGGATGGGGCCAGCCATCGCACACGACGCCCAGAGCAAGATTTTGTCGATCGACGGCGTGGATGAAGCCGATGTCCAGCTCGTCTGGGATCCGCCCTGGAATCAAAACATGATCAGCGAAGCGGGCCGTATGAAGCTCGGGATGATCTGAGCAGAGCGACCCCGCTCGTTTCTCCTTTGCATATCGTCACGGGCCGAGCACACGGTCGATTGCATATTTTCTTTACGCCGTTAACAATTTTTTTGTGACATTTTTTATTCTCGCATTGACAACACCTGCTTGAATTTTACACTCGACACCCCCGGAAGCGCTTCAGAGTTGAAAAATTCTTAGCCCATTTTAGAAAAAATCGACATGCCTTTGACTGAACTTATCTTAACCGAAAACGTTCCCGGTCTAGGTGCCGAGGCAGATGTAGTCAAAGTTCGGCGGGGTTATGCCCGCAATTATCTCTTGCCGCGCGGAAAAGCACATGAAGTCACTCCGGGCGCATTGCGTCAGATCGATGCGCTCAAGCAGAAGCGCGCCGAGCGCGAAGCCCGTGAGTTGAACGAAGCAGAAGAACTGGCGCGCCGAATCGGCAAGGCGCGGTTCGTTTTCACGCTGGAGACCGGCGAGACCGGGAAAGCATTTGGATCAGTCACAGCGCAGGACATCGTGAACCGCCTCAAGAACGAAATCGGCGCGGAGATCGATCGGCACAAAATTGTTCTCGAGCGCCCGATCAAAGATACCGGCGAACACGAAGTCGCGATCAAATTGCATCACGACGTGACTGCGCAGCTTGTTTTTCAGGTGAAATCCGCAGAAGAACCCCGCGGGGCCGAGGCCGAGAGCGCTGCGACCGACGAACCTGAAAAGAAAAAGAAACATCGATTTTTCCACAGGAAAAAAGAAGAGAAAAAAGAAACGGAATAAATGGCGACTCAATCGTCCGCATGGACAGGAGAGAAGCCTCGTAAAGCGGGAAATGGCGCTGGCCGAGGTTCGGCGGCGCGAAGCGGCGAAAAGGTTGTTCCCATTTCGCACACAGGTTCTGCGCAGGATATTCACCGCACCCCGCCGCATAGCGTTGAGGCGGAACAAGGCGTTCTCGGGTCGATGCTGCTCTCACCGCGGCAAGCCATTGGCGAATGTGTTGAGAAAATTAATGAGCAATATTTTTACGTCCCGGCTCACCAGACGATCTATAGTGTCCTCGTCGATCTTTGGAATGCCGGACAGGCAATTGACCTGATTACGTTCACGCAAGTCTTGCGCGACCGAAACCTCCTCGAAAGCGTGGGCGGTGCGGCATTTGTCACCAGCTTGTTCACGTTCGTCCCGACGGCAGCGAATCTTGAGTATTACCTCGAGATCGTTCGCGAAAAATACATTCTGCGCCAAATCATTTCGGCTGCCACCGAGAGTGTCCGGCGCGCCTACGAAGAGCAGGACGAAGTGAACAATCTGCTCGACGAAGTGGAACAAAGCATTTTCGCCGTGGGTGAAGACCGTTTCAAAGGTCAGATGCTCTCGATGAAAGACCAGGTAATGGAGGCCATCGAGGCGATCGAGAAGCTCTACGAGCGCAAAGGCGGTATCACCGGCATCTCCAGCGGCTTCGTCGAATTCGATCGGATGACGAGCGGCCTGCATCCCTCGGAAATGATCGTGATTGCGGCGCGGCCGAGCATGGGAAAGACAGCGCTTGCAATGAATATTGCCGAACACGTCGCCATCAACGAGAAGCTTCCGGTCGGCGTTTTCAGCCTGGAAATGAGCAGTCAGCAACTTGTGCAACGGCTGCTTTGTTCGCGAGCGCGTGTGAATCTGCAGAAAGTCCGCGACGGCTTTCTCGGCGAGCGCGATTTCCCGAGTTTGACCGCAGCTGCTTCTAAACTGGCGGAAGCAAAAATTTTCATCGACGACAGCGCGAGCCTGACGATCCTCGAGTTGCGCGCGAAGGCGCGCCGGCTCAAGGCGCAACAGGATGTGCGACTTATCATTGTCGATTACTTGCAACTGCTGAGATCGACATCGCGCCGTGCTCAGGACAATCGGCAGTTGGAAATCTCCGAAATTTCAGCGGGCCTGAAAGGCCTGGCCAAGGAACTGAAAATTCCGATTGTCGTAGTGGCGCAGTTGAATCGACAACCCGAGCAACGCACTGGCGGCAAGCCGCGCTTGAGCGATTTGCGCGAATCGGGCTCCATCGAACAGGACGCCGATCTAGTCGGATTGCTTGTCAGGCCGGAGATTTACGAAGAAGACGACGAAGCGCGCGCTGAAAAAGCGGGTGAAGCCGAATTGATCATCGCCAAGCAGCGCAATGGTCCGGTCGGCGAGATTCCGCTGACGTTCCTGAAGGAGTTTACCCGCTTCGAAACTCGCGCGCGCAACGTGGAAGAGCCCCGAGAAGCGTTTTAGCAGCAGCTATTCCAGGGAGCACAGGCTGCTCGCCTGTCGGTCTCGGCAGCTTGTCGAAGCCGGGAGAATAGCGTCACCTCGGAATTGCGTGTCCAAAGATGTTGCCGGCAGGGCTGCCGGCAACTACAGGCTGGCAGCCTGTGCTCCCCGGAATCAGCCGCCCGCGTGCAAGAGTGATTTCGCCGCATCAATCACATGCTGCGCGTCGATCCCGCGCTCTTTCATCACCTCCGGGCCGGGCGCGCTCAAGCCGAACTGATGGAGCCCGACTACCTTCCCGTCGAGGCCGACGTATTGATACCAAATCTCAGTCACTCCGGCTTCGATGGCGACGCGTCTACGGCATTCGTTAGGCAGAACTTCTTCACGGTATTCTTGCGGCTGGCGATTAAAACGTTCGAAGCAAGGCATGGAGACAACGCGCGCGCCGTCTCCGAGCTGTCCCGCTGCCGCGAGCGCGTGTTGCAATTCGCTTCCGCACGACATGATAATCAGATCGAGTTTCGCTTTCTCTTTCCTGGCAACGTAACCGCCACGAAGCACTCCTTCGCGGCGTAATTTTACGTCGATATCGTTCAACATCGGCACTGTCTGCCGTGTAAGCGCGAGAAAGGTTGGTCCATCGATTCGTTGCATCGCCGCCACAAACGCGCCAGCAGTCTCTTCAGGATCGGCCGGGCGAATTACGTCAATGTTCGGTATTAAGCGGACGGAGCTCACTGTCTCCACGGGTTCATGAGTGGGACCGTCTTCACCGACACCGATCGAGTCATGAGTGAAAATGTAAGTATTGGGGAGCTTTGCCAGCGCGGCCAGCCGAATAGCAGGGCGGCAATAATCGGTGAAAACAGCAAAGGTTGCGCCAGATGCGCGGAACAGTCCGTGATACGAGATGCCGTTTAGAATCGCGCACATCCCATGTTCGCGAATGCCGAAGCGGATGTTACGCCCGCCAGGGTCGTCGCGATTGAAATCGCCGCCGCCGTCGATGTAGTTCATTGTCGATCCGTACAGATCGGCACTGCCACTCATGAGCAACGGCATCGCTTGCGCAATGGGCTGCAATACTTCCCCTCCGGCTTTTCGCGTCGCTAGCTTCGCATCCTTGGGAAAGTCAGGAATCTTCGAGAAAAGATCCGCCGGAACTCTTCGCTCAACACCGTCATCAAGGATTTTCGCCTTATCAGGATTTTTCGTGCGCCACGCGTTGTAGGTTTGTTCCCACTTCTCGTAATCGGCGAGGAGCTTCTTTTTGTGTTCGGCAAAATAGTCGTACACCTCCTGCGAGACGAAATAATGTTCGTCTGGCAGGCCGAGCGCCTTGCGGGCTGCATCAACATACTTTGCGCCCGCCTCTCCATGCGCTTTATACGTCCCTGCCACTTCCGGGATGCCTTTGCCGATGAGCGTGTGCGCGATGATGAATTGCGGTTTCCCGTTGTCGCGCCGCTTCGCCACGTTCAACGCGTCGAGAAACTGTTGCATGTCGTGGCCATCGATTTCCTGGACATCGAAGCCATACGCCTCCATGCGTTTGTGGGTGTCTTCGCTCTGCGTTTCCTTCGCCGCGGCATCCAGCGTGACGGCATTTGAATCGTAGATGTAGATCAAATTATCGAGGCCCCAGTGACCGGCGAGTGCGCACGCCTCGGAAGCGACGCCTTCCTGCATGTCGCCGTCGCCGCACAAACAGATCACGTGCTGATCGAAAATCTTGTGCTCATCAGTATTGAAACGCGCAGCAGCCATTTTTGTCGCCACGGAAATGCCTACTGAGTTGCCGACTCCCTG